>JBDNAW010000074.1:0-86595 GCA_039768255.1 Akkermansiaceae bacterium | reverse complement strand
TTCTCAAATCATCGCCGACCTCGCCGGACTCCCAGATTTTGAAGAGCTTCAGAAATCGAAGCGCAAGAAAGAGAATCACCCACGCCTCAAGGATTTCCAAATCGATGACAGCCTCGGCCCCGTCGCCGCGCAAAGCTTGAAAAATTTTTTCGATTCCGAGGCTGGCCAAGCCGTGCTGAGCCGATTCCGCGAACTTGGAATCGATCCCAAGTCAGAAAACTTCGCTCCCATCCCTCCAAATGAAGCCTCCGCTGAACTTCCTTTCGTAGGGCAAACATTCGTGATTACCGGAACCCTCTCTCAATCGCGCTCCCACTTCAAAAAAATGATCGAAGATAAAGGAGGCAAAGTCTCCGGCTCAGTCTCGACCAAAACTGACTTCCTCCTCGCCGGAGAATCTGCAGGATCAAAGCTTACCAAAGCAGAAGGCCTCGGAGTCGCTGTTCTGAATGAAGAAAGATTCAATCAGATGATTGAGTGATGTCACTTTTTTGAGTGCGGCATTTCAAGGATGGAGCGCAACTCACAAATTCAAATCTAAATAATTTCTCGTGTCTCAAGATAGCAGTTTGCCAGTGCCACCGGAAAAGACTGAGCGGTCTCATCAATCGTAATGATGCCATTCGATCGGAGAGTCGAAAGCGTCTGCTCGCGCTCGCGCGCATAATCGCTTGCCGCAAGATAACCGAGCGCATCGTCAAAGGTCTGCACTTCGTCATCCAACATCTGGTCGATTCCCGACTCACGAAGGTTGGCAAGCACTACCGGATGCTTCTGCCGGAGTTTTCGCAATGGCTCCTGAAGATCATCGCAATCCTCACCTCGAAGGTTTGTCAAAATCACCACCAGCGCACGCTTCCTTTGATGATTGAGTAAACGCTGAACGGCTTCACTAAAGTCACTCGGAAACGGTGCCGTATCATAATCGTAGAGATGATTCAAAACAGTCGTCATCGCATGTGCTCCCTTGACTGGAGGAAGCCAACGGTCTGTGCCGCCGAAGCTCAAAATACCCACATGGTCTCCTTGTCGAAGAGCGATATAACTGAGCAGCAGCATCGAGTTAAGACAGTGATCAAATTGTGAGAGTGCCCCTTCCAAGGTCCGCATGCGGCGGCCACTATCAACCATCAAAATCACGGATTGGTCACGCTGCTCTTGGAAATCGCGACTGATCAGAGTCTGCCGCTTCGATGACGCCTTCCAATCGATCTGCGCCATCGTATCGCCCATTTGGTAATCACGCAGCTGATGAAAATCACGGCTCAAGCCCGCGCGATTCTTCCGCACAATCCCACTCTGCTCCTGGCGATGTTCCATCGCAAGAAGGGCGTATCCCAACACCGGCTGATAATTGGGATAAACTTTGGTGACCTCTTCTTCTCCGACCAACACACGACGATTCCAAAGTTGCAAAAGCGAGCTTTGTAAGAGATGCGTCTGCCCAAAAACGGTCTCTCCTCGCTCCTGCAGTGTCACCGGATAAACCACATCGATATAACCGCCTTTTTTCACTCTCCCTCGAAATGGAAGCTCCCGACAATCCGCACATGAAGGCACCCCGTCATAAACTTCAAAAGTCTGACCAAAGGATAAGGTATTAACTACCCTCACCTTCACTTCCCCTTCCACCCCGAGTGCAAATCGCCGAGGAAGATCCCGAACAACACGCAATTTCTTAATCGCAAAGGCACAACAGGCATCAAACATCGCAATCCCCGCCAGCACTGCTCCAGAAATTTTCCACAGCGAAAGCGCAGGATCCCAAAAACTCGCAGCCAGTCCGAGCAAGGCCCAGAGAATTAGGAGGCGGACAAGCCATCTGGTTGGTCGCAGAGACATCGATTAAGTGCGCGGGGCCTCTACATTTTCGAGAGTTTTCACTAAGAGGTCATCCACTTTTTGGCCACTGATCGCCACTTCGGGCGCCACTTGGACACGGTGACGAAAGACCGGAAGCGCGGCTGATTTGATGTCATCAGGAATGACGTAGCCCCGCCCTGAAATCACCGCGTAAGCCTTAGCTAACTGCACGAGGCTAATTGCACCACGCGTTCCAACCCCGAGGCTAAACCCTGGAGCTTCTCGCGTGTAGCGTGTCAGACGAATAGCATAATCTACCACCTCCGGAACGACTCTTACTTCCGCTGTCATCTTCTGAGCTTCGATGATCGAAACGCTATCACAGACTTGCTCCACCGAGCGTGGATTCACTCCTGCCCCATGGGCTTCTGAGGTGACTTGCGAGACCACTTCGCGCTCATCCTCGAGCGTTGGGTAATCGATCACCACCTTAATTAAAAAACGATCCAACTGAGCCTCCGGAAGCGGATACGTCCCCTCTTGTTCAATCGGATTCTGCGTCGCAAAGCACAAAAACGGAGGCTCCACTGGCAGTGATTCACCATCGATTGTCACCTGAACTTCCTGCATCACCTCAAGTAAGGCCGCCTGTGTTTTCGCTGGAGCACGGTTGATCTCATCCGCCAAAAGTAAGTTGGTAAACACTGGCCCTCTTCGTGTCTGAAAGGTCTGACTCTTCATATCAAACAGGGTAAAACCAGTGACATCTGAGGGCATCATATCAGGAGTGAACTGAATCCGACCAAACTTTCCTCCAAAGGTGCTCGCGAGAGCCAAAACCATGTGAGTTTTTCCAAGCCCTGGCTTTCCTTCCAACAAGACATGGCCTCCGGCTAAAAGTGCCGCGACCACTTGAGTGACTGTTTGTTGCTGGCCAAAAACGACCTTGGAAACCTCGGCATGCAGACGAGCAGCGAGATTGGTCACTTGAGAAAAGTCAGGCGTATGCAACGGCTGATCGGTCGGGATTTGCGGAGCGGGTTCTTCGGAATTCATCGTTTCAGGAGGAGTTGGAGATGCTTCACCATGCGGGTAATTGCACCAGGTTCTTTGAAGGTTTTGGAGTAGAGAGCTTGCTGAATTTCTTCAGCAGAAAGGTCAGATTCGCGGGCTAGTTTCGCGACGACTTCACCAGGATTCAGGTTCCCTTGGAGACTCGAGCGGAGTGGCTTTAAGTAATATTCCAATGCTTTCTTCCTCCAAATAAAGCTCGCGGCTGCTTTCAAGCCATCGCCATATGGTCGACGGTAAGTAAAATCATCTTCCTTCACCGGACCAAAACGCGGTATTCGCATCCACAGCCAGACCAAGAGCAGGATCGCTCCCGCGATAATCGCAGGCCAAGCTTGCTGCCACAGCAGGTCAAAAAACGAGGTGCTCGAGCCATACAGGAAGACAATCTTACCATCCCCTCGGTAAGTATTCCAACCTGCGACCACTTGCAAAAATTCCGGATGATCCGCGCGATCCACATATGCATTCCTGAATGGTCGTGCATGGGCGAGAAACATCACCGTGCCATCTCCATGATCAGTCGTAAGCATCCGCGCCCCTTGTTCCTTCTCAAATTCCCAAGCGGATCCTAAATCCGAAGACAACGCTACACGGTCTTCAAACTCGACTTCATACTCATAATATTCATCCCCTTCCGAATAGGAAATCGTCGCGACATTCCAATCAGTCGAAAGCTTCCCGTATGCCTCCCCAGAGCTCTTCTTCTGAAAGCCGATCTCAACTTTCATAACCTCGAGTTCTTCCATGAAATACGTTAGCCCGACTTTCTTCGTCACCTCTTGAGAGAAGCTCCAAGAAGAGCGGGTAAAATCATTAATCTCAGACTCCCCACCTTTCATCAACACCACAAGTAAACCACCCTCCTCGACCCATTCGAGCGCCCGCATCGCGACACCTTTACTCGTCAAAAAACTGGCAGGCAGGATGATCGTCGAAGTCTCGTAGCCATAATCTCCCCAAACCCGCTCGCTCGAGATATTCCAGCCATCGGCTTTTAAAAAGCGCTCCGCCGCAAGGTAAGGATTCACCCGAGCTTGGCCGACATATCCCGTCGGAATAATCTCCTCTTCGTGTTCCTTGTTCTTCCCCCCACAAGCCACCAGCAAGAGAGCGAGCACGCCACATAAAAATCTCATGACCGCCTCCTCTCTCCTTGATTAGAAAACGGCCATCCACTCCAGATTTCGATCATCTCAGTCTCGCCCGGTGCTTGCCGCGCGTAAGCAATCCCCATCCAAAATTGGGTCAGCTTCTCAAAATACGCCGATTCCTTCACGCCACTCAACTTGAGACGTCGTAAGCAATCCATCTCGGTATCGGACTCCTCGATTTCCACCAAATCACGTGAGACCAAGGAACTAATCGCTCCTCGATAAAGGAGCGCGAGAGCCTCCCTCTTCCGCCCTTCACTCCAAAGCCGCTGCGCCACCGCGTGCACATCATCCGGCAAGGCCTCCGGCGCGATGTTCATCCCAGCCAAAGTCCGCACCTTTTTGCGCTTACCTTCCGCGAGCGGAGCTCCTCCTGAGAAGGCCTGTGAATTATGCACGATCAACCAGACAACCCCCACAATCACAAAGATCGCGACAGCCCAAAAAATCACCTGCCCCACACCCGCAAAAATTCCCGCTCCACCATTCAGAGTCAAACCATCCTCGCCCTCACTTTGATCAGAACGCCTCGTGCGCGATTTCTCATCAAAGTCATCGTCTTTTAAAACCTCATCCATCTGCTCTTGGACTTCGGTCCGCTGAGTGCGATTCTGCTCTTCGAAAACCTCATCTTTCAGCACCTCTCTCATCTGACCTTTTGCGGAATCAGCCCGCACATCCGGAGCAATAAAAAACAAGCCAACCCCAATCAGAACCAAGGAAAGACGTTGCCCTAATCGCTTAAAAGCCAACTCAATATCCCAGCCCTCAGTCCTCGTCCGACTATTCACGTAAAGCCCAAATCCACCGCCTGCGTAGAACCATGAGGTTACCGACATCGATACCACATAAGCTCCAGCCACCATCATCACAAGCCAGCGCGGAAGCGACTCCGGCCCCACTTCAAAAAACTCAGCAAAGACGCGCCCCATACTCCACTCTGCCCCCGGAGGAACCATCAGCTCGACGAAGTAGAACAGGCTTATAAAAACCCCCACTTCCATCACGAGACAGATCATCGTCAAGGCCAGCCCAGTTCCAGAACTTCTACGCGTCAAAAGATCAGTCCGAGCACGATACCGATCCTTCCGAAGCCCTTCCAAAAAATGAACCGGCAGCACCAGCGAGCGATAGAGAGATGATCGATAAAATAAGCAACCGATGAAACACAGCCAATACCCTGTGATCAGCCAGCCGTTTCCATCAGGGTGTAGCAGCACCCCGCACACTGCGAAACCGATCCCAAGAATCACCATCAACCAGTTTTCACAAAGCTGCTGAGGCAGCACTCGCATCGTCTCCTTGGTCTTGGGTTCTTCGCCAAAGAGATTTCGGCTCAAAGGAAAGAGCGCCACCCGATCCCAAATTGGCTTCAGCCACCAGATGAGAAAAACTCCCCAACCCGGGCTTTGGTAAAACGCCGCCAAGATCACCGCACACACCGGAAGCACCGTTACTAGCCACGCTTTCCAGAGCGTGCCGAAATGAACACGAGCCAGACTCAGGCCGAGATCAACCGCCTCCCATTCACTGCGCGGACGAATCTCCGCTGTCACTTTTTCAAGCTCCACGGAATCTCCTTCCTGCAAAAATGAAATACCCCGCGTGCATCACCCAAAAGAAAATCCCCACCGCATACTTAATCTCCTTCGCCACCGGCTGAGCGGACCAAAAGCCCTCCACAATCGCGGCGAGAAAAGTCATCGAAGCCCCCCCAATCAAAAGCGGCAAACCTGCACGCCCTGCACGCGCCAACGCATGCCCACGCGAGAACTGCCCCGGCGCCAACAGCGCGAATCCCATCTTCATCCCAGCCATTCCGACCACGATCATCCCTAGTAGCTCAAAGGACGAATGACTCGCCACAAAGGTCCAAAGCTTTTCAGGATCACCCGCGTATTCGACGTAACCCAAGACCGCACCAAAGTAGATGCCGTTAAACACCAAGTAAAAGAGCGTCCCAATTCCCCACAGCACCCCACTCGCAAACATCATGAAATCAATCCCGACATTATTTCCAATGTAATGAGCAAACATCATGAAGTTCGATCCATGCTCGGACCGCAAATGTTCAACTGTATCGGCCTCCTTGCCATACATGCTGTCGATACTCGCCATCCCTTCCGGCTTGAGAATCGCCTGCACCCACGCAATTTCCTGCGAAGCAGACCACCACACTAAAAAGAGCGGAAGCCAAAACACCAGCGAGGCTAGCACGAAAAGCCGCCACTCACGGCGCACCGCTTGCGGAAAAGTCCGAGCCGCAAACTGAATCGTTCCTTCTCCGAATCCCCCACTTCTCCGATGAAGTAAGCGATATCCACGGATCGATAAATCATTCAGACGGTCACAGACCTGACTTCCATACATCCGATACTGCGCCAACGAAAGATCACTGCAAATTCGGCGAAACAACCCCGGAATCTTCTCCGGTTCGACTGGGTGCCCACGGCTCTCGAGCCCTTTAACTCTAAGATCGAACTCATTCCACCCCTGAGTCTTACGCTGTTCAAATTCCTGCCGATTCATGATTCCTCCTCCAACCACTGAGCCATTCCCGTTACCGATCCCACCCCCTTCGCCCCGACTTGCCCCGTCAGTGGCGATAAATGATTGGTCAACTCCACCCGCCGTGCTTCTGACCACCCACCAGCCCGGTGGCGGAAGGAAATCATCGCCGCGCGTTCTTCACGCGTCAGCGGCACATGCACCGGAACCGCCGACATCGCCGGAGGCCCCGCATACACCGGGTCGACATTTTCCTTCGCGTAAACCACCAGCGTTCCACCCGCTAGATCACCGAGACGCTGGAAGCGTGGATTGAAAAACGCCACCAGCGGAAGCAGCGGAAGATACAATTCTACAATCCGAATAATATTCCGAACCATCGACTGCCCGATCGACACCGTCGCCCCCCCTTCAGTCACCACGCGGATTCCTGCGGCCCGTTTACCCCAAGTCGCGCCCTTCGCGCCAACCTCAAAAAAAACATCGTAAAACCACTGCAAAAAGAAAGAGAACAGAGTCATGATCCCCATCGTCACATTGTCTCCTAAGGCTGATAAGGAAAGAATCAGGACAAGATAAAATACGATACTGATGCCAAACTTAATCAGCATATCCAGCAGAAATGCCATCAGCCGCAGAAATGGCCCAGCCGTCCGAAGATGGACCTCTACCCCATCGGCTAGCTCCACCGTCTGAAGCGTATCTAATCGCCGTTTAACTCCTTCCATCTCCTGATTAGGAAAAAACTATCAAACAAAAAACCCGCGTAAAGAACGCAGGTTTTAGAGAAAAAGAAAAATGGAGCCAGCTGTCGGACTCGAACCGACAACCACTCGATTACAAATCGAGAGCTCTACCAATTGAAGCTAAGCTGGCTCATCTCGCCTCGCGGCGATGGCGCGGAGAATACAAATCTTCGTTAGGCTGGCAAGTTTTTCTCGCTTCGAAGTGAATCTCTCATTGCGGGCATGATCATTCCGGTTGCGATGAAGATCATTCCAGCCCCCAAACAGCCTACCCAGAACGGCCCCAGGGAGGCCGCCATTTGGAAGGCAATAAAGGGTGCTATCACTCCCCGACAACCCGTCAAAAAGGTATGCACGCTCATGTATTCCGCGACATTTTCAGCATTGGCAAACTTCGTCACCCAGAGCGACCAAGCGACATTGCCTCCCGCTCGCGCGATTCCGTGGAAGGCGATCCCAATATACAAGGCCCAGAGCCCGTCACCGAGGAAGTAGAAGAGAATCCCGATTGCGAAGACGATATTGATGAGCATCCGCAGGACATAAAAATTCATGCGGTCAAAGAGACGGCCCCACACCAGAATGAAGATTAGAAAAAAGGTCTCCGGAATCACCGTCGTGATCACGCTGACGTGACGCTCGGTGAGGTAGAATCCGTATTCCTTATTCGTGATGTATTCCACGAAGAGCGAGAAGCAGAGAAGATTGCCCAAGCCCAGAACCATCCAAGAAATGAGGAGGTTCCGAAAAGGGCGATCCTCCGAAGTATGTCGAAAGGCATCGAAGAGCTTCACCGAATTCGCCTTTCTCAAAGTCACCTTATTAATCCCAAGGACACAGCCCGCCATCACCAGACAAGCGAAAGCATAGCTCCCCAAGACCAGCGGATAAGAGGCGAGCGACTTCGTCAGCATCAAGCCGAACAAACCCGCACCTCCAATCGCAAAGATCTTTCGGATAAACGCCGTCATCGAGAACAGTTTCCCGCGAGTTTCATCGGGATAATGCCGACGGTAAATCTGTGCAAAAAGCGGCACATTGAGCGTCACTCCGATGAGGCCAAAAAACATCCCCCCGAAATAAATTCGAAAATCCGTTCCAGCCATCGCCGCAACGCCAAAGCCTGCTGCTGCCATCACAAAAATCCAAGCAAGCGCCGCATTGATGGAGAGCCCAGACCGCCGCACGCCTTGCACTACAAAGAGGCTTAAAAAGAGCCCCAGACTTGGAATCGCGACCAAGGAGGCCTTCGCCCAAATCCCTGCGTCAAACACTCGATCTGCCAACAGGATCGAGAAAGTCGTGCTCACCGTCTCGATCACCCCCGCTGGCACCGCGCGAAAGGTATCGAGCCGGAAGGTCCGTCGCGTGGTCGTCGCTTTAAGCACGGTCGCCTTCTACATCGGCGGAATCTGCGGCTAACCACCAGTAATAACTGAGGCTGACTAGAATCGAAGCCAATCCGACATGAAGCACCTGCACCACTGCTGAGATTTCGATATGCGTAAAGACAATGCCCATCAGCATAAACGCAATCACGATCGCAAACACCGCCTTCGGCACAACTCCTCGGAATCCCACCTTCCAGCAACCCCAAACAGCAGCAACTACGATCGCCCAAGAGAAACTTCGATGCACCAGAAACAGCCAGGAGTCATCAATTTGACCAATCCAATCAGGACGGGACTCCACTCCGTGCGTTCGTTGTAAGACGTCGGTCATTTCACGAATTTGCGAGCCCAACAGTCCCTCGATCAAAACCAAAGCAAGCAGCAACCCAACCGTTTTTTTCCCGGCCCCCGGAATCACCCGTCGCTTCTGGCCTTCTGGAACTCCAGCCCACACCACATAAACGAGTAAAAATGTCAGAATGAATGCGGCGATCATGTGCGCGGTAATAAAGCCCGTTTTTAAACCACTAAAGACCACTGCTGCACCTAGAACGGCATTTACTATCACGAGCACAAAGGACAATACTGCGCTCCTACGAATCACACGCGGCAAGGTTTTCCGACGCAGCCCTTTCACCATTAAGATGAAACTCGAAATGAGAACCGGAAGTGCAAAAAGGCGATTCACGAATTCAATGTAAGTATGCGCTCCATTGAACTCTCCTCTCAGTGTTTCTCTTGTGATTTCTGAGGGATCACGTCCGAGTAACTTCGCCTTCTTTTGGAAACGCTCCACATTGAGACTTTCAAAATCAACCTGCTCCACTTTCCAAGGTGGAATCAGCTCCCCCCAACAGGTCGGCCAATCAGGACATCCTAAACCCGCGCCCGAAGTCCGCACAATCGCACCTACAAACACCAGTATCGTGACAAAGCAAAGCGTCACAAACGCTGTCCGCTGCACTCCAGAATTCTTCACAAGCCAAGCCTAGCGCAGAATCAGAAAGCGGCAATGCTGATCACTACCTCTGACCAACATCTGCCGCAGTATCAGGAAGATATGTCATTTCAGAACCCGTCAGCGGCTCATCAGGATCTTCATCTTCTTCGTCCTCCGGGATCAAAATCGGGCGCCGTTTTTCCTTCGTGATGGCAACCGCTAACCAGCGAAGATCATCACTATTATCAAGCATCACCTTAATCACCATCGTCAGCGGAACCGCTAAGAGCATTCCAACCGGTCCCCAGATGTATCCCCAGAAAAGAACCGAAACGAGAACAACCAACGTCGATAGCCCGAAGCGACGCCCCATGAGCATCGGCTCAAGGAAATTGCCCAAGAAAATATTAATCGAGACATAACCAATTCCAATGACCAGCGCACTCGCCGGGCCTCCGACCAAGAACGCCAAAATCAGTGGGGCAATTCCCGCGATGATCGATCCAATCACGGGGATGAAATTCATCGCAAACGCCAAAATCCCCCACAGTAAGAAAAAATCAATCTTCGCGGCCCAGCATAGAAAGCCCGCCAACAAACCAGTTACCAGACTGATGACTGTTTTAATCGCGAGATAGCGCTGGACATCAGAACTGGCATCCATGATCCGCTGCAAGTTCGGCCCACGGGCTTCAAGAATCGCGTTCATACGCCGCCCGAACATTCGGGCCTCGCTCAGCATAAAAACCGTTAAAATGAGGACAATAAAGGTCGCCCCGATGAAGGAAAACAACTTCCACGCAACGTTCGTTCCTAGATCAAGCACCTTGGTAAAAGAAAAGGTATCCGAGAGTTGCTCCTGTATTTTTGAGGTTCCATAAGCCGCCACTTTCGCTTCAGCATCCGGGACATTCCAAGCGGTGAGCATCTTCGCAGCGGCTTCTTCAGTCTCTTCGATCCTTTCTTCCATCACGAAGGTGTATTTTTCTTTCCACTTCGTTTCGAGATCACCTACCAAACTAATCGCAATCAAGACGATCCCGATCAAAAAGGCGAAATCCACCATCACGGTGATAAGAACGGCAAAGAAGCGCGGCACCCGATGGCGACGGAGCCAATTCGTAATTGGAAAACTCACCGTCGCGATGAAGGCAGCCAAAAGAATTGGAATGAAGAAGCTCTGCGCCAGCTTCAATCCCGCGATCAAAATCACCGCACAAGCAGCCGCAAGTATGATGCGTTGCGCTTTATAAGTGCGATTTTCTTCAGACATGGATCAAGGTTCATGAACTTAAAGGTTCATGAAATGCATAATAGACAGATTTTTACAATCCGACAAAAGGAAACGACTTTATCCTCTATTTTTGTAGTGAGAACGACATCGATCAGGCTCATCCTCTGAATTTTCGCCGCCTTCCTCTAGCGCTTCTCAATCATTTCACGAATCCTCCCATGGTAAAGATCACCGCCAAAGCCAGAAATACCCCCAAGAAGAACATATCCCAAAAGCGCTCCTTCTTTCTCAGCTCCCGATCATAGTAAGTCAGCTGGACAATCACTCGGCTCCCCCAGAAAACGCCGAAAAAGAGACAAACGATCCGCCCCATCCCGTCGGTCAACAACATCTCCGGCCAACCAAGACAAAGCACCGCAAGTCCCGCAATTAGAAAGACAATGTAGCCGCAATGAACATAGAAGATTTGCCGAACAATCATCTCTGACTTTTCCAAATTCCGCGCGTAGCCAAGTCGCGGCGCCGCGAGAAAATTCGCCACAATCAAGCCAAGGCACATCAGCCCCGCGAGGCGAAACAACCCCATCAGAAGTTCAGCATTCATCGTTCTAGTTTCCAAACATCCACGTCAGCCGGCGATGTCTTCGTTCGAATTTTAATTTTGGTGCAGGACGCAGAAGACGCCTAACGAGTTTAAGTATCAGTTTTTTCATCAGATTATTTCTTTTAAGTTAACCCTGCCATTTGGTGTTAATCGGCGGAGGAGTCAGGGTATCCTTCGCTCGTAGCCTGCTGAAGATGATGAGGTTCAAAAAATGCATCAAACCGAGAACTAAAAGGACCACTCCAAGTTTTCCGCTCAATGCTTCGAAAATTCCCGTCACCCCTAGCACCATGAAATCGAGTTTCAGATATAAGGTGACGAAGCCGATATTGATCAGGTAGAAGCCGACCACTAGGAGGTGGTTCACGCTGTCCGCCATTTCGGCATTTCCGTTGAAACAATCGACCAAGAACACTCGGCCGTTTTTGTGAAGAGTCTTGGCGACCCAAATTGTGATGGGCACTGCAATCAGAAGATAGAGTGCGTATGTTGTGGCAGTAGCATTCATTGCCTTGGTTCCTTTCAGGTGAGGTTTTTCCGTTTAAAAAATCCTTATCTCATTAACTCGGCGCGCCACTCGTCTTTCTCCGCGTCCTCGCTGGCACAGGCTGCGCCCTCGTACTTTTCCGTTTCCATCCGATGAAGTGTTTTCCGGACTTCCCGATCTTTCTTGCGGAAGAAAACCTTGCTCAGCCCGTGACGGTTCGCCGCAAGTAAGCGACAAGCCCGAATCGCGACCGAGAGCAGCCCTGGAGTTGCGAGCCGACGCGCCACCTTCCGATAATTTGCACAGCTATAAAGGCACCAGACCCAAGCTTCCGCTCCGCGGAAAATCTCGCCCGTGTCCATTCGCACAATCATTTCCCGAGCCGGGTCTAGCGTCCCAATTCCAGGAAAATGCTCTTCTGCTTCGGGCGCTTGATAGGGCGTAAAACGAATCTCAAAAGCTCGTCTCTGGTTGTTAATCCATTCGTGGAAGGTGCAGCACATTCCACAACGCCCGTCGTAGAAGACCTCGATCCATTTGGTGTGTAGTGGTAATTTCATGATTCTTGTTAGTTTTAATTTTTCAGTATTTAGTGAAAGTTTTTTCGCAGTCATTGGCAAGTGAATAAGGATCCCCCAGAATTAGGAGAAAAACTTAAAGGCCAGCTGCATCGCCTTTCCGTGCTGCATATTGGCCACCTTATCCGCCATGGATGATGAAAAGGCAACAAACTCTTCAAGCTCTTTCATCTGCTCGTGAAAGACCTCGGCATCCTTGCCTTCGAGACCCGCACTTTCATCGCGGCACTTCCGGAGAACATTCAACGCAGGATCAATCTCCCGACGTTTCCGCTCCACCGTAATCCGGCGAAACATCTCCCAAACTCCTTTCTCAGCTTCAAAAAACTCCTTCCGCTCGCCTTTTTTGGTGATGATCTTGATCAATCCCCATCCGACGAGGTCTTTTAGATTCGTATGAGCATTTCCCCGGCTGATCTCCAGCATCTCCATCACCTCATCCGTGCTGAGCGCTCGCGCACTCGTCATCAGAAGAGCATGAATCTGAGCCATCGTCCGATTAATCCCCCATTGAGTCCCCATGACCCCCCATTGGGCCACAAACTCCTCACGGATTGCATCAAGTTTTGCAGGCGCTTCAGTCATCTAATTTCAGTAATTACTGAAAACGTAGTTTTTTGACAAGTTTAAATTGTAAATTTTCTCAGAACAAAGACCTCAAATGGCTAAAACATCACTTTCCCCCACTCCTCTTCTGGATTTCATTGTGATTTCAAGTCATTCTGAAAATTTTCACCCTGGTCGAAAATTGAAGCAGGAACAGAGGCTAGGAACCTCTGCTAAGTTCGCTTATGCGCCCCTTCACCACAAATCTCCCGATGCAACTCCTCATTCTTCACTGGGTGACACAGCCCTCTTTCAAAGCTCGTCACATTGGGGCGATAGCGAAACTCCGTCGTGATACTTTCTAGTAGCTCATCTTTCTTCCAGTCAAAGAATGACATCCCGTGCTCCCGCACTAAGGAGGCAAAAATAACCTCCAAAAAACAAAACCTTCCGTGCTGACGGCGGAACTCCAAAACCGCCATGATCAATCGTGGACTGAGGCGGCAAAGCGGATTAAACGAGCGTGCAAGTTGATTAAAGTATCCCGCCGCTAAACCCCAGTGTTCCCAATGTTGATCGTCTTCCCAAGTTCTGATCTCAAAGGCTGAAAAATCAGCATTCACTTCTTCTGTGCTTACGATCAGCTCCTCCCAGTATTCCTCACTTCCGGCGACATCATCTTCGACAACCCACACGGGCTTGACTGAATCTCCCACCGTTTCGCTGAGATGCTTCCAAGCTCGTTCCCAGGCAGTGACTGCCTTCCGCTGATCACCGAAATAATTCATCAGCTCAAAGCCATTCATCAGCGAATCTTCATAAAACATCCCCCTTTCTTCCTCCGAAGGGCGATCACTGATCACTAAAACTTCGCCAAACTTACTCAGAACCGCCTTAAGCGCCTTTGTCTTCAAATCAGGCTCACGACAAAGTAATAAGAATTTTCTCCCTTCGTCGTAAGTAACGCGAGCATTTCGATCCCCCTGCCCTCTGGCCACCCTAGCCTCATAAGTGCCGATCAGATGCTTTCGAGGCCCCACAAAGTGAATAAAATTACCCTTTTCAAGATCAGCCAATACCTTTCCCTCCGGCCAGAAATTCCACACTCGATCCAGAGGCTTCACTCGCAAGCCACTTTGAGCAAGCCGAAGATTCAGCCAATCTTGGTCAAACCATGGACAACTTGGGTAGGGTCCATCGAAATTCAATGTTTGTGCAGCCGCTCTTCGAAAAACCATCACCCCTGAATTGTAGTAGGGCGATCCTTCTGTGTAAGCGTTCAGAGGTTGCCCATTTTCGAGTAACCAATCCTTAAAATGAGTATCTTGAGTCTTGTGATATAAATCAGCAGCAACAGCCACCCCGTCCTGCCCTAGCTCACCAAAAATATCTGGTGAGTCTGGCAGCACGAGCACATCAGCATCGAGAAAAAGTAGCTCTTCATATTGGGTTTGCTCCGTAAATTTCCGAATCGAATCCACGGCCACGTAGTAAGGGCAATTCCCATAATCACTCTTTTCTGAAAACTCAGTCCGCAGTTCAAAATCAGCTCCCAACCTCTTGGCATAGGCTCGCATTGATGGAACTGTTCGATCCGCCTGATAATCTAACTTTCCGATCACTGCCGTCGTGACCAAGCGTTTACTGGGTTGCCCATTCGAATCATTCCTCTCGTCTTTCAGTTCACCAAAGCCCTCAAAATAATCATTGAGGTAATAATTCTGGATCGTTTCCAGATCCTCATCACTCACCGTGAAGTCATCGAAGTAGGAGCGTTGCTCGTGGTAGTCTGGGAGCTTCGTCTTCGTAAAATGCTCTAAAAAGGCGCGGATCGCATTAAAGTCATTAAAATCGAACACATAATCATGATCTCTCAGCGGCTTCTCGGGAAAAAACTCATACTGAGCCTTAAAGTGGTGCGCCACACTAGAATCAGCTTCCATCAGCTCTGGTAAGCGTTTCACAAATTCAGAAAATCCCAAAGTCAGCCCGCGCTTATCCCGTGAGTTCCGATAGCCGGAGATGAAACGATCCACCGGATCACGACGCACCGTCATCGTGATAGCCTCTGAGTCGCCGTCATACATCCAATCATTATCATAGATATTCTCGGTGCATTCCTCGCCTTTACGCAGAAGATAGCCCCACATCCACAAGGTTGTCGAACCGTTCTTAGGAATTGGATAAAGACTAAGACCGTGGTCTGGAAGATTGAGAGGCATCACTGAGATAATTTGTAAAAAGGCACCTAGACATTCAAAGCAGTTCCCTCTCTCAGACCCGCCGCATACGCTTCCATCACCAGCTTGATCTCATCCCGCACTCGGCGGAAGCCTGCTTTGACGTCTTCCTCCGTCCCTCGAAAGTCCGCAGGATCATCAAAACCCCAATGGTAGCGATTCATCTGTCCCGGAAAGACGGGACAGCAATCATCTGCATGCCCGCAAACCGTAATCACCGTCTCGATTTCTTGGTCCAGAAACTCTTCATGGCTTTTAGACAACGAATCCTTCAAATCGTGACCAAGCTCAGCCATCACCTCAATCGCAACTGGGTGCACATACCCCGATGGCTCACACCCCGCGCTCGCGACAGAGAAGGTTGAACCCAAAGAAGATTGCAGAAAACTCTCCGCAATCTGACTCCGACAGGAGTTCCCCGTGCATAGGATCAAAACCTTCATCTCAACCAAAGCTGCTACTCAGTTTTGTTCAAAGCAGCATTAAGCTTACCCTGAATTTCTAGCCTGAACTTTTCTTCTCTAATTAACCCAAGCCACTCACGAGCTAGTAAGAGATCATTTGCTTTGAGCGATTCATCAGCATAAACTCGTGCAATATGCTGATACTCGACCTCTGATAGCTGACTAGATGCCGTCTCGTGCCACTGACAAGCAGCTTTTGGATCGTTAGCTACCCAAATTGCAAAAGCATCTTTGATCCAATACGCTTCATGTTGACTGTCTCCTGATACTATTTTGTCAATCACGTCACGTGGATTTTTTCTAGCTTTAGCAATTACGACTCGTTGTTCCTCATGCCAAATTTTCGACTCGACCTTCTTACGAACATCTACGTTTTTGATTTCTCCGTGCTTCTCCCAAGCAGAAGAGAAAGAACCATCCGTCAAGCTACCATCAACAAGACCAGCAAAAACCCAATCTTGACTAATCGGGGCTAATGTATCGAATTTTTCTGCGAGCCACTCTTCAGCTAAATCAGAATCTCTCTTTTTAAGCTTGTTAATCATCTCGGAAAAAACTTGAGGATCGATTCCCTTCGGGTTGTTTTTGAAATGTTCCGAAATCTCGTTGAGTGCTTCAACAGGATTCTTATCAAATTTTTTGAAGAAGCAGATTTTTGTCAATTTTTTCAAAAAATCGGAGTCCTCACTCATTTGATTCTCAACAAACTCTAATACACCGTCAGCATCTTGCCATGAAACTGAGTCAACTAGAAGAAGAACAGCTTTCTCATAATCAACTCGTTCATATTTCGCACGTTGAAGGTAGTCAAAAGCTTTAGAAAGAGGCATTTTTTCCGGCGAAATTCCAGCTAGATTAGCAAGAGCATAACTAAAGTCTTCGGCCTCATCACCGGAAAGTGGAAGTAACGCCTGAAAAGAACTCTCACTAATACCTGTTTTAATAAATTTCTCCAAAATGCCCCCAAATGCCCATCTCCGTTCATCAGAGTCAGAAAAATTATTCTTAAGTGCTATAAGCTCGTCTAATCTACCATCGGAAATTTCAAAAATCATACTGAGCAAACTATTTCTATCTCTGCCCAATCCACCGAATTTTGATATTTCACCTATTACCGCGTGAATGCCAATTTCATTTAGATACTTTTCCACTAAACTTCGCAGCGCTTCATTTTTCTCAATTTCCGAGACATTGGAAAATCGGATTTCTCGATAAAGTTCAGCAAATTTCTGCAATCGCTCAATTTCAGGTGTTTCCTTTCTGTTAATTTCTCGCCTTCTACCATCAAAATCTCCTTTAATACTCTTCCGAGAATCATCATACGTGTTGCTGTTTTTTTCACCACCAATCAAGTTCGCAGATATTCCATCATTAAAAAGGCTTGGGAGTTTAAAGATTCCCAGACTAAATAAACATACAGTCAAAACTAAGAGGGTATTTTTCTTATTCATGGAGCCATGGTTGAGCGCAGTCGACTTTAAAAAAAATACCGACTACCTAATACAAAAATTTCGTGCTATTTACCATAGAAAAAATTGAAGGCTAATGCTTATTCTTAACCATGGTCACCTTTACTTCCATAGGATTTACAACCTTCGGACGGCCCAAAGAAGCCGTTATTAACTGGAATCCCGTTTGGAGTACACACAGCAAGAAAGCCATTGGATTTCCCTTCTCGCCCTGGAACACAATGAACCCAGCAGGCATTTTTTTCGATACGATTTGGAGCAGCAGGATGTATCCTACCCATACACACGCCCCGAGGCCCTGAATCTCTTACCATAATACATTCATCTCCCACGTACGGATCGTAGGGCTCAAAATCCGGATCCGCGTTCACTAAACCGGTTAATATTGTATAACTTCCTGTAGCCATTGCTGCGACAACCCCTTTCTTCATAAACGACCGTCTTGTACTTCCTTTTTGATTATTCTCTGATTTCATTTTCTTTTTTCTGAATTACGTTCAATTTTACTAAGCAAAGAGCTCTTTTGTTTTGAATTAGATATTTCTTCAGCCCATTCTCGAGCACGATCAAGCTCACCTAGGTCAATCGAGACATTAACAAAGGCCACATGGACGCGATCTCGATCCCGCAGTTCTAAGGTTGAAGCGTGATCTCCGAACCATTTAGCTGCAGAATTAATGTCGTTATTGAGCCAGTTTTCAAAAGCGATTTCTACTAATTGACCTTCAGATCCATTTCCCAATAACTTCTGCATAGTTTTAATTGGCTCTCGCAATACCATCTTTTTTACTAGCTCTTCCTTTTGATTTCCCAAATCCAGAATTTTCCCATTTTCATCTAGCAAACCCTCAATAGCGTCATATACTACAAAGGCTTCTTGGCCATCTTCTACCCATGTGACTACTTCATCTATGGTAAGACGCTTATCCAAACTAGGAAATTCATTCAACGTATCGAGAGCTTGATTTAATCTTGATGAAAAAACATCGATATCACGTGGGATAATTGCTGTCGGAAAATTTCCCACAGCTTTACCTGCAGCCTCTTGTAAAACAGGGTTATCTGAATTCAAAAATTCGACAATGCTACTACTCTTATCCATTCCCGATAAATGGAAAATCAAGCCATTCTGCGCAGCCCTTTCTTCCTGAGGAAACTCCAACGATTCTAATAATCGGACAGCTTCATCGGAACTCATAAAATTTCGCCCCCCCATGAACGTTATCTCAATAAGTTCTTCACGTTGTTTTCCAGGCCCAATAGACTGCAAGACTGATTCTAAAACCGTGTCAACTAAGCCCACTTGACATGCCTTTTGAATGGCCAGCCGCTTAGCATGTTTTACAGAAGGCGAGTCTGAAGGCAGACTCATAACTAGCGCCCAAACACTCTCAAAGTCTTCCCCGTGCATATTTTCAGCGATCTCCCTAACCTTTCTATCTAGCTCTTGTTTGGATAAGCTATTCCAGTCGATACCGAGTTCACCTAATTCGCGTCGGCTAAATTGTTTTTGTTCGAGAGCTTTTCTGGAAACCTGTTCTGAAAAGCTTTCCACTTCACTTTTTTTGTCGTTAATTTCGTCAGTCTCCTGACACCCCCCGATAAGAAAAGCTCCTGCGATTATTGTTAAATATTTCATAAATAACTGACTACGAAACCATTAAAAACTAGACTCGTAGATATTACGGTTCACAATACTGAGTGACTCCGTTGCAACCCACATTAACCGAACCGACTCCCCCAATCGCAGTTCCGCATCTTTTAGTTTTATTACAAGTTCCTGAAATTGGTTTCCAATTACATGCTTTGACCTGCCTGTAAATACCCCCCCACGAACGCCAAATCACCCTCGTTTTGTATACACATTGGTATCTATCTCCTCCTGGATTATAGACTTCCGCGGCATCAACGATTCCTGTAAAAATCGACGCTCCAGTTATGCCAACCCCAGCAAGAACACTTTTCTTCATAAACGACCGTCTTGTACTTCCTTTTTGATTATTCTCTGATTTCATTTTCTTTTTTCTGAATCTGCTTTCATGTTGACATGGGGGGGGGGGGAGATGGCAAGTTTTATTTATGGTTTTTGATAAAAAATCCACTGAAGTCAAGATGATACAACACTTTCTCCTCATCGGAGGATTTCTCGGAGCGGGGAAAACCACTCTCATTCAAAAACTTACCGAAACCCTTGAAGCTCGGGGTCAGAAAATTGGGCTGATCACGAATGATCAGGGTCGAGGATTGATGGACACGGACTCAGCGAGATTCGCTACTCAAGGGACTCAGAATATCGCGGAAATTACGGGAGGCTGCTTTTGCTGTCGCCTTGAAGAATTGGTGGAATCGATTGCAGTGCTTGAGAAAGAAGCACGTCCGGATGTCCTCATTGCCGAGCCAGTTGGTTCTTGCACGGACCTCATGGCGACCGTTCTGCAACCCTTAGAAACGGTTTATGAAACCCCGATGACGCTCGCTCCCCTGGCCGTCGTGCTCGATGCTCGCCGCATCCTCTCGACCCTTGGAGGAAAGAAGAATAAGCGCTCGTTCCACCGTGATGTAGGATATGTTTTCCAGAAACAAATCGAGGAAGCGGAATGCCTCGTCATCAACAAAACCGACCTTCTAGGCACAGATGATTTAGAAGACTTAAAGATAAGATTAAGTGAGACTCACCCCGAGAAAGACCACCTCTTCATCTCAGCGAAGCATGGTGAGGGAATCACGGAATTGATTGATTATCTCCTCAATCGCCCCAGCTCGCCCGCGGAACTGATGGAAGTGGATTATGAGCGCTACGCAATCGGCGAAGCACTTTTGGGCTGGGTAAATCTTGAGGGAACAGTGCGACTTCTAGAGGGAAATCAGCCCGAAGCTTGGCTCGGGAATTTAGCACAAACAATCAGTATCCGGCTGGAAGACGGCGGGCATGAAGTGGGTCATTTCAAAATGAGCCTGCAATCTGAATGTGGGAAGACCCGCTGGCGGACCCACCAAGTGCTCGCCGGAGAAGCGGTCGAGCTCCTGCAAGATGGCCCCGCCCCTTCTTCAGGTGAAGGAGTGTATCGCTTCCTCGTGAACCTCCGCGCGGAAGGAGATGCTGAGATTCTACAGACTTATGTTCATGAAGCGCTGGATTCTCAAAGTGAGGCGAAGGTATCCCTTGAACAAGAAGCAGCCTTTCAGCCAGGAAAGCCGGAACCGACTCATCGAGTGACAGACAGACCAGCGGGCCAATCACCTGTAACAAGTAACTAATCCCCCATGCCCTGGACCGATATTTTCCCCGTGCTCACTGAAGAGCAAGTCGATGAATTCCATGAAGAAGCCAGCCTGCCTGAAAAGGCGGAACTCGAAGAGTGGTATGGCATTGACCGCATCATCAATCCCCGCCCTGAAGCGACAGAAATCGTCAGCGTTTCCCTCTTTTGGAAAAACGTGCGCGCGGGCGATCCCGAACTCCCCACCCCGACCCGCGAGCGCCTTCAGAACGCGGTCGAGCTCGGCCTCGCCGAACGCTTCAACCCTTGGGACCACTATGTGCTCCCACTTCTTGATCTCACGCCCGGAATTTTAGAAGCCAACCCCGAGGTCAGCGTGCGCGTTTACCTTGCGCAGGATCTGGAATTTCTCGTCGACGAATTAGCAGCTGCCGGGAGCGAGGTTTACCTGATGAAATCCTCTTCCATCAACTTCGCCCCAGGTGGACTATGGCGTTTCCTCCCCTTCTCCGAAGAAGGAAAGCTCATTACAGTCACTGATACTGACCGGCTAAATGAATTAGAAAGCGATCTCGTCCGCTCCCGCGCCATGAAGCAAACCGGAGTAGGGGCTTGGCGCGTGCCGGTGCCAAACGATCTCACGGGCGATCACAAAGTGTGCTACCTCCCCTTCATGGGCTGCCAGTTCGGAATCGTGGGCGGACAGATTGACGTTCGAGAACTCCTCGATGCCTTCACTTGGCAATGCCAACGCGGACAAGTCGAGCCCTACGTCCTTTATCCAAACTGCGGTCCCCTTCCGATTCAATCGCACAAATGGCCAAGCTACGGTTTCGATGAATTTTTTATGACCGTAGCCGCTTATCCGCGCCTTGCTCAAGAAGGAATGCTCACCTTCGTGCCCGGGTCAGCCTCCTCACAGCTCCTCACCCTGGATGTCGAATATTGCACCTGGGGAAATGACGCGAGTGAGATCATTTACTTCCCAGCGGGGTCCTGCTGCGGACAGGCACCTACTGAGGAGTTACATGTGGTCGAGGAGGAGCTTCCAGAGGTCGAACTAGAAGAAGAAATCTTTCAAATCCCCCCGCCCGAATTAGGACCGGAAGCGAAGGTAGCCTTCCTTTTTTTAACACAAGGAGAACTGAATCAGCCGGAGCTTTGGAAAACCTACCTCGATTCAGCAGGAGAAGCGGTCAGTTGCTTTACTCATTGCAAGACTCCCGAAGACCTCACCGAAGATTCGTGGCTGAAGGAAACGCTCATCGAAGCTCAGGCAGAGACCGAATGGGCCTCAATCTCACTCGTCCATGCCACTCTCGCGCTTCTCGAAGCTGGGCTTCAGGATTCTGACGCGACTCATTTTGTCCTCATTTCAGAAAGCTGCGTCCCGGTGCGCCCCTTCTCTGATCTCGCCAGAAGCCTTCAGCTCGATCCCCGCTCGCGGATGAGCGTGCGCTCATGGCAAGACGAACGGAAAACCAACGTCCTCCGAGCGCAACGGCTAGAGCAACTCGATGGCATCCGCAAAGAAATCGCCCATTTCCAATCCCAGTGGATGGCTCTCAGCCGAAAAGACGCAGAATCGATCATCGCAAATGACCTCACCGAAAGCTTCGCGAACTGCTTCGCGCCCGATGAAGCTTACTTTGCTACCAATCTCGCGGTGCAAGGTCGCCCTCCGCTGCAAGCGGTCGCTAATCGTCCCGTGACTTGGGTCGATTGGACCAGCAAGGAGCGGCATCCTGCCTCATTCCATGAAGTAAGCTCGGAACTGGCCTCCGCCATCTCCGAAAGCGGCTGCTTTTTTGCGCGAAAGTTCTCACGTTATTCAAACATCGCCGATTACGGACTTCATTTAGAAAGACCGTAGCAGAAACTCCTAAGCTTTGCCTTACCTTGCATAATAAACCCCATGAACGACCAAAATTCCGCTTATTGACAAAAAGCCGAGACATCCTCCCCGAATTTACTCAAATAAACCCAAATTCATTCTTGCCAACCCCGCTCGTCGCTCCTAGCTTCCGCGCCCGACCACGGAACAATTTAATACCATGTCTAAGCACAACTCTCTGAAACGCAAAGGTGGCGCAACTGGAAAACGCTCTGTAATGAAGCGCTTTGAGCGCGTAAAGCTCATGAAAGAGCGCGGTGACTGGAAAGAAGGCGCGAGCGCCATCGGCCTTGCTAAGACCAAGGCTGAAAGCTAATCGCCTCCATTGTTTCTCAACTGAAACTTTTCGGCGAAGCCCTTTGCGGCTTCGCCTTTTTTGTCCCCTTTCTTACTCTTTATCCCGATGGAAGACGCCGGCATTCGCCTCAATAAATACCTCGCCTCTTGTGGAGTCGGGTCCCGCCGTGCCTGTGATGCTCTCGTGCTAGAGGGTGAAGTCATGGTGAATGGAGAAGTGTGCCTCAAGCCCTCCTACCGGGTGCAGCCTGAAGATCAGGTCCGTGCCTCTGGGAAACGACTTGAGCAGCTCCGTGTCCAGACCATCGTTTTCCACAAGCCTCCTGGTCTCGTCTGCACTCGGAATGACGAGCACAATCGTCCGACCATCTACTCCCTCCTGCCCGGTCGTCTGCAAAATCTCATGCACGTCGGTCGCCTTGATCTCGAATCCGAAGGCCTCCTCCTCCTCAGTAACGATGGCGAACTCGCTCAGGCGCTCACCCATCCTAAGCATAAGGTCGAAAAGCTCTACCACGTCACCACGGAGCATGCTTTTGAGAACAGCATCATTCCTCAGCTTGAAAAAGGCGTCTTCACCGAAGTCGGCAAAGCCAAAGCCGATCAGGTAAAGCGCCTCTCCCCGCGCCGCCTCGCGATGATCCTCACGACCGGTAAAAAGCGCCAAATCCGCTACATGATCCAGGCTGTCGGACACCGCGTGAAGCGCCTCGTTCGCCTCGCCGTTGGCCCTGTCGTCCTTGGTGATCTTAAACCTGGAAAATGGCGCCCCCTTTCCCTCGAAGAACGAGAAGCTCTGATGAAAATCATCGGAAAATGACGCAGCACTAGACTGTTTCATTTTTTCTGTCTAAGAATCGGCCCATGTTCGCAGGCACTTTCACCGCTCTCATTACTCCTTTCCGCGATGGCCGTGTGGATCACGAGGCTTTTAAAGCTCTGATCGACCGCCAAGTCGCAGCAGGGATCACTGGAGTCGTCCCCGTAGGCACGACCGGAGAATCACCCACTCTCACCACTGAAGAACATCTTGAGGTGATCAAAGCCGCGGTCGAATACGCCGCTGGTCGTGTTAAAGTCGTCGCTGGAAGCGGAGCCAATGCCACTGCGGAAGCCATTCACCTCACGCAAGCTGCCGAAGCTGCCGGAGCTGATGCCTCTCTCCAAGTCTGCCCTTACTACAATAAGCCTTCTCAAGAAGGTCTCTACCAGCATTACAAAGCCGTTTCCGAAAACACCGGACTCCCGCTCATGCTTTACTCGATTCCCGGTCGCTCGGTGATCGAGATCAGTATCGATACTGTCGCACGTCTCGCGAATGATTGTAAAAATATCGTCGCTAACAAAGAAGCAGGTGGCTCGGTCGATCGCGTCAACCAGCTCGTGCAAGCCGTTCCGGAAGACTTTCAGATTCTTTCCGGTGACGATCCCCTCACCCTTCCCTTCATGAGTTGCGGTGCCGTTGGGCTAGTGTCAGTGGCTTCCAACCTCATTCCAGAGGTTATGGCAAATCTCGTGAAGCTTTGCCTCGATGGAGAATTCGTCGAAGCTCGTGAAATCCAGAAGCGCTACTACCCGCTCCTATCCGGCCTCATGGGACTCGATACCAACCCTGTCCCCATCAAGTCAGCGGTTGCCCTCCAAGGTCACTGCTCCGATGAAATCCGTCTTCCTCTCGTCAATCTCACCGCTGAGAAAACCGAGAAGCTCACGGCGATGCTCAAAACATATTCCCTCCTTTCGTAGGGTCGGAAGATGAAAATCGCCCGCCTCCCCGACGGTTCTCCGGAGATTTTCCACACCCTGCAAGGCGAAGGACCAACCATCGGTGCGCCCGCGGTCTTTGTCCGCCTTTCGCAGTGCAATCTTCACTGCGTCTGGTGCGATACTCCTTACACCTGGAATTGGGAAAAGACGCCGTGGAAGCACGATGACGACCGTAAGTTTTCCAAAGCGGAGCAAATCCTCGAACTTTCCGCTGAAGAACTCGCTCCAAAGATCACGTCATACCATTGTGACCGCCTCGTCATCACCGGCGGCGAGCCTCTCCTGCAGCAAGCGGAGCTTCCCAGCCTCATTCGTCTTTTAAAAGACAGCCCAAAGATCGAGATCGAGACCAACGGGACGCAACTCCCCTTAGACGAACTCGACCGTCTCGTCACCGCTTACAACGTCTCGCCCAAGCTCGCAAACTCCGGCATGGAGGAATCCCTCCGCTGGAAAAATGAACCGCTTAAGTTCTTCGCTGAATCAGAGAAAGCGATTTTCAAATTCGTCGTCGTCACCGAAGCCGACCTCACCGAAATCCGCGAACTCCAATCACGCTTCGCCATCCCCGCGAGCAAGATTTTTCTCATGCCCGAAGGCCGCAGCCCCAGTGAGATGCAACAAAAGTCCCACTGGCTCGCCGACCTCTGCCGGGACGAAGGCTACCGCTTCACTCCGAGACTCCACGTCCTCCTTTGGGGTGACGAACGCGGAAAGTAGAAAGTAATCTACAAAAAAAGACCGCAGGCGAACCTGCGGTCTTTGGGTTGATTTTTGTTAAATTCAATTAGTCGGTGTAAGCAGGAACTCCGTGTTCGGCAACATCGAGCCCCTCATACTCTTCCTCTTCGCTGACGCGGATTCCGCAAATTGCTTTACCAACGATGCAGAGGATGAATGAGAAGACGAAGGCAAAGATGTAAACTGAAGCAACTCCGATCAGCTGAGAAACGAAGCTGAACTCACCTGGCTCACCAGTGTGGAAGAATACGAGAGAAATGGTCCCCCAGATTCCCACAACCCCGTGGACGGAAATCGCGCCGACCGGATCGTCGATCTTGATCTTATCCAAGAAGAGGATTGAGAAGACAACGATCACGCCGCCCACTGCACCCATTGCGACAGCACCCCATGGTCCGACCACGTCTGCGCCAGCAGTGATTGAGACAAGGCCTGCGAGTAGTCCATTGAGAGCCATTGATAGATCAGGCTTCTTGAGAACGATTATTGCGGTAGCGATGGAAGCAACAGCTCCAGCTGCGGCAGCCAGTGCCGTTGTGGTGAAGACAAGACCAAGTGGGCCAGGAGCTGCGGAGAGGACCGAACCTCCATTGAATCCAAACCATCCGAAGAAGAGAAGGAAAACACCAACGGCAGCAAGGGGCATGCTATGTCCGAGGATTGGCTTAATGCCATCAGCGGTGTATTTGCCCTTACGAGGTCCAAGAACGATCACCGCAGCAAGTGCAGCAGCACCACCAAAACCGTGAACAACAGTTGAACCAGCGAAGTCTTTGAAAGCAGTTCCTTCATCTCCACCGAGTGAAGAAAGGAAGCCACCACCCCAGTGCCATGAGCCAGCTACGGTGTATCCGACCGCCACAAGAATAAGAGAGTAAACCATGAAGAAGCCAAGCTTGATACGCTCAGCAACTGCACCAGAAACGATCGTTGCAGCAGTAGCAGCGAACATCGCTTGGAAGATGAAATCTCCATAGGCGGTCATGGCAAGTCCAACCCCACCATAAGCAAAAGTGTCATTCTCACCACCAGTCAGACCACTGATTGGGCCGTTGATCCCGAGGATACCGGGAATCTGCCAGCTATCGACAGGATAGTGGGTGTTAAAACCCATCGCAGCGTAGGTCAATAAACCGATGCTGATGATCCAAACATTCTTAAAGAGAATATTTACGGTATTTTTCTTCTGGGTCAGGCCAGACTCGAGGGTGGCAAAGCCAAGGTGCATAATAAAGACCATCGCGGCTGCGATCACGGTCCAGAGCATCGAGGTGGTAAAGAAGTCGAAGGCGTAGGCGGTGTCACCTTGACCTGCGAGGAGTTCTTCATATCCGGCTTTTGTTTCATCAACCTCTTCTTCGCCGAAAGCATTCGCCATCATGGCAAATGGAGCGGCTATCCAGAGGAAGGTCTTATTGTAGTTTGGAATCATATTATCAACGTATGGGTTGTGTCCACGCCACTGGATGCATCGCTCATGCCAACAATTAATGAGCCAAATTCATGGTTGGCATGAATGGTGCTTCATCATTTTTTGAAGCGTGAAAACCACACGCCATTGCACCACAAACATGACTACTAATCGTAAATCTGTATGGGCTCTCCTCCTGACATTCTTTTTGTCAGCGGGATTCCTCATGGCTGAAGAAGAAAGCACCCTCGATACGGGGGATACCGCCTGGATGTTGACCGCCACGGTCCTCGTCCTTCTGATGACCCTTCCCGGTCTTGCCCTCTTCTACGGTGGACTCGTCCGCTCGAAGAATATTCTCTCAATCCTTGTTCAATGCTTCGCGATGGCTGGAGTGATGTCGATCATCTGGGTCGTCTTCGGCTACGCAATCGCAGCTGGTGACGCACAGGCTGGCGGCCTCTGGGGATGGAATTCTGACTATGTCATGCTCGGACACGTGACTGAAAACTTTGCGAGTGGTGGTGACGGATCAATTCCTGAATCTGTCTGGGTCACGTTCCAAATGACTTTCATTATTATTACTCCCGCTCTCATTGTGGGAGCCTTTGCAGAGCGGATGAAGTTTTCCGCAATGCTGATCTTCTCAATCATTTGGACGGTCTTTTCTTACCTTCCAGCCTGGCATCAGGTTTGGAACGGAGGTTTCCTCCACGGTGGTGAAGAAGGGAACTTCCTCTTCGCTGCTGGTGAGAGCGCGGTCGACTTCGCGGGCGGAAACGTCGTCCACATCAATGCCGGTATCGCTGGTCTTGTTGCCTGTATTTTCCTCGGTCGTCGTAAAGGCTATCCTGGGCCTTCGGTCGCCCCTCACAATGTGCCTTTCGTCCTAATCGGAGCTTCCCTTCTCTGGGTTGGCTGGTTCGGATTCAATGCGGGTTCTGCCGGTGGTGCAAGTGGCTCTGCGGGAATGGCAATGCTAACAACCCAAGTCGCGACAGCTTCTGCAGTGGTGGTATGGGCTGCTCTTGAGTGGATCATCTCTAAGAAGCCCACTGCGGTGGGTGTTGCTACTGGAGCGGTTGCTGGTCTCGTGGCGATCACTCCAGCTTCTGGTTCCACAACCGTTGCGGGGGCACTCATTATCGGAGCCGTCTCTTCTCTTGCAGGTTACTTCATGGTGACCAAGGTGAAGCATGCTCTCAAATATGATGACTCGCTCGACGTCTTCGGTGTTCACGGTATCGGTGGAATCGTGGGAGCCCTTCTCACCGGAGTCTTCTTACGTGAAGGTTACGATGGGAGCTTCATCATCCAGCTGAAGGCGGTTCTCTTCACCGTCGTCTGGAGTGGAGTAGTTTCTGTCATCGCCCTCTTTATTGCAAAGGTTGTCTGTGGCGGACTTCGCGTGAGTGAAGAAGTCGAGCACGCAGGTCTCGATGTCAGCGATCACGGCGAGGAAGCTTATCATAGCGAAGGACACTAATTCTTCCTTCTTTTTTCCAAAGCGGAGTCGGTCTTTTCCGGCTCCGCTTTTTTATTTCTAAGCGGGATTAAGGCAGCTCATCGCCTTGATGAATTTCATTCATGGCTGGCACAAATCATGCTTCAAGCGCCACGCAGCGTGGAAATACACACCCACGCAAATCACTATGACTACTAATCGTAAATCCATCTGGGCACTTCTGCTGACCTTCTTTATGTCGGCCGGAATGCTCATGGCTGAAGAAGCTCCTGCCCCAGATTCTGGGACCACCGCATGGATGCTTACCGCTACCGTCCTTGTTCTCCTCATGACTCTTCCCGGTCTTGCTCTGTTCTACGGCGGGCTTGTTCGCGCAAAGAATGTCCTCTCGGTGCTGATGCACTGTTACGCTATCGCAGGACTGGCCTCTATTATGTGGGCCATTGGCCTCTATAGCCTCGCCTTTGATCACCAAGAAGGTGGTAAGTGGCTCGGTGGATTTGGGAAATTTTTCCTCGAAGGTGTTGGCGTTGACTCCGACGCTGGCGGTTTCCCTGAGACCGTCATGGTGATGTTCCAGATGACCTTCGCCATTATTACTCCAGGCCTTATTGTGGGAGCCTTTGTCGAGCGTATGAAATTCGCGGCCGTGATGGTCTTCACCGCCCTATGGCTCGTTCTCGTTTATGCCCCCGCTGTTTACTGGGTTTGGGGTGGAGGCATCATGTTCCAGTGGGGAACGATCGACCTCGCTGGTGGAATCGTCGTCCACGCCACTGCTGGTGTTTCTGCTCTCGTGCTCGCTAAGATGATCGGGCCTCGCAAAGGATTCCCGAAACAGCTTCAGCCTCCGCACAGCCCTGGACTGGTCATGATTGGCGGCTCTCTTCTCTGGGTAGGCTGGTTCGGCTTCAATGCTGGTAGCCAACTTGCCGCAAATGGCGCTGCCGGAATGACGATGCTTGTCACCCACCTCTCCGCAGCTACCGCAGCCCTCGTCTGGTGCCTCGTTGAGCGTCTTCAGACTGGCAAGACTGGTGTTGTCGGAATCGCAACTGGAATGGTGGCAGGACTCGCGACTATTACTCCTGCATCTGGAAACGTTGGCCCGATGGGGGCGATCGTGATCGGAGCTTCTGCCGGAGTGATCTGCTACTTCATGTGCGGAGTCATTCGCGATAAACTGAACATTGATGACTCGCTCGACGTCTTCGCCGTTCACGGTGTGGGTGGTATTCTCGGAACGATCATGGTTGCCTTCCTCGGTGCTGAGGGCGTTCTCGGTGGTCTCGGCCTCAGCGATGGTCCTGACGGAAAAACTTACACCAGCATGCAGCAGCTCGTTGTTCAGCTGAAGGCTCTCGGAATCACCATCGCGTGGTCTGCTGTCGCCACGATCATCATCGTCTTCATTGTCCGCGCAACCGTCGGGCTCCGTGTCAGCGAAGAAGAAGAGAACGAAGGCCTCGACTCTGCCGAGCACGGCGAGACAGCCTACAATCTCGACTAAAAAGATTCATTTTACTTTCAAACCGGTCTTCTGAAAAGGAGGCCGGTTTTTTTATTTCAGCGCCAACGAGAAGCGTTCACCGTAATTTGAAGATCTTGTCAATACTTTGTGAATGTTAAAAATACATCAAACTAATCATTGCGTTGTGGCATAATCGTTGCTTTACTCCGCCCGTCATGAAAAAGACATCCACTATTCTTGCAATTGGTTCTGCCCTCGCTCTGACTTCCGGAGCAAGCGCGATTGAAAGTTCTTTCCACGTTGGCTACAGCACAGACTATGTCTGGCGTGGTGTTAACCAAGCCGCTGACAAAGACGGACTCTATGAGTACGGCCTTGACTTCACAGGTGACTGCAACTGCGGCGCTACCTGGAATGCCGGTATCTGGCAGGCTGACTACGGCACATCTTCTGAGGAGCTTGACCTCTACGCGAGCATCTCTAAAGAGATTGGCGCATTTGAAGTCAGCCTTGGCCTGATCCGCTATGAGTTCGGCACCGCTGGTGGCGACACCACTGAGCTTGCTCTTGGTGCTGGCACAGAGATCGCTGGTCTCGATGTTGCTGCTTCCATCTACTACGACGTCGACGCAAACGACGGCGCAATCTGGGGTGAAGTCTCCGTTGGTAAGTCATACGACCTTGGTGGCGGTGCTGCCCTTGATCTTGCGGCTAACTTCGGTTCCACTCTCGACGCTCAGGGCGGAGAGAACTACACCACTTACGGTATCTCTGCTGCTGTCTCTAAAGAGATCGGCGAAAATCTCACTGGACGTATCTACGTTGCTGCTGAGAACACCGATGGTCACCCAACTGACGGCGACGACCTTTGGGGTGGACTCTCCCTCTCCTACGGCTTCTAAGTCGTTTGAGTTGAGATACACTTAATTAATTTTAGAACGGAGTCTTCGGACTCCGTTCTTTTTTTGTGCTTAGATCGCGCTAGCCTCTGCGCATGGCCATCGACATCGATCTTCTCAGCGCAATTTGCAAAGCTCCCGGAGCACCCGGATTTGAAAAAGAGATCCGTAAGCTCGTCCTGAAAGAACTCAAAGACGGAAAGCTCGCTGATGATGTCCGCGTCGATTCGATGGGGAATGTCATCGCTCTCAAGAAAGGAAAGTCATCCGAGAAGAAAGCGATGGCCGCTGCTCACATGGATGAGATCGGCTTCATCGTGACTCACATCGATGACAATGGCTTTATCCGATTTAATCCCCTCGGTGGGTTTGACCCGAAAACCCTCAGCTCTCAGAGGGTCATCGTTCATGGCAAGAAAGACCTGATCGGTGTCATGGGATCGAAACCCATCCACATCATGTCCCCTGAAGAGCGCAACAAAGCACCGAAACTTGAGCATTACTTCATCGACCTCGGAATGAGCGGTAAAAAAGCCAAGTCTCTCATTAAGATTGGCGACCCCATTACCCGCGAGCGTGAACTCATCGAGATGGGAAACTGTGTTAATGTGAAATCTCTCGATAACCGCGTCTCCGTTTTTGTCCTTCTAGAAGTGCTGCGTAAGCTCAAAAAAAGCCGCCGGAAGCCTGCCTACGATTTCTACGCCGCCTTTACCGTGCAAGAGGAAGTCGGCCTCCGTGGTGCTCACGTCTCGGCCTTAGAAATCAAACCTGACTTCGGCTTTGGCCTCGATACCACGATTGCCTTCGATACTCCAGGAGCAGCTCCTCACGAAAAAATCACCAGCCTCGGTGAGGGCGCAGCGATCAAGATCATGGATAGCTCGACAATCTGTGACTATCGGATGGTCGAATTTCTCAAGAGCACCGCCAAAGGCAAAAAAATCAAGTGGCAGCCTGAAATCCTCAAAGCAGGAGGAACCGACACCGCAGGCCTTCAGAGAATGTCACCTGGTGGCTCCATTGCAGGCGCCATTTCCATTCCGACACGCCACATCCATCAAGTCATCGAAATGAGCCATAAAAAAGACATCGCCGACTGTATCGACCTCCTCACGGCAGCGGCCTGCGCCTTAGACTCTTGGGACTGGAGCCATTAAATCAAAAATGTTGTTTTTAAAATTATAAAACATTTTTGATCTTGAGCGAATTTTACCATTCTGTCATCATCCTCTCGTCCATCTCAGGCGTGTCATGATGCATCAGTTCATTCCTCTTCATTTAAAGACTCAGAACTTCCATCAGGCTGTCGCAGAAAACTCTCGCTCCTTCCCTGCCAAACTGGCACTCGCGCGAGAAGATGGCACTTGTTTCGTGCAGAACTTCCAGCTCCTCCCTCACGAAGGAAATTTTTGCGCGGAGAATGAAAAATTTGTCGAGCGCCTCCTTAAGAAGCTTTTCTGGATCAAAGGAGGATCACGTATTCATTTCTTCGGGCCAGAGGAAATTCTTAAACATCTCGAACGTATCTTCTCCCCCACTGGACCTCGGTATTTTGATGCCCACTTTATGGGCTCCAAGCTCTCGGGAGAGCCGCTCAGCTTTACTCACCACCGAACGGAAGACACCATACCAGCCGAAAAGGCGACCGTCAGTGGCCTTGGTCGAAATTTAGAAGGGTGCCGCATTGGCTTCGACCTCGGAGGCTCAGATCGTAAAACAGCCGCGGTCATCGATGGCCAAGTGGTCTTCTCCGAAGAAGTTCCTTGGGATCCTTATTTTAAAGACGATCCCGTCTACCACCTCGAAGGCATTCGTCATTCCTTGAATCGCGCTGCCGAACACCTCCCACAGGTCGATGCCATCGGCGGATCTGCGGCTGGCATTTACGTCAATAACACCGTCCGTGTCGCCTCGCTCTTTCGTGGCGTAAAAGACAAGGCACGCTACGAAAAAGAAGTCCGCCCGATCTTCCACCAGCTTCAGAAAGAATGGGGGAATATTCCCTTCGACGTCATCAACGATGGCGATGTCACCGCGCTCGCTGCTGCGATGCAATTCGAAATTCATTCGGTTCTTGGGATCGCGATGGGAACCTCGATGGCGGTGGGATACTGCGATCCTCAAGGCCAACTTACTCCTGGTATCAACGAACTCGCCTTTCTGCCCGTCGATGATCACCCAGATGCTCCAATCGACGAATGGTCCGGTGATCACGGCTGCGGGGTGCAATACTTCTCTCAACAAGCGGTCGCACGGCACGCTAAGGATCTCGGGTATCAATTCGGCGATCTCCCCTATCCCGAGCAGCTCATCGAAATCCAAAAGGCGATCCAAGAAGGTGATCCAAACGCCCACATCATCTTCGAAAGGATTGGCAGCGATCTTGCTCATTCCATCGAGAACTACGCTGACTTCTACGAAATTGAAAACCTCCTCCTTCTCGGGCGCGTCACCTCTGGAGAAGGTGGTGAAGTCATTTTAGACACTGCCAAGAAAACACTGGCAGAGAGCTACCCCGAACGAGCAGAAAAAATCTCTTTTGTCATTCCAGACGAAACAATGAAGCGTCACGGCCAAGCAATCGCAGCCGCTTCACTTCCGCGTGAATACCAAGAGTGAAAAGTACGGTGAAAGCACGATTTTGGATCCAACTCTTCAAGCGAACTTCTCCCATTTTCACCTCACCCGCTTTAACCAGTCTCTTTTCAAGAATGGTATTCAGACAACATCTGCTGAATGTGAGGGGTATAGAGCTCTGGCTCTAGCAGGAAAGAATCATGCCCTTTCGCGGAGTGAACCGTAATATGCATTGTGGGGACATCTGCTGCCTCAAGATGCCGAACCAACTCAGCCTGCTCTTCAGGATAAAAACAAAAATCTGAATCGATTGAGAACACAAGATAACGATGCCCCGCTGCCTTCGAGCGAGCTATCAGTTCAGCAGCATCTTCAGCTTCCCCTTCGATAACCGCATTGTAGCGCGACCACATATCAATGATCCGCAAGTAGGTATTTGCATCGAAGCGCTCCGTAAATTTCTTTCCCTGATGGAGCATGTAACTCTGGAAAGTATCTCGGACTTGAAACCAAGAAAGCATCTCCTCTTCCTTCACCAGCTTTTGGCGTGCACGCCGCTCGAAGGTATCGAGATGGACAAAGGTCTTGTGAGAAATCATCCGTGCGAGCGCAAGCCCGATCCGTGGCTGGCCAGTTTCATAATAATCGCCGCCATTGAAGTGAGGATCATTTTCAATCGCGAGAATCTGCTCAAATAAAATCAGGCGATTCAGAACTGTTGTTTTAAATCCTGAAGCAATCGGAATGACATTCCTGACTCGTTCCGCATGCCTCGTTGCAAAAGTCAGAGTCAAGAGACCTCCCACTGAAGGCCCCATCACCGAATGAAGCTTTTCGATTTTAAATTCATCCAAAAGAGGGACAGAGGCATCGACCAGATCACTGACATTGAGATGGGGAAAAGCGGCCCCATATTGTTTTCCAGTTTCTGGATTCATCGAACTCGGTCCCGTTGAACCATAACAACCACCCAAGTAATTCGGACAGATTACGAAGAAATGATCTGTATCGATGGCTTTTCCAGGCCCAATAAAATGACTCCACCAACCTTCGTGAAGTTCTTCATTCCAAAATTCACAACCTTCTGGCGAGGACGGATGAGAACCGCTCGCGTGATGAGTCCCTGAGAGCGCGTGAAAGAGAAGGATCGCATTCGACCGGTCCGCATTAAGATGACCCCAAGTCGCATAAGCCAATCTGGCATCCGGAATTTTTCCGCCCTCGCGCAGGGTAAGATCACCCAGGGAAAGGAATGATGTGCTCGTCTCGCTCACGCGACAAGTGAACGATGAAAACGCCCCGATTGGAAACCTTAATCCTCAGGTTCCTTAGACTCTTCAGAGCGCTTACGGAGGTAACCCTTTGTCACTGACACCAAAGCCCAGCTTCCCAAACAAAAATAAAGGGTAGGAAGAACCAGAAGAAACAAGCTCTCCTCTACGAAAGTTCCCCGGGAATCTGATTCTGAGAGAAGTGAAATAATACTCAAAAAACTGATCACCACTGAAGGGCCAAACCAAATCCACACGCCCCAAAAGACGATCGGTTTCACGGCCGGATCAGCGGCCTCTTGATAAGCAGTGTGCTTCGCTGAGCCCATCTCCCATGGAGAACTCGAAGCGAAATGATCGAGCGGACTCTTGCATGATTCGCAGCGTGAAGTCCCCTCAGGATTTGCCTCTCCACAACGCAGACAGATCGCTTGAGGTGCACTCAGCCCTTCTTCCATACCTCTGAGAGTATCGTAATATCACAGCGTGAAAACCCCAAAGCTTCTCACACCGAGGAAGTCTTGCGACTCGTTCCACTCCGCGCTAAAGCTCATCCATGATCGCTTTTAAAGAATGGGACGTCATTTGTCAGGAACTCGAAGAAGGCCGCCAGTCGGTGATCCTCCGGAAAGGTGGTATCCATGAAGGACGCGAGGGATTCTCATTTGCCCATGAGGAATTTGTTCTCTTCCCGACACGATTTCATGCTCAAGGAGACTTTGTCACCGTGACCGGAGTCACCACAAAGCCAGAGTGGCAAATCGGGGAAAAAGTAGTCATCACCTCAAAGGTAAAAGTCACCAAGGCCATCACTCTTACCGATTGGGATGAAGTTGCAGCGCTTTCAGATCACCATATCTGGAAAGAAGAAGTCATCCGCGACCGCTTTTTTTGGGAAGGCAAAGGAATGGCCTCGGGAAGCATCCACGTCGCTTACGTCGAAGTGGAGAAACTCCCTAAACCAATCCATCTCACTTATGAGAAAAAATACGGCGGATGCCGTAGCTGGGTCGAACTCGACGTTTAACGCAGTGCTGCTGTCCCAATGATCTCTCCTGATGATGGCGAGGCGATTTCAAATTCCGCGATCTCTTCAAACTTCCGTTTGAGATAACCGAGCGCGATCTCTTTCCCCTCGTGACGTGTCACGGAGGTAATCACACCCGCCTCCTTTCCATCGACCATGAGGGAGGATTTCGTCGGAATCAGCGGCTGGTGCAGTGCGAGCTTCACCAACTTGCGATTTACCTTTCCGGCGCGTTTCATTCGGGAAATCACTTCCTGACCGGTGTAGCAGCCTTTGCTGTAAGAGATCGAAGTTTCATCGAGCCCAGCCTCAGGTGGCAGCAATCCAGAGAAAAGCTCGTTCGGCCACTTCGGCACTCCATGGACGATCCGCGCCGTCTCGAACGTTCCTGCGCTCAAATCAGCTTCGAGCGTATCGAAAATATCAGTGCCTGAAATTCCGAAACGATTCGCCGGACTACACATCGGACCTTTCAGCTCTTCGAGAACGTGATTGATAAAGAAATCCTCCGAAACATCCGTGAGCGTGACATCATCTGCGATGAGATATTTATCTAGGCGTTCCACCAGTGAATCCCTCATCGAGATCGGGGCATCCATGAAGTAAGCCTCGTCAAACTTTCGCAGGTAAACAAAAGCCTCCATTCCTCCTTTTGCATTGAGGAGGCAAGCCGTGATTGTTTCTCCAGAATCAGCGAGCGCGATGTCATTTGTGATCTGGCCATTCAGATAACGGGCAGCATCTGGACCATCCACTTTAATGATCGTACGGAACCCAAGAAAACCAGCCTCCGCATCCAGTGGCTCGTTTTTAGCTAGGGCTGAAAAATCCTCATCCGCCGCATGTCCATGAGCTTGCTCAAGAAGAGCTGAAACGGTCGAGATCCCAGGTGCATGCGCACCAGCTTCAGCCGCTAAACTTTCTGAGTAGCGGGCGTCTTTGAGCATATTTTTAGTCGAAAAATGTGGCGTATAGTCATCGACCAAAATCGAAGGCGCCTTCAAAGCATGCACCGGAGCATAACTCGCATTCAACTCGAGAGCTTCTGCATAATCACGAGGATCTACTCCATGACGTCTCGAAATCTCCATCGCTTCTGTCAAAGCAGTCACTGCCGAAGCGGTCACGAGATTGGTTGTAATTTTCACCACCGTCGCTGCTGGAGGCGGCCCGAGGAAAAGAATCTCCCGGGAGGTAACCTCAAGAAGTGAGCGATGTTTTTCGAGGAGTTCTTCGCGCCCAGAAACGTAATATACGAGATTCCCGCCAGCGGCCGCATCACGTGACCCCGTGAACGGACAATCGAGGAAATCACATCCAAGCGCACGACACTGCGCATCAAGCCAGAGCGTCGTCTCTACATCGATCGTTGCGTGGTTGATAAAGATCTTTCCCTCCCCCAGTGAAGGCGCAATTCTGCTAAACACCTCGCGCACCGCCACTTCATCCATGAGATAACAGAGGATCACCTCCGCTTCCGCAGCCGCCAACAAAGGATCATCGACCGCATCAGGCCGCTCTTTCGCAGTGCGGTTCCATGTCTTTAAGTCCACGCCCGCCGCTACCAGCTGATCAGCTGAGCGGGACCCAATGATCCCCAGACCAAGAAGTAATGTCATGCACAGAACCTAGAACAATGACGCCAAACCTGCCAGCCTTGGTGTCATCAGAAGTAAAATCGACCTCTTTTTCTCTTCTCATTCCAGTATTGTCACTCGTGTCTTCCCTAGGCAACCTCTTCCACTCACCCCATGAATGCCCCGCCATTTCTCACTTCCGGTTTCCTGGCTACCATTCTTCTTTCCTCATGCGCGAAAGAAGGAACCTCAGAAGAAGAACCACTCCCCACTCCCGCTCCATTTGCACCACTGAAGGTCGAGCCTGAAGCGATGATGGAGAATCCCCCCGTTCAAAACGTTGGCTTCGCCGACCCTGATACAACCGCAAAGCTGATCTCTAAGGAGGAGACCAAGACCTACGTTGGAGAAACCCCTAAAGCTCCTGCGACTCCGAAAGCGGACAATGTCATCAAGATCTCCCCTCCACCTCTTCCCACTGCTGAACTTCCTGACGCCCCGTCAAACTGATGGCTATCCCTGCTCCTGGCGATCTCCCGAAGCGCCCCAAAAAATTTGTCCCCGAGCCTTTCGATTATCATGAAATCGTAGAACTCGAGATTATTTCCCTCTCCAACCTCGGCGCCGGAATTGCAAAGCCGAATGATTGGGTCGTCTTCGTCCCCTTCACCCTTCCGGGTGAGACCGTCAAAGCGCGCGTCTATCGTAATGAGGCGAATTGTAGTCACGCTGATCTCGTTGAGGTGATCACCCCTTCGCCGTCTCGGATCGAGCCGGAGTGTAAGCTCTTTGCCACTTGTGGAGGCTGCCAATACCAGCATCTTGGCTACCCTGAGCAGCTAGAGTGGAAAACGCGCCAAGTCACCGAGCTCCTCCAGCACATGGTTGGAATCGATCTCCCCGTGCAGCCCGCATTCCCTTCTCCAAAAGAATGGGGATACCGCTCGAAGATTACTCCGCATTTTCAAAAGCCGCGCCCGGGCCAACAGACGCCCATCGGCTTTCTCATGCACAATCGCCGTTCTCTCATCATTGATGTCCCCTTTTGCCCGATAGCGATGGATGAAATTAATGCTGACCTCCCGCGCGCTCGTAAAGAGGTTCATGACAATGCAACCGCTTACAAAAAAGGATCCACCCTTCTGATGCGCGCCACCGAAGGCCGCGTGGAATCGAATCACCGAAATCCCGTCAGCGAGAAGGTCGGCGATCTCACCTTTAATTTCCTCGCTGGGGACTTCTTCCAGAATAACCCTTACATTCTTCCAGCTTTCACCGACTACGTTGCAAAACAGGCTGCAGGCCCGGGCCAAAAATTCTTACTCGATGCCTACTGCGGCTCGGGACTCTTCGCCCTCACCCTCTCTCAGCATTTTGAAAAAGTCACTGGAATCGAGGTCTCGGAAACATCCGCAGACTGGGCTCGCCGAAACGCCAAGACCAACGGGATTAAAAACACCCAGTTCATCGCCGCCTCAGCCGAAGAACTCTTCGCAGACATCACTGATCCCGCGAACCAAACTTCCGTCGTCATTGATCCGCCGCGTAAAGGCTGCAGTGAAGATTTCCTCAATCAGCTCTTCAACTTTAGCCCGCAGCGCGTCGTCTACGTTTCTTGTAATCCCGCCACCCAAATGCGCGATCTCAAGCGCTTCCTTGAAAGCGGCTACCAGATCGAAGAAATCCAACCCTTCGACCTCTTCCCTCAAACTCGCCACCTCGAATGCGTGATGACGATGAGTAAAGTCACCTAAAACTCGAGGCGCCGGATCATTTCCCGCTCACCGCCCGGGAACAGCCTCGCTGACCTCCCCGAGCCTCACGGCACCACACTGGCTCACCTCAGCGGCCTGATCCTGCTCGATTGTCACAAGCGATCGCAGATTCCACCGCCGAGAGTCATTTTACTTTTCTTAAAATGGCTCCTGTGCGAACTTCCATCGCAATGGAACAGATCACCGCTCAACTTAAGGACTTCCTGCAATACATCGCATTGCAGTTCATCAAGGAACCCAAGCTTGCCGAACTCCGGATCGGTCACAGTGGCGATAAGAAGATTAACTTCCGCCTCATCCTCTGTCAGCCCGATGTTGCGGTGCTGATTGGACGCCAAGGCTACACCGCTTCCACCATCCGTAGCATGCTGAAAGCAGCAGCCGAGCGAGAAGGTGTCATTGCCAATCTCCGCATTCACTCTCACGAGGAAGAGCAGGATTACATTGCTTCTCAGGAAGCAAAAAACGCGGACTAATTTTCCCGCATCGCTTCAACAAAAAACGGCCTCCCGGTGAATCCCGAGAGGCCGTTTTTGTTTAAGAGGTGAAAGCGTGATTTATGCGAGTGCTTTGAGCTTCTCGGAAATCTGACTTTGCGTTACGGCAGCGCCCACGATTTGGTCCTTCACTTCGCCGTCTTTAAAAAAGAGGAGCGTTGGGATGGATTTAATACCATATTTTGCAGCAAGAGCCTGACCATCATCAAGATTACACTTCCCAACCTTAGCTACTCCCTCAACTTCTGCCGCAACGGCATCCACCATTGGGGCAATCATTTTGCAGGGACCGCACCATTCTGCCCAAAAATCAACGAGAACGGGGACGTCAGAGTTTACCACTTCAGCTTCGAAGTTATCTTCAGTAATTGTTAATGCCATACACGGACTATGGACGCAAAAAGGGTGGCGTCAAGGCCACCCTGTTAGACTCCGTTCATAGGAGGTAATAGTATTTTATCAGGAAGAAAATTCCCTTAACGCACTCGCTTCTCTGTCAAAGTGAGGAACGCGGTAAGAGACTAAAACGTTCCGCTGCTCATGAGGTTCAGGACGGTCACAATGACGCCAAGAACAAGAACAACAATAGGAAGTGCCATATGAGTAAATTCTACAAAAGATTTAAAGCTTAACCGAAGAGGTCGCCGATTTCATTCTCCTCTATCCAAGTCATGAGGCCAACAGCAAGCACTGCAAGAGCAAGCACGAAGCCGAGGATGGACATCACGGTTGGGATGGTGTCGCTCTCCTCTTCATCATCCATATCAGTGGTGTTGATCGTTCCGATTTGCGGAGAAGTCGGCGCGGTAGGAGGACCGAGCTGTTGAGTGTTTTGAAGCTGAACCGTAGCCTGTGGAAGGGGCTTGGTGGTTGCTCCACCTGCTGCTGGTGCAGTAGCAAGTGGCTGAGAAGCAGCAGGAGCGGTCTTCAAAGGAATGGTAGGAGCCGGGGCCGGCGCACCAGCTGGCTTAGGAGCTGCTGGGGCTCCTGGAACAGTAGCTGCTGGGGCCGTCTTCAGAGGAATGGTAGGAGCGGGCGCTGGTGGTACCGCGGGAGCTTTAGGCGCTGGTGCCGCTGCTTCAGGCTTTGCAGGGTCGGCCTTGAGTGTCACGCGAACAGTCTCTTTTTTCAAAGGGACAGCGGAGGTCTTTTTCATTGGCGCCGGTGGCTTGGGCGGCTGTTTTTCGTCGCTCATAATGTGTAATGTGTGTGATTGGGATTGAGGTTATAAGAAAAAGAGAACAATCCACGAAGGTTCAACTCTTTCATTGAGTAAACAAAATCGCGTAAGCCCCTGTCAAACCCGCATGTTTGAAAAGTCGCTTTTCCGAGACAAATATTGGCAATAATCCCTCAAAGGACCTAAATTTCAGCTCTTTCGAGGTCGGAAAGACATGATCAGCCTGATTACCGCAATTGGAAGGGCTCCAATGAGAACCGCCGCGGCAGCGACTTTTAGTCCAGGATAGATGCGAGCACGATCTGCGGCGAGGGCACGAAGCGAATCTGAGACCACTGTTTCGGCGGTTTCATAAAAAGCGTCTTGCACCGGGAGCTTGGAAGTCGAGGAGCGTCTGGCACGATCACCAAAGCCGGTCTTCACTGGCCCCGGACAGACGGCGAGGACGTTCACGCGATGATCTCGGAGTTCAAGCCGCAGCGCTTCACTAAAACTGGTCACGTAGGCCTTGGTCGCGGCATAGACCGCAAAGTCTGGGATGGGCAAGATACTCGCTAAGGAGCTCACATTTAAAATGGAACCTTTCTCTTGGATAAGACCTGGAAGGAGAGCGTGACTCAGATGAGTGAGGGCCTCGACATTGAGGCGAATCATCTCTCCTGTTTTCTCCCAATCGGAAGTGCGAAACTCGCCGTAATCGCCCATCCCCGCGTTGTTGATCAAGAGATCAGGGCGAAGGTTTTCGGCTGCTAAAGAGCCGAGTAAGACGCCACGCGATGAAACATCCGCGAGATCGCTCGCGAAGACTTTGATGGTGAGGTGAGAATGCTGCCTGATGATGTCTTGCGCGATTTGCTCAAGAACAGACTCTCGTCGAGAAACAAGCACCATTGTCTTTACGAATGGTGCGAGTTGACGGGCATATTCCAGCCCTAATCCCGAGCTGGCTCCCGTGATGAGAGCACAACGGAAGAGAGGCCTGGATAAACCCATAAAGCGAGGGCTGGGTTTAGGCTGCCGGTTGTCCCTGATCGTCGACTTGCACGATACGAAGTGGCAGACGCTGGATTAGCTCACCGTCAACCATGACGTCGACAGAATAGACACCGGCTTTCGGAAAAGTAAGACCCTGGAAACCGACAATAAGGTGGCGAGTCAGGAAGGCCATATTGTCGGGCATTTGCACGGGCATACCGCCTTTGATTGGCATCTTGTCGTTAATCGGCTTTCCGTCTTCATCGATGATGCTGATGTTCAGCTCGTGATCACCGGCGTCTTCAGGAGTGAAGCAAAAGCGCATCGCAAGAGAGCACTGCGGGTGAACGATTGGGGTCGCCTTGGCAGCGAGTGCATCGAAGGTTCCAGAGATTACCATTTTGCCCTGATATTCAGCGGCGAAGTCACAAAGAGTGGCGATTTGAAGGTCCATAATATTTTTTAGAAATTGGAATGCTCGTCATTGAGCACAGAACAGTTCCTGAACGTTCTATCCAAAGAGGTAAAGGGGAGAGTTCAGAAAAGATGATTAGTCCTCAACAGGCTCTGCGATTGGGATAAACTCTTCGTCCACCGGCTGGGCGAGCGGAATATCAAGCAAGTCCTCTTCATCATCCTCAAAAACAATCATGGCACGCGCCGGAGGCTTTATTGCTTTTTTAATTTCATCCTGAAATTCGTTGAAGAAATTCCGCACCATCGGAGCGGCCTTTTGACCACCGCTGACGATCTCATTCGGGCGCCCTTCATAAACGACGGCGTAAGCGTAGCGCGGGTTATTCAGTGGGAAAAATCCAGAGAACCAAGCAAGACCTTGGTTCTGGGATTTCGGTCCCCACTGCGCGGTTCCGGTTTTTCCACACATGATCGTGAAGCCAAGACGCGCATTTTGTCCTGTCCCATAGCTGGCGTGAACAACGTCCACCATTCCCTCATGCACTGCCGCAACAGCCTCGACATCCAAGCTAAGATCATTCCGTATTTTAACATCTGGTGCCTCGATCACGCGCCCATGGAAATCCTGAACCTGCTTGAGGAGACGCAGCTCGTGAAGCTCTGTCCCATTTGCAATCCCAGCCATCGCTTGCGCGACTTGCAATGGAGTTGCCAACATGAGACCCTGTCCGATGGCCAGATTGGCCGTATCACCATCCGTAGTCGGACGACCCATTCGTTTCTCAATGTATTCTGAGCTTGGTGCGATTCCGGCAGCTTCACCCGTGAGCGGGAGGCCGGTCTTACTCCCGAAACCAAGACGTCGCGCAGTAGAAAGGAAGGTCTGAGGACCAGTACTCACTCCCACTAGGTAGAACCATGGGTTCACCGATTTCGCGAGGGCGCGTTTGACATCAATCTGGCCTTGGTGCCCTAAAGAATGATTCCGGAACCATTGGGAACCAATTTGGATTTTATCAGGGCATTCTATCTTCGTGTAAGGCGTAACCACATTATTGGTGATCGCAGCGAGGCCAACAACTGGTTTGAAAGTCGATGCTGGGGGATATTCCGCTTGGAAAGCGCGGCCGAAAAGTGGCTTTCCAGGGTCATTGAGAAGTGAGTCGTATTTTTCCTGCGAAATTTTTGGAACGAAATGGTTGAGGTCGAAGGTCGGACGCGAAGCCATCGCAAGGACATCACCATTTTGAACATCCAATACAACAAAAGCACCACGTTTACATCCACGGCGTAGCACATTTTCAGCATGACGCTGCCAATCAAGATCGAGAGTAGTGACCACCGTGCCACCGGGCTTGGGCCGCTCTAGAGTTTCATCGAGAATCAACTTTCCATCTCCATCAAAGATCATCTTCTTGGAACCAGCCTGCCCCGAGAGTTGCTTATCATAGATTTTTTCAAAGCCCCGCTTTCCTTCAGTCGTCTCGAAGAGTGGATCACCATAAGTAATGGGGCCATCGGGAATTTTCATCTTCGTTCCAACATAGCCGACCATGTGCGCCCCCGTAGATTTCTCAGGATAGTGACGCAGATAGATCGGAAACAGAGTGAGGCCTTCAGGTAGCTTTTGCTCCAGTTTTTTAGCCTTCTCCTCACTGAGGACTGTTGAAATGACACGCGGCAGCCAACGACGGTTTTGATAATAATTCTTCATCCGCTGAGCTGAGACGGTGTATTCCCCCTCAAGCAGCGCATTCGCTTCTGTAATTTTTTGCTGAGCCCATACCAGAGCCTCCTCCTCAGGAATGTCTCCAGAAAGGACTGTGAAATCGATCGCGAGATGGTATGCGACTTTCGTTTGCGCAAGCGGTCGCCCCTCCCGGTCGAGAATGAGCCCCCGGGGAGCCGGAATCGAAATCGTCATCGTCCGCGCGTTTCGCTGGGTGAAAATCGAAGCGTCAAAGACCGAATCTCCTTTCTGAGAAATTTCAAGAATCTCAACCGCAGGAGTCTCCTGAGATTTCAGTAAAGAACTGCAGAGACAAGCGGTAAGGCAAAACCCAGCTCCAGAGAAGAGGCGAAATCCCTTAACGATCATGAGAAGAACTTAGCGCCCCTATCCCATCGTGGCAATAGCGCGCTACCAATTCCACTCACGGGGATTTCCACGCACGCTTTTCACGATTTCGGTGGGAAGGAAAACACTGTCATTTTTCCACTTCGTTTCAGGCTGGAGCTTAAATTTAATCCACTCACTCTTCACAAGACCACTCGCTTTCACGGAAACATGCAAGTGGATCGTGATGTCACCATCATCACGTGGCTTCACGCTGAGCTTCCCTGGAATTTGATATTGCGCGAAACTCTTTCCTTTTTCGCCCGGAATTTTTTCAAACGGCGCATTCACGCTGAGGTTTTTACGCGGATACCACTCGTCACGCTTGCTCTTTGAAGTGGTGACGCGGATTTTATTGATGCGGAGATATTCGTGCACACCCTCTTGCCCTTCCGCTTCGACGCGCCAGAGAAAGGGCCCATCAGTCGTTCCCGTACCAGCAGCAACAACCATCGCGGAAAAAGCGATCCCTGAGGAACCACCCATTGGCTTGAGCGCACTTTTCACCTGAGCGCCATTGACCTCAACCGCTGGAGTCTCACGGAAACCGTGATCTTTTAGATACATCGTGGCACAACTCGAAAGAAGCAACATTGAAAAAATACAAAATATAAAACGAACGAGTTTTTTCATCATCTAAATACTAATCTCAGAATCATCAGTTGAAAAGACCTCTTTTAATCAATATCACCATGATAAAACTCCCCTCTTGCCATCTTAGCTTTTCACCTTAAATTCAGCTTAGGTGTCGTTACTAGCTTTTGGCTTCGGCTCTCGAAAACACCCTCGACTTTTCCTCTTCTCTTAAGAAAAGCGTAGGGTCGTGACTCTGTGAATAAGTCGAATTGGACTTGCACTGACTCACCGGAGCTGCCACTGGCTCGCGCGCATCTTAGATGTATCGAAATTTACAAACACCGCGTCAACATAAAGCGAGTCCGGCAGTAGCAGGTCTTCTCAAGTCACTTCCAGCTTCCTCAGAGTGGATGACTACCTCGTGCAGCTCTCTTTTTCTAAACGCGGCCCCTTCGATGCCAGGGAGACAAACCCCACACAAAAATGTCCAATACAGATAGTAATCAGTCAGCCGGTCAGAGTTCCTCGAACTCAGGCAACCGGAATCGCAACCGAAACCGCAATCGTAACAGAAACCGGAATCGCAACCGCAACAGCAATGGAGAACCCCACAACCAAGGTGGTCGAAATACCAACCGAAACAACAATCGCGGCGGAAACAACAACCGCGGACGCAGTGGTAACCGCAACGGAAATCGCGGGCCTCGTAAGCCAATCACCCTTTGGGAGAAATTCCTGAATATCTTTGGGCTCTACAAACCTCCCACAGGCGAGCCAAACCGCATCCCGCGCAAACAGGCCGCTAAAAAAGATGCCCGTCCGAAACGCGAAAACGTTCGTGACACCACCAAAGGTCGTGGACGCGGACGAGATGGCCGTGATCATGGGCGCAAGCGCGAGATTCCTGATGCTTCAGGAGTTGACTCCAAGCGCCTCTACGTTGGAAACCTCTCCTACGATGCCACCGAGCAAGACGTTGACGACCTCTTCAAAGGAGTTGGCTCTGTTCGAAATATCGACATCGTTTACAATCGCAACACCCACCGCTCCAAAGGCTACGGTTTTGTCACCATGGGTCTCATTGATGAAGCCAAGCGCGCCATTGAAGTCCTTCACGACCAGCCTTTCATGGGCCGCACTCTGATCGTAAACAGCGCAAAGTCTAACGGCCCAGCTCCGGGATCAGAAGATGACGAAGCAGCTCCAGAGGCCAACGCTGATCCGAAGCCCTCAGAAGAAGAAGTTATTTCTCTCTCAGACGAGTCCGTATAAATCGCACTGAATTTTTGCTTCTTTCGGCCCGTCTGGTATCAAACCAACGGGCCGATTTTTTGCCATGATCCACGAACCACTCTACCTCTGCGGAACCACCGCATCCGGGAAAAGCGCCTGCGCCTGCGCCATCGCTGAAAAAATGGGTGGCGAGATTATCAATGCTGACGCCTTTCAACTCTACCAAGGACTCGAAGTCCTTACAGCCTCGCCTAACGAACACGAGCAATCCCAAGCCCCTCATCACCTCTACAGTCAGTTCCCTCTCACCGAGAAACTCGATGCTGCCCGCTACGAAGCACTTGCTCGCCCGATCATCGCTGAGGTTCAATCACGTGGAAAAATTCCTCTCATCGTCGGTGGCTCTGGCCTCTACCTAAAGTTTCTCACCCACGGCTGCGCCCCCGCTCCTCCGGGAGATGAAAAAATCCGTGCCGAACTCGATCAACTCACCGTCGATGAAATTTACCGACGCCTCAAAAATCTCGATCCTGAGGAAGCCGCACGCCAGAATTCTCAGAACCGACGTCACCTCGGCCGAGCCCTCGAAATCTGCCTCATCACCGGCAGCAAAGCCTCCGACCTCAGAAAAAATTTTGCCATCCCTGAGAACACCGCCCATCTCAAGGGCATCGTCCTGCAGTGGCCGCGCGAAATCCTAGCCAACCGCATCGCCCAACGCACCGCACAGATGCTTGAAAACGGAGCGATCGAAGAGGTGAAAAATCTCCCTACCAATTCTGGCACCGTGCGACAAGCGATCGGCGTGCGGGAAATCGAAGCCCATCTTAGAGGCGAACTTTCCCGCGAAGAATGCCTTGAGCGCATCACCATTTCCACCCGTCAATATGCCAAGCGCCAACGTAACTGGTTCCGCCGCGAACACTGGCTCACTCCCATTGACGGATCCAAAGGGCTCGATTCTATTCTAACTTCGCTCCCAATTTAGAAAAGAATTCTCCCTAGATTCGTAAGACCGTGTAAGCGGCTGCGACTGCGGCTCCTCGAGGCCCTCCCCCTCATTCTCCCTCTTATTTGTAAACAGTGATTACGGCGCCGAAGCCAAGTCCGCTTTGATCGCCTCCAGCACATCTTCCTCAGGCCTAAAGTCCGCCGCGTGATAGGAACTTCGCACCAACGGCCCGCTCGCCACGTGGCGGAAGCCTTTCGCGAGTGCCACTTCTTTCCAATGGTCGAATTTTTCCGGCGTGACATAATCGACCACCGGAAGGTGCATCGGCGTCGGACGGAGATATTGCCCGAGCGTTAAAACGGTGACATCAGAAGCGCGGAGGTCATCCATCGCTTGTTCGATTTCTTCATCACGTTCACCAAGCCCGAGCATAATCCCACTCTTGGTAGCAACATGTCCTCCTGCCATTTCTTTGGCTTTTTTCAGAACCGCCAACGAACGCTCATACTTCGCACGACTCCGAACGAGAGGCGTCAGACGCTCCACAGTCTCCAAGTTGTGATTGAAAATATGCGGGCGCGCTTTCATCACCAGATCGAGAGCCCAGTCCTTATCATTAAAGTCCGGCACGAGAACCTCGATGATGATTCCGGGATTCGTTTCGCGAACCGCTTCGATGGTATCTTGAAAATGCTGCGCGCCCCCATCAGCGAGATCATCACGCGCCACTGCTGTGATCACCACGTGATTCAGATTCATCCGTTTCGTGGCCTCGGCCACTCGCTGCGGCTCGTCTTCTTCGAGCGCGTCCGGCTTAGCCGTCTTCACCGCACAAAATCCACACGCACGCGTGCATTTTTCTCCGGCGATCATAAAGGTGGCTGTTCCTTGCCCCCAGCATTCCCATCGGTTAGGGCACTGCGCCTCTTCACAGACGGTGACCAAGCTAAGATCTTGGATCATCGACTTGGTATCCCAGAATACAGGATTATTCGGAAGACGCACCTTAATCCAATCCGGCTTCTTCTCAAGATGAAGAGACGCATCCATCTTCATCCGAGGACCGAAGTTTCGACTGGAACCACCGCAACTGCTCATGGCGGCACGCTAGTCGGGCTTAAGGATTAGTCAATGATCACTGGCCTCAGATTCCTCAAGTTGTTTGGGGAAAAATTGCTTCCACTTCTTGAGCACCAAACCAATCAAAAACAGTCCGCAAACCGTTCCTACCGGAAATCCAAAAAAGGCATAAACCGCTGAAAGAATGATCCAAGACCAACAATTCGGGCGGCGTCCTGAGTATGGACGAAAAATACTCACGAGAGCCAGCACCCATCCAATCAGTCCCAGACCGAGTCCAATCATCAAAATCCATAACATGAGGGAAAGTTCACCCGCCAATCTTGAAGGAACGGCCGAATTGTCCGCCGCCAATGTCGAAAAAGCCGAAGCCATCAAGAGGAGCGTTAGCAGAGATGCAATCATTGGAGCCCGATAAAGCCAAATCGCGACTCTAGCGATCGTCCGATCTCCTGCCGAACCCACGTATTCCGCGACAATTTGATCTGTTTCCGGCGGCTCGTATGGATTTTCCATGCCCAACTTTGCGATTCCGAAGAGTGCAAAGGCCAGAATTTTCAATGATTGCGAAAAAAATGATCCTTTTCCATATTTTGCGCTTCCAAAATATAGTCAGACTAGTCTAGTCTATTCTCATGAAGAAAGTCGGACTTTACGAAGCGAAATCGAAACTTTCAGCACTCGTCTCAGCACTCATCGAATCTGGCGATCCCGTCTCGCTCACGAAACACGGTCGTGTCGTTGCCGAGATTCGCCTTCCTTCAGTCGACACCCCGACCCGTGGGAGCCTCAGCACACAGAATTTCTATATTTCCCCGGAATTCGATCATCCAAAGTCCAAACCACTTCCTCCGGCCACCCCTCCTCGCTTTGATCCACCAGAAGCCCCAGAAGAACCACGCACCTAGATGATTGAGCAGCTCCTCGACACTCGGGTGCTTCTTTTGTTTCTTCAAAACGATTCGGAACTCCCTGATTCGCTCGCACGGCGAATCGAATCCCCTGACCACCGCTCCCTCGTCTCCTTGGCGAGCTTATGGGAGCTTGCACAGAAACAATCACAAGGTCTCGTTCAATTCGAAGCCGCACAGCGCCCCGACTTCCCCTCACTTCTTTCCGAAGAAGGCTTCGAAATCCTCCCTATCGAATGGGCCACCATGAGACGCGCTTCCACCCTGCCTCAGCACCACCGTGATCCCACCGATCGCCTGCTGGTGGCCGAAGCCATTTCTAGAGACGCTCCCATCCTTTCCTTAGACAAAAATTTCGACCCATACGGAATCGAACGCATCAGCGCATAAAAAACGGCTTCTCGAAATCGAGAAGCCGCTTTGAAAAATTGAAGGAACTAGGAAACCTAGATCAAGCCGGCCTTTTTCAAGGTCGAGTAAGCACCATTCTTATTAATGGTCTTGAAGCCCTTTGCCGAAGCTTTGACTTTCACATACTTGCCGAGCTCAGGAACCCAAACGCGCTTGGTATGAAGATTAGGAGAGACCTTGCGCTTAACGGTCTTGGTGACGTGACGACCGATACCGCCCTTTTTCTTGGCAAGACCGGAACGATGGATCTTACGTCCAACTCTAACTTTGGAACCGCGGATACTGCAAACTCTAGACATAAAACTATGGGATTAGCTGGGCGGGAGAAATAGTCGGATCGGGCAGCGGGTCAAGAGGATTCTTAGAATTTAAAGAACAATTCACCTTTCTCCACTCCGCGCTGGCCTTCAGACCCGAGAGATGATGCGATATCTCTATGGCCATACCAACGGTAATCGACTACCTCAAACAACTGCAAGAGCAGGGCCAAACTCATATCGAGGTCGATGATGAAGCTCGCGGTATTTTACGGGAGTTCTATCGCCGTGGCTCCGCAAAGAAGGCCATCCCAGCCCGCCAAACCACCGCCGCCCCTTCTGCCACTGCAGCGGCTTCAGTGCCTGCTCAAGCTCCTACGACCCAAATCCAGGTTACAGGAACCACGGCGGCTGAAAAAATCGCCTCGCTCGCTGCACAATGCCTCAACTGGCAGCCATCAAAAGCTCTCGGAACCCTCCGTGATCGCATGGTTTTCTCTACCGGTCACCCAGAAGCGGACTTCATGCTCGTGGGCGAGGCTCCTGGATATCAGGATGAAAAAGAACAACTGCCTTTCGCTGGCCCTGCGGGCCAGAAACTTGATCAAATCATTAAAGCAATGGGGCTCGAACGCTCACAAGTCTACCTCTCTAACGTCTGTAAATTTCGCCCTTCGATGAAAAACCAGACGACCGGAAGCCGAAAGCCTTCTCCGGAAGAAATGGCAACGAACCTCCCCTTTCTTCGTGCTGAGATTGATATCGTAAAGCCTACGGTGATCATGGCCCTCGGCGGCACCGCCGCAGAAGGCCTCCTCGACGAGAAAAAAGCAGTCGGACAACTCCGTGGCGATTGGCACCAATTCCAAGGCATCCCCCTGCGCGTCACTTACCACCCGAGCTATCTCCTTCGGCAAAATGAAGGCCTCTCCGAAAAACGAATGGTCTGGGAAGACATGCTCGCCGCGATGGAGAAGCTGGGGCTTCCGATCAGCGAAAAGCAGCGCGCTTATTTCTTACCGAAGGAATAGCGAAACTACTCCTCCTTGAGACGCTTAGGGGAATGCTTTTCATCTGAAAGCCTCGATTAAGCCGCCCTAGATTCACATGTCCTAGACATTTCTGATCTTGAAATAAACAAGATCCCGTACTCAAAAAATAAACCCGCCTGAAAAAATCCGGTAATTTATTAAGAATAGTTAATTTTATTTACATTCTATAAATCTTATTTATATTATCGGAGTCATGAAGACCTCCCCCTTCATCTTAATCACCCTTTCTCTGCTGACTTCGGCAGACGCTCAGACTATTTTTAACGGTTTGTCTTTTGATTTCAGTGAAGCAGCTTTTACCTCTGGAGGCTTCTCCGGTTCACAGAGCTTTAATATCATTGATGATGCGACAGGGGCGAAATTAACCTCTGATAATGGTGACCTTGACGACATTACTATTACCGTCACATCTAATGTTCCTGGGAACGCGAGTGGAGCGTTCGCCGATGCTGAATTCCTCTCCGGTGGAGGACTTAAGTCAAATCATGGATTTTCGAAAAATTTCTCGAATACCTACGCCACAGGATCTCCAGCAAATCCCGGCACAGAGGTTTCACAGACTTTTCGGGTCACTTTCGCGAACCACCTCAACGTCACTGATTTCGAGACGGACTTCTCTAGCATGAACACTCGAGGACGCACTTGGGAACACTCCCAAGTTGGACTCTTCGACGAAAATGGTGCTTTTTTCTCAAGTGAACCTTCTCTTGGAAACTACCTCAGCTGGCAAAACGATACTTCTCCTCCCCCCCTTTGGGATATTGGCAATGAAGGAGCTGGAAATGGTGCTTCTGGCTCTCCATCACAAGGTTGGTTCGTCGCAGCTTCAACTGCGACCGTCACAAATGTAGGCTCAGCACTCTCAGGTGCCGGTAGTAATGGCTCTCGTGAAAACATGACCGGCACTAACGGAGATAGTGTTTTTAAACTCAACGATGTCGGTCTTACTGATGGAACACGTATCGGAGGCTACGAGTGGACGATTTTTGTAGAAGATACTCGTGGAGCTTCAAACAACTCCTCATCTTGGACCACAACGCAGACATCACTCACCTTGACCAGCACCGCAAGTGTTCCAGAGCCCTCATCTGCACTTCTCGCGATCCTCGCGTCGGGATTCCTATTCAAGCGTAAACGATAACAGGATTTTTGATCCTGTTGATGCGAGATAAAGACTCGCTTTTTTCTACTGCATTCCCCCCGCGCTGTGCTTCCTTTTTGGCATGCAGCATCCCTTTCTTGCCGAAGACTTCCACATCCGTTGGTCCACCCTCACTCCGGATCACATTGAGGCCGATATCACGAAAGCGATCGAACACGGCCGCTCAAATATAGAAGCGATCAAATCAGTCGCTCCAGACTCCGCCACTTTTGAAAACACCTTCGCCGCGCTTGAGTCCGCGACAGATGATCTCAACCGGAGCTGGGGGCGCGTCAATCATCTCGATTCCGTCGCAAACTCGGATGAACTCCGCGAAGCTCTCAACAAAATGCTTCCCATCGTCTCTGAGTTTTCCTCCTCCATCACTCTTGATGATCAACTCTGGACGGTCTTAAAAAACTACGCTGAAACTGATCTCTCAAGTCTCAATGACCTTCAGCGCCGCTACATCGAAGAAACCTGTGCTGACTTCCGCTCGTCTGGAGCTGATCTCGCACCTGATGACAAAAAACGGATGGCCGAGCTCAATGGTGAACTCGCGAAAGTCACTCAAAAATTCGGCGAGAACGTGCTCGATTCCACCAATGCTTGGGAGCTTTTCATCGATGATGAATCGCGCCTCGCCGGGCTCCCAGAGTCCGCAAAATCTGCCGCTGCAGAAGATGCCAAGTCCAAAGATAAAGAAGGCCAATGGCGTTTCTCAATGCAACACCCTTCCATGATGCCGGTGATGCAACACGCCGAAGACGAAGCCCTCCGTAAGGAGATGTGGGAAGGATCCTGCACCATCGGTCACGGCGGTGATCACGATAACTCGGACCTCCTCTGGGACATCCTCCGTCTCCGTGAGGAAAAAGCGAAACTCATGGGCTTCGACAATTTCTCAGACCTCGTCCTCGAACGTCGCATGGCCAAGAATGGAGCCTCCGCGCTCAAGTTCACCGAGGACCTTCACGAAAAAATTCTCTCCCAATTCCACAACGACATCGAAGAACTCCAAGCATACAAAGCCGAAAAAACCGGCACCGAAAAAGCACCTCTCCAGCCTTGGGAAACCACTTACTGGTCAGAAAAGCGCCGAAAGGAACTCTACCATTTCGACGATGAAGCCCTCCGACCTTACTTCCCAGTTGAGCAAGTGATGGATGGACTCTTTTCCCTCACCTCTCGGCTTTTCGGAATCCGTATCGCTTCCGCTGAATCTGAGGCTTGGCATGAAGAAGTCACCTTCTATGAGATCCACGATTCCGAAACAAAAGCCCACCTTGGTTCTTTTTATGCCGACTGGCACCCGCGCGAATCTAAGCGCGGCGGCGCTTGGATGAACTACCTCGAAACCGGCCCACCGCATCTCGGGCTCATCTGCGGAAACATGACCAAGCCCACTGGCGATAAACCCGCGCTCCTCACTCACCGCGAAGTCGAGACCGTCTTCCACGAGTTCGGCCACCTCCTCCATCACCTTCTCTCCGATGTTGAAATTAAGTCCCTCGCTGGCGTGAACGTGCCATGGGATTTCGTCGAACTCCCCTCCCAGATCATGGAAAACTTTTGCTGGGACCGTGAGTCGCTCGACTTCTTCGCTAAGCACTACGAAACCGGCGAAACGATTCCCGAAGAGCTCTTCGAAAAAATGCTCGCCGCTCGGAACTACATGTCCGCCACCGGCTTCATGCGTCAGCTTGCCTTTGGAAAACTCGATCTCGAACTCCACACGAATTATCAAAGCTACGCCGGACGTGATCTCGATTCCGTAGACCGTGAAATCCTCGCCGCTTACAAAACCCCGCTCGCCACTCCAAGCCCTACGATGGCGCGTGCCTTCAACCACCTCTTTTCCTCCCCCATCGGATACGCCGCTGGCTACTATTCCTACAAATGGGCCGAGGTTCTCGATGCCGATGCCTTCACCCGCTTTCAAAAAGAAGGCGTGCTGAACGAGGAAACAGGCCGCTCCTTCCGTCAGGAAATTCTCTCAAAAGGAAACTCCCGCCCCGTCGACGAATCCTACCGGAAATTCATGGGACGTGATCCTGATCAAGTGGCACTCCTTAACCGAAGTGGGCTTACCTGATCAGGGTTGAGCAAAATGAAAGAGCTGGTTATACAACGCTTCGTCTTCCTGACCCTCCACAGGAAGAACTAAGATCAAGATCGCTACTCTGAGGAGCAAAAAACCAAACTTACTTTCCGAGCACACGTGGAGCGCTCGTCGTCCCATAGCGATCCACGGAACTCACCGCGATGGCATCGGGATTCCCCCCGATCGTGACGCGCGTTCCAGTCGCCACCGCTGCCAGCACCCATCTATTTCCGTAGCGTGCCTGCACTGCATATTTTTTAATGCCAGGCACCGCGCCCCAGCTCACTAAGGTCTTGCCACTCATTCCAGAAGCTTGAGCCGCCGGAGTCACCGGAGGCTGATTACTGATCCACGGCATGGGAGGAACAAGAGCTGGTTGTTGGTAGAAATTCTTCGCCACCTGTGCGCTCACTCCGCCACGATTATTCATGAGCGACTTCATACTCCAGAACACGTGGCCCACATAATTTTTCCCAATCGTCCGTGAATACTTCACCTGATTCACGATCTCACTGGCGGGACGTCCTGGATCTTCAGGAGAGTTCACACGGGCCGAAGCAATTCCCGGCCAAACCGGCCGCTTTCCCTGCGCACGCCACCAAGTAAGGAGGCGGGTGTAGCTTTGCTCACTCTTAATCCGCCAGTAGAGCTGCGGACTGAGGTAATCACACCAACCATTCGCGAGCCACTTTCGTGAATCCGCCGAGAGGTGATGATAAGCATCGATCGTTGCGGTCGTCCCACGAGGAACACCAGGCCGCCATATTCCAAACGGGCTGATCCCAACACGCACCCAAGGCTTTGCCTTTTTGACATTGGCATACATGCTCTGCACAAAACGATCAACATACATGCGCCGCTGCGACTCTGACTTTCCATCAGGAAAAATCTGCTTCGCCCGGCCATTCTGATGAACATCAGGATACGGGTAAAAATAATCATCAATATGAACGCCATCGATATCATATCGCTTCACCACATCGAGAATCACCGACAACGCCCGCTCCTGGGTGAATGAACTTGAAGGGTCCATCCATTTGTAAGTCTTAAACTTACGAATCACCGAAGGGTGCGTTTTCGTCACGTGACGTGATGACGTTGGAATGTTCTCACTCGGCAACGCCCGAAACGGATTAAACCATGCGTGGACCTCAATCCCCCGAGCATGTGCCTGCTGAATGCAATAAGCCAATGGATCATATCCTAACGTCTTTCCCATCGTGCCACTGATCCAGTGACTCGCCGGCTCCAGCTCAGAGTTATAAACCGCGTCAGCATTTGGCCGAACTTGAAAAATGATCGCGTTCATGCGCATTGACGCCATCTTATCTAAAATCCGGCGTAATTCCGCTTGCTGCGCTGATCGACTCAGCCCCTTCCGGCTCGGCCAATCAATATGATAAACGCACGCCACCCAAGCTCCGCGAAATTCACGCGGAATCACCGGTGCTCGCTCCTTGGAAATACGATAATTTTGGGCCAGCACCACCCCGGTGAGAACGAGGCTCAAAAGAACACGCAACATCATGCTCAAACACTAAACTTTAGTTAATTAACAACAAGCCGTAATCTTTTAAGAACACTCGAGAGCATTTTCCCATAAAGCCTCCCTTGCCTCACCCGCAAGGCTGGTGTATCGCTTCGCCACTCGGCGGATAATCCCGCCTCACCAATTTTATGCTTAAGTGGGTTCTTCAAAAAATCGTTGGTTCTAAGAACCAGCGCGAGATCAAGCGCATGCGTCCGATCATCGCAAAAATTAACCAGCTCGAAGAGCAGTATCAAAACGACTCCGAAGAGCAGATCCGCGATCGTGTTGAGGAGTGGCAAAAGTATCTCCACCGCTTCCTACCCCTCGAAGTTCCAACGAAACGTCAACTTGAGCTCATGGAGCCTACCGTCGTTTCAGAAATCGCCAATGGTTTAAAGAACCGCCTCGAAAGCCTCCGCCCAGATTTCCCAAATCTCCCAGAGGTCACCGACTCGCTCGAGTCCATCGAGGAGGCCAAAGCCGCCTTCGCAGAGATCGAAGAAAGCTTCCCGAAGCTTCGCGATACCTACCTCGACAAGATCCTCCCTGAAGCCTACGCCACCGTCAAAAACGGAGCGCGCCGCCTCTGTGGCAGCCAAATCCCCGTCTGCGATGACCAACTTCCTTGGGAGATGGTCCACTTCGACGTCCAGCTCATCGGCGGAATCGCCCTCCACAAGGGCATGATTTCTGAAATGCAGACTGGTGAGGGTAAGACCCTCGTCGCCACTCTTCCCGTTTTCCTTAACGCCCTCACCGGACTCGGCGTTCACGTCGTCACCGTGAATGACTACCTTGCTCGACGTGACTCAGAGTGGATGGGCGCTCTTTTCAAACACCTCGGCCTTACCGTCGGAGTGATCCAAAACCAGCTTCCGCCCCCGCAACGCCGCCAAATGTATCGCTGTGATATCACCTATGGCACGAATGCTGAATTCGGCTTCGACTACCTCCGTGATAACGGAATGGCTGGCACCAAGAATGATCAAGTGCAGCGCGGCCACTACTTTGCCATCATTGACGAGGTCGACTCCATCCTGATCGATGAAGCGCGAACCCCACTCATCATTTCTGGACCTGCCGTGGTTTCCAATATTGAGGAATACAAGCGCTACCGCCCACTCATCGAGCAAATCGTTAAAAAGCAGAACCACCTCTGTAATGAACTCGCCGCGGAGGCCAAGAAAGCCCTCGACGAAGGCGATGAAGAAACTGCAGGAAGCTCCCTGTTCAAAATCAAGCTGGGGCAACCGCGTAACCGCCAGTTCATGCGCTTCATGGAGGACCCCGACACCCGTCGCCTCATTGAGAAAACCGAACTTGCCTTCTACCAGGACACTCGCAAGACCGAGCTCTTTGCTCTCAAGGAAGAGCTTTTCTACACCATCGATGACAAAGGCCGTGATGCCGATCTCATGGAAAAAGGACGTGAGTTTCTCTCCCCTGATGATCCCGAGGCCTTCACCATTCCAGACCTCGCCTCCGCCTTCGCAGACATCGATGCGAACTTCGATCTCACCGATGAGGAAAAAGTCGCTCAAAAGGAAGAGGTGCAACAGCGCATGGACGGTCAGGGCACCCGTGTGCACGCCATTTCTCAGCTCCTGAAAGCTTACTGTATCTACGAGAAGGATGTCGAATACGTCGTTAAGGATGGTAAGGTCATTATCGTTGATGAAAACACCGGGCGCGAAATGGCCGGACGCCGTTGGTCCGATGGTCTCCACCAGGCTGTCGAAGCGAAGGAAAACGTCGATGTTGAGCGCGAGACTCAGACATACGCCACCATCACCATTCAGAACTACTTCCGTCTTTATGAAAAACTCGGCGGAATGACCGGAACGGCAGAAACGGAAGCGGCTGAATTCCACGACATCTACAACCTTGATGTCCTCCCCATCCCGACCAACGTTCCTAACCTTCGGGAAGACAAGAACGACCAAGTTTTCAAAACGCGTCGCGAAAAGTTCAACGCCGTCATTAACGCGATCCAAGAAGCACACGAAAAAGGCCAGCCGATCCTCATTGGAACGGCGTCTGTCGAAGCTTCCGAAACACTCTCTCGTATGCTCCAGCGCGCTAAAGTTCCTCACGAGGTCCTCAACGCAAAACAGCACCTCAAGGAAGCTGAGATCGTTAAAAACGCCGGTCAACTTGGAGCCGTCACCGTTTCCACCAACATGGCGGGGCGAGGCACCGACATTAAACTTGGTGAAGGCGTGGCAGAAGCCGGTGGCCTTTTCGTCATCGGAACTGAGCGTCACCAGTCACGCCGGATTGACCGCCAGCTGCGTGGACGTTGTTCCCGTCAAGGTGATCCCGGTAATTCGCAATTCTTTATCTCCTTTGAGGATGACCTCATGCGGAACTTCGCCGCAGCGGATCGCATGACTAGCATGATGGAGCGCTTCGGTATGGAAGACGGTGAAGCACTCGAGCACAAGTGGCTTAACCGCTCCGTTGAAACCGCGCAGAAGCGGGTCGAGCAGATGCACTACCGTGGCCGGAAATACGTCCTCGATTTCGATGACGTGATGAACCAACAACGTGAAGTTGTTTACGGCTACCGGAATGAAGTGCTCAATGCACAAGACCCGCGCGACCTCCTCATGGAAGTCATTGATAAAGTCATCCCAGCACAAGTTGCGCACTTCATCGAAGAACGTGACGAAGGCCAGCCGGACTACGTTGAAATGCTCAACTGGGTCAACCAATCCTTTCCGCTCGGACTCACTCTTGAGACCGCACAATTCGAGACCCGTGACCTCGATGGAAATATTGATTACCTCCTCGGCTTAGTCAAAGAAGCCTATCAGCGCAAGGTTGACGCAGAGGCTCCTCAGTTCCTCGATGCCCTCGAGCGCCATATCATCCTTCAGGGAATCGATCAAAAATGGCAAGAACACCTCTACGCGATGGACTCTCTCCGCGAAGGTGTTCAACTCCGAGCTCAAGGTCAGAAAGACCCGCTCGTGGAATACAAGAATGAGGCTTACAAACTCTTCGTCAGCCTCATGGACAGTATCGATGATGCCTCGCTTCATAACCTCTTCCGCTTCACCACCGTTCAGCAGATGGACTCTGTTCTCGAAGGCCGCCCACAGCAAACCAGCGGCGGAACGGAAAGCTCCGTCACACAGGACAACCTCGCCGTTTCCGGTTCCTCGGGGGGGGGGCCAGCGACGGCCCCAAACGAAGGCAAGCTTAAGCTCAACCTCCCAAAACGTCGCCCCACCGCCGTGAAAGCAGGACGAAACGAGCCCTGCCCTTGCGGCTCTGATAAGAAGTTTAAGCAATGCTGCGGCCGCATGGGGCCCTAAAAGTCCTCACCGAATCATCGATTCAATTTCAAATGCGGAGTGGCAGACGTCACTCCGCTTTTTTTTGAGCAGAGCTTCCTGCTTAATCAAGAACTCAACGGAGCTTCGCTCACGAAGGGAAGAAGTGAGGGGGTATTCTTCAAAAATGGATCTTCTTGCAGGACCTGTTCCGCAATCGCGCGGGCCTCGCGGATGAGGGCCGTGTCGGCGAGGAAATCAGGGAAGCGGAGACTTCCGAGACCACTTTGTTGAGTTCCTAGAACTTCACCGGGACCACGGAGACGCAGGTCTTCTTCGGCGATCTTAAAGCCATCGAGCGTTTCTGCGAGGATGTTGAGTTTTTCGATTCCTTCGGGATTTTTACCATCGGTAACCAGCACACAGTAACTCTTGTGCTCTCCTCTCCCGATCCGGCCACGGAGCTGATGTAGCTGAGCGAGGCCAAAACGTTCGGCATTAAAAATGACCATGACGTTCGCATTCGGAACATCAACTCCAACTTCCACAACGGTGGTCGAAACAAGCACCTCACTCTTGCCATCCCGGAATCGCGTCATGACTGCTTCTTTTTCTTCAGACGGCATTTTCCCGTGGAGGAGATCGACTTCGAAATTCTTAAAGCGCTTCTGCCACTTCGGGTGTTCGGCCACAGCGGAAGCGGCTTTGATCGATTCACTTTCTTCAACGAGCGGATAGACCAAATAAAGCTGACGCCCCTCTTCGAGCTGATCTTTTAAAAAGGAGGTCATATCCGAGACCTTCGGCTTCACCCGGACCCCGGAGATGATTTTGCCTCGGCCCGAAGGAAGCTCATCGAGAATGGAAACATCGAGATCACCATAAATCGTGAGCGTCAAAGTCCGAGGGATGGGAGTCGCGGTCATTACCAGCACATCAGGCATAACGCCCCGCTGAATGAACTTACTCCGCTGGTGGACACCGAATTTATGCTGCTCATCGATCACGACGAGCGCAAGATCATCAAACTCCACCTTGTCGTAAAGCAAGGCATGGGTGCCGATGATGATTTGAGCGTTGTTGATCTCTTCACGCCGATCCGCCGTGGCGAGTCCGACTTTCACACCTAGCGGCTCCAGCCACTTCGCAAAAGTGAGGTAGTGTTGTTCTGCGAGAATCTGAGTGGGTGCCATGAGCGCTGCTTGAGCATCAGACTCGATCACAAGAAGCATGGCACACATCGCAACGAAAGTTTTCCCACTTCCGACATCCCCCTGCAGAAGGCGATTCATGGGCCTAGCGACGCGCATATCCCCGATAATCTCTTTCACGCTGCGCTTTTGAGCGCCCGTCAGATCGAAGGGCAGTGATTCGTAGAAATCCTTGAGAAGCGCCGTTTTCTTTCCGAGCACACGACCGGTGAGATTTTCATTCTGATGGCGTCGCCACACCACACGGAGTTGCTGAAAGAAAAATTCTTCCTTCGCAAAGTAAGCACGCGCGGCTTCAGCTTGTGAAAGCTCATCAGGGAAATGAACTTCACGAAATACCTCATGACGCGGATAAGTCGGGTCAACGTCGTAAAATGGAGCGAGATCATCCGGCGTCACGCATGCAAGAATCGCGTGCATGATTTCACGCAAGCGACGCTGCGTAATACCCGAGATATTTTTGTAAATTGGAACAAGCCGCTCGAGATGAATTGAGTCCATGGCCTCTTCACTTACGAGCTCAAATTCAGGGTGATCGATGACCATCTTTCCTGCGACCTCCTTGGGCTTTCCGTAAAGGACGACTTCATGCCCAGCAGCGAGCATCTTATGCATGAAAGGCATGTTAAACCACCGGCAGGTGAGGCGAGAAAACCCACCTCCCGCATGGTCTTCGATGACAGCCTCGTAAAATCCTCTCCCACCGAAACCGCGTCGTTGGGTATCAATCACGACTCCCCGCAGACAAACTGCAGGGCCACCCGCTGAGGCTGGGAAGGCATCGAAACGGCGTCGATCCTCATAACGCTTCGGAAGCCAATCGAGAAGGTCGGCAGGAGTTTGATGGCCGGCGGCACCAAGGGCTTCACGCTCGCGGGATTTCAAAAAAGAAAGCTCATCAAGCGTCGTCATGATGAAGCCCGCACGTGTTGAATGCTGATCTGGAGACTGGCTCGCCCACGGAAAACATTACGATCAATGGTAAAGGCGATATCCCAAGGAGGATCAGGAAGAGGGTTCGCTCCTCCACCGAAGAAAATAGCATCGCGCTCATCGAAGCCTTGGCGGAGAAAGAGGCGGAGATGGTTGTTTTTTAAACGACGCGGCGGCTCGGTGAGCCAGACATCACACGCCATAAAAACAGGTTGCGGGTTTGCACTCCCAAAAGGCTGAAGAAGGTCGTATTTTTCGAGGAATTCAAGCGAGAGTTCACCAAGCTCAACTTCCGCATCTAAGTAAATTTTTGGACTCAAGTCCTCGTCACAACAATCATCGGAGACAAAACAGGCGAAGGCTTTTCGGAACGGCGCGACGCATTCCTCACGAATACTCAAGCCAGCAGCCATATGATGACCGCCTCCGGCAATGAGATGATCCCCACATTTCCGAATCGCATCAACGAGTGATACTCCCTCGATGCTTCGACCACTTCCCTTTCCAACGCCATTTTCATCAATGGAAATCACAAAGGTCGGCTTATGATACATCCGCATCAGACGAGAAGCCACGATCCCCACGACACCGGCGTGCCACTTGCGGGAACCAACGACGAGAACAGGAGCATCGGTATCGATCTCATCGTCATCGAGCATCTCCATCGCTTCTTCAAAGATTCGTTTTTCGACGGATTGACGTTCGCGGTTAAAATCATCAAGCATCTCCGCAAGATCCTTCGCCTCCTTCGGACTGTTCGTCATCAAGGTCGCAAGCGCTTGCTCCGGCTGATCCATGCGACCCGCCGCATTCAGACGAGGTCCGATGCGGAAGCCAATATCCGCACTGCTAAGCTTCCCCTCCACTCCTGCGAGCAAAAGAAGAGCACGGAGCCCTGGACGCGCTGAGGCTTCTAAATTCCGTAGACCATGGCGAACTAAGAGACGGTTCTCTTCCACCAAGGGAACGATGTCAGAAATAGTTGCGACCGCGACGAGGTCGAGCACTTCTCTGAGATCGAATTCTTGAACCGGTCTCGTTTTTAAAAGCGCATGAGCGAGTTTGAAAACCACCCCCGCCGCGCAAAGATATGCACGCGGATCCTCTGAAGCCTTCGGGTTGACCAAAGCGACACAATCAGGTCGTCCCGCCGTGCCCATTTCATGATGATCCACCACCACGGTATCGATCCCCTGCTCTTTCAACGATGAAATAGCATCGTGTGAAACCGTTCCGCAATCGACGGTGATCATCAATTGGCAGCCGATATTTTCTTCGAGACATCGCTTTAAACCAAGCTCACTCAAACCGTAACCTTCGGTGCTTCGCCGTGGGATAAAGGAGCTAGCTTCGACTCCGTATGCTCCGAGAACCATCTGCATGACGGTAATCGAACTAACGCCATCGACGTCATAGTCCCCGTAAATACAAATTTTCTCACCGGCGTCGATTGCTTGAAAAATCCGGTCTACTGCGAGGTCCATTTCCGGAATCCCAAAAGGATCAGAAAGCCCAGCAAGACGGGGTTTGAGAAAGGTCTCGAGATTGTGCGGCTGCACCCCACGTTGCGCCAGCAGCTTACCGAGGATACGCGGCATCCCTTCCGCCATGAGCGTTTCCCACTCATCTGGCACTTCGCGGAGAATCCACTCCACCGTTGTTTCTTGCTGGCTCACAGCACTTCCAAAATTAGAGGTGAAAGTCACACCGGCGTTGCCGCCGCGTGGACACACTTATCCCTGAAATGGGGCGTGAGAACGTAGTCGAGATTGCGGTAGCGGCCCGTGCCGTGATGCAGTGAGAAATTTCGATATATGCATAAGACACTGATGACAGAGGAATCAGCCTCCCGCAAGGGAAAGCGAAATTTCCTCAGTCACCCTCACAAAAACCCCGTGCCATCAGGCGTATTTTCCGACCCTCATATTTCCGCTGTTAGAAAACTCGTAAAAGCCGAAGCTAAAGACGAAGCCATTTAAATGGGCAAGCACATCGCCACCGTTCTCAAACAAGACGAGCGCCTGAAAAAGACGTATTACGCTACATCTTTGAGCGACCCGGCGCCCGCGTCTTCTGCGGCAACGAGTAAAAGGAAAATCCTACCACTCGACCTTGACTTCCTGCAGATGACCACCGCGGTCATCGTATTTCACGAAACCATTCTGCTGGCCAAATTCATAGACCTCTTTCGTCACCTTCACATCGTAGCAGCAATATTCTGCAATATTAAGAAGGTGCTCGTTATCGCCGGTCTTTTTATACTCCTGCCACCACTTAAGAGCGTCGAGACCATCGGCGGTTTTCGCGGCACCGAGACTCGCTTTAGCAACGGAATCGAGTTTCAGACGAAAGCCCAAAGTTTCTTCGAGCTTGAGCATCATATCGCAATTCACGGTCTGTGAAACGAGATCATAAATGGTGTACCCCATGAGCACGGGGTAATCGAACTGGACATGATTATAGCCTACCACAAGATCCGCCTTCACCAGTTGATCGATAAGCTCTTCAACCTGGTCTTCACCAAAAACGTGATACTGACACGTCTCGGTTGAGTATGTCACGCCAACCGACATCCCCATTTTATCCTTATTTGCAGCGCCGCCGACATCGCCAAAGCTCCGCTGCGTCTCGAGATCAAAATAAACCGTTCCTGCCACGACCTAGTGATAAAGAAACGGAATGCGCACGGCAAGCTACTTCAAAGATTGAGCCTGAGCCTTCTCCATCGCCTCTTCAAAATGGGGCTCCATCTCTGGCCAACGCAGCCAGAAAATGACAACCCAAATCAACACGAGTGCCATGAAGAAGAAGACAATCCGCCGCGCTGAAGGAATAGCCCCACCCACCCGAAAACCAGTCATTAAATCCCAAAGAGGGGCTCCATTTCTCTTCACGATCCACCATGCGATCACATGACCGATGAAGAACAGCGGCGGAATCGCCATCCCGAGCCCAAGAACCCAGATCCTCATGGAGCGCATCACCGCTGCACCAAGCCCTAAGTTCACGCCCTCATGATTCTTAACCGTAAGTCCCATGAACCACTTTCCCGGAGTCCTGGAAAAATAGTGAAGTAAAATCCCTTCGAAAATTAAGGCTGGCACAAATTGTAAAAGAATCACCCATCCCGATACCTCACTTGGATCATCAGGAGAAAGCGGAATATTAGACGCTCGAACAACTAGGAAGAAAAAGAAAATCGCTAGTGAATAATCTAACCACCGCGCACCAAGCCGACGCCACATCATCCCCCAATCGACCTGACGGGGAAGTGGCGGAGGAGCTGAAACTTGCGGCGGGGTCACAGTTTCCTGATCTTCTACAGCCGTTTCAAATTCGCGTTCTAAAATCGTGACTTCTCTAGCCGCCTTCCAACCCTCGGCACCATCGTGCCAGACTCTGGTTGAAGCCGTCACCTTGTTTTCGCGTATCATTTCGCGCAAGGTATAGTCAGGAAACGGCCCTCGTTTTTCGCCGTTCTCAATGATCCAGAATTCCATATTCTTTAAAGATTACGCAGTGATTTGGCAGGATCACGGAACGCCGCAAAGAGAGCCGGGACCAGAGCCGCTAATAGACACAAGATCACCGCGACCCCACAAATAATCGCGAGATATTCTGGCACAATGTGGGCCGGAAGTTCATTCATGCCATGGAATTCTGCGGGGAAGGCGTCGATCCCAATACCACGCAGCGCATCTACGATGTTCTCGCGAAAACAAACCGCCAACAACCCAAGCCCAAGCCCGAGCAAAGCCCCCGCAATTCCCACGATCAACCCTTGGTAGAGAAAAACCTTCACGATTTGAATCGGTCGAGCACCAAGTGCTTTCATCACTCCAATCTCCTGACGTTTCTGAACCGTCACCGTATACATTACTGCCATGATACTGAAGGCTGAGAGCAGCGTAATAAAGGACAGCGCAAAGCTCATCATGACTTTCTCCGTCTGCATAAGCTGAAATTGCTGCGCATGCGTCGTCATCCAACTCCGCACAATCCATTCTTCCCCGAGCTTGTTCTGCAACGCCATCGCAGCTTCGTTCGCGGTAAAAGGATCAGCCAATTTTAAACCCACGGCTTCGACCGTGCCTTCAAGCCCCTTCAGGTGCTGAGCGATATGCAGCGGGACAAAGACGTGCGGGCCAGGAGCACGTTTGGTATCACCATAAACGCCCCAAACCGTAACTTCTTGTGGAAGAACCAGCTCTTCAATTCCACGAAAAGCTTCATTATCTGCCACTTCAACATCGAAGGTTTGAAGTGCTGCGCAGATTTCAAGTGCCCGTTCCCTCGTACCTGCCTCGTATTCATATCCCACATTTTTTTTAGAAACTGGGTTTTTGTAGAGATCATAAAGCTCACCAAAAAAATCACGCTCCTCCGCACGCATCGGCTGCCCTTCTTCCTCTAAATCTCCAAGGAGAAACACGAATGCCTGATCCAGCTTGGGAAACTCCACGGCACTCATGACTTCACGCCCCCCGCTCTCTTTTAGAGAATTCCGAAATACCGAATCAAAAAGTGCGGCTTGCTCTGCATAAACCTCCCAAGCGCTCTCTTGATTCGAGATGTCATAAACCTCCATCACCGCATCGAGATTGCTCGATGCCAGCAGCCGCAAGGTGTCCCCAACCTCTAGATTCAAGCTATCCGCGAGCTGGCGCGAGACCACCGCATAATCATCCAGTCCCATATCGGCACTGCTTCGAGGATGCATCTCACGATCGAGCATTCCATCGAGCGCCTCAATCTGCGCCTTACTCTCCGAATTGATTCCACGGAAAGAGACCGGCTGACGCCACCCCTTCGCATCAAGAAGGACATACCCTTCAATCAAAGCATAAGCACCATCGACAGATTCCTCTTTCTGAAACCCCTCCTCCATCATCCCCCAATCATCGATCCCCCCAAGATAAACAGACTCCACCCGAACATGGGGAGCGAAACCTAAAAGAATTTCCTTCAGCTTCCGCTCAAATCCCGAATGCACCGAAAGCACCACGATAAGAACCATCACCCCGAAGGACACTCCGATGAGGGAAAGAAGCGTAATGATGGAGACGAAGGTCCGTAGCGGATTCAAATACCGCAGAGCGAGGGTCCAACTGAATGATTTCAAGACCAGTAATCTCGACGCGAAGCCATCAAATGACAAATGCATTATAAGCAAAAAAGATCACCAAGAGGGGAGGTCGTCTGGGTAATCATGCTTAAAACCCAGAGACCGTCTCCGCGAGAACTGCACGAACTCTCTCAGATTTTCGGTCACCAGTTTTTTCACGAAGCCGCTTTAAAACAGCCTCCTTCACTAAAGGAGGAAGCGATTTGAAAGCCTTTGAGTAAATCATGTAAGAGCACTTATAACGAAAGAGCCGCTGAAAGAGCCGCAGATCGGTTAATGACTTTCCGGTTCGAGTCACTGGAGCAAAAGTGCGAAGGACTTTTGTAAACTCCTCACTCCCCTCGACACCGTCCCCGCCAAGTTCGACTTCATTTTCAAAAAGTAGCGCACACACAATCTCCTGCGCCGATTGCTCAGCTGACTTTCTCGTCATACTGCCTTCCGCTCCAATTTGCTGATCTGGATTAATTGATTTCTGAAAGTGCTCTGCACGGCGGAAGCCATATTTTGCCTTGGTCAGCAGATTGTGAATCTGGCATTGATGCTCAAGCACCATGAGAGCCACGATATCACTCCGTGGGGTGAGATATTTCGAGGTATCGATCTGCTGGTTGAGATTTTTCAAATTAGAACGCGCAGGCTCGATCGGTGATTCATCGACTGACCACCGATTACCCAAATGAGGATCATCGCTGCTTCCAGTGACATACCAACCACCCCACCGGTCCTTGAGAGGAGTCGCATCCGTCACGAGAGTCGTTCCTTCACTCAGACGCGCATGTGCATTTTCATCAGGAATGACAGACCGAATAAAAACACCGGGAACACTTTCGGTCCGAGAAGTCGCGTGACAAACAAGGCAGGAGTCCGTCGCTCTCACAAACTTCGTTTTTTGATCACCATAGGGCGGAGATACGATGTAGAATACAGGGCCGAGTTTCTCATCTTCAATAATGATCTCCACCTTTCCCCCCGGAATCCAGCCAACGTAGGCATCCGGTGAGAAGTAAATCGCTCGAGGGTTTTTCTGAGTGATTAGCCCTGTCTGCAAACTCGTTTTAGAAAATACCAGAACTTGGGATTCTTCAGAGATCCCTAATTGGTGTAAAAGAGCTCGGAGAAAAGCTTTTGGCTCTCCTGAGGGCGCAGTCCAGTCAGATTTCATCAGCTCAGCCACCGTGTCTTCAGATGCCGTTTCAGAATAGCGAATCGGTGGCAGCTCAAAATAATCTGGCGTAGCGTTTAGTCGCGTCGTTAGAAAAACTGATATACCACACCACAGACAGGGCACTAGTCGCGAATATTGCTTCATCTGAATACCCAAGTTCATCATCTGTTAAATACGCACAAAGAACACGTATTTATCAACACCTCAAGGATCAAAGTCCACTTCCTTTACTGAGCGAACACCATCTTTCTCTTCGTTAAACACAAATGCCATTCCAGCTTCGCGCGCTTCCGAGTTTTGAAAATCTAGGCCTAACATTGCTCGGCCTACTTGTTCACCAGAATATCGATAATTAAAATAACAAAGGCTCGCAAGCGGACTCAATTTTTTCATGAAGCCTAGAAGCGCCCCTGCTCTCTCGCGAAATTCAATCTCCACAAAAAGGGGGGCCTTAAACAAGGAGCGGCTGAAAGGAATCACTCGATAACGCACCTGCGGGTCACCAGTAGCGTCCTCCACTTCCTGTTTTGAAATCCATTCACTCGCGGCCTCCTCTTCTTCTTGAGAGACCGCAAATGTCAAAACCGGCCGCTGAGGCTCATCTGCTGTTCGCCCATATTGTAAATCGATAATTGATACCGCCTCGGGAAGATCAGTCAGCAGTTGCGCTAAGGAGCCATTCTCTTCAGGGATCGCAAATCTCAAACTGCGTTTCTCTTCTGGAGCAATTCCTGCCCGACGTGAAATCTCTGCCACCTTCGCAAAATCCATATTCGCACCACAGAGAATCGTTAGCACTTTTTCATCATGCTCAACCTTTCCTTCACGCTGATCCTTGAGAAACCCCGCGAGACTCATCGCTCCACTAGGCTCAGGAATGATCCGCAAACCATCCCAGTGTCTCTTGATCGCTGCCGCGACTTCGGCATTTGTCACTGTAATGATTCCATCGAGATGGTCTCGGCAAATCTGGTAGGTTAACTCACCCACTTTGCTCACTGCGGTGCCATCGCAAAAAAGATCGACGTAGTCCAACCCTGTTGGACCTCCGTTTTTAAATGCCGCAGACATCGAAGCCTGATCCACTCCTTCCACGCCGATCACTTTAACTCCTGGCCAAGAGCTCTTCAGCCAAGTCGCCACTGCAGAAGCCAAACCTCCGCCACCAACCGCCACATAAACGCGGTCAAATGGTCCCTTTCCTGAAGTGAAAATTTCATCCGCGACTGTCCCCTGCCCTGACATCACATCGATCGAATCGTAAGGAGGAATAAATGTAGCCACCACCTCCTCCGCATAAGCAAGAGCCGCATCCTGAGCTTCCGAGAAACTATCACCGACCAAGCGAATCGAGACACCCGCCCCACCATGACTCATCACCGCCTTTTGCTTTACCATTGGTGTCGGCCTAGGCATGAAAATCACCGCTGCACATCCTAGCACTCGTGCTCCAATCGCAATTCCCTGTGCGTGATTCCCTGCAGATGCCGCGACCACTCCAGCGGCACGCTGCTCCTCACTAAGACATGCCATCGCATTAAATGCGCCTCGCCATTTGTATGCTTTAATCGGCCCAAGATCTTCCCGCTTTACCCAGACTGAATTCGGAATCTCATCGAGAGTAATCTCTTGCAGCGGAGTGACTTCACCCACCTCATAAATCCTCGCACGTGCCTGATGAATTCCGGCACATAGCTCTGAAGTCAAATCCCTCTTGCTCACGCCCACATCTATACAAAAATCCCCTAAAAAAAACAGCCTCTAACCAAATAGCAGTCCCAGCGAAGTAAAAACTCCGACTGAGACTGCTTCCCCCCAAATTTCTTAACTGGTGCTAATCTGTGACATCCCCCTAAGCCTCCACAAGAAAAAAGCCTCCAGTCTTGTCATTATCGTGATTTTCCCTTCCCAATCCCCCCTCCAGCCATAAAGTTCGCTCACCCATGAGCGAGGAAATCACGCCCCAATCCACACAGTCCACTGCCGAAGAACTCATCGCCGTCCGTCGTGAGAAACTTGGCAAACTCAAGGAACTCGGGATTGACCCCTTCGGCGCTAGATTTGAAACCACCAGCACCCCAGGAAACCTCAAGGCTAACTTCTCTGATGATCAACCCGTCAAAATCGCCGGACGCCTTCTCGCCATCCGAGACATGGGCAAATCTGTTTTTGCCACACTCGGCGATGCTCACGGCCGCATTCAGATTTACCTCAATAAGAAAGGCCTCTCCGAACTCGATTGGTCCGCTTACCAACTTCTTGACCTTGGCGATTGGATCGGTATCGCCGGCACCACTTTTACCACAGGAAAAGGCGAGCCTTCCGTAAAAGCAGATACACTCACGGTCCTCTCAAAGGCCCTCCGTCCCATGCCCGACAAATGGCACGGACTCAGCGATCGCGAGACCAAATACCGCAAGCGCCACCTCGACCTCATGTCGAACCAAAGCAGCGCCGACCTATTCATCATCCGCTCACAGATTGTCGCTGAAATCCGGAATTTCCTCCACGAGCGCGGCTACCTTGAGGTTGAGACTCCCATGCTTCACGACGTTGCTGGCGGAGCGGCTGCTAAACCTTTCGAGACTCATCACAATGCTCTTAGCATGGACCTCACGATGCGCATTGCCCCAGAGCTTCACCTAAAGCGCCTTCTCGTTGGTGGCCTCACGAAAGTCTTCGAACTCAACCGAAACTTCCGAAACGAAGGCATCTCCCGTCGTCACAATCCCGAGTTCACCATGCTCGAAGCTTATCAAGCCTACGGCGACTTCGAGATCATGGCAGATCTCGTCGAAGAAATGGTCTGCCACCTTGCCGAGAAGTTCTTTGGAACACTCCAGATCGAACACAAAGACGAAAATGGCGAACACCTTCGCACGCTCAACCTCTCCCGTCCTTGGAAGCGTGCTCCTTACCGCGACCTGATCAAAGAAGCCGCCGGTAATGACTGGTTCGACCTCTCTCCTGAGGAACGCCGCGCGAAAGCTCAGAACGAATTCAAACTCGAAATTCATGACCACCTCGAGGACTACGAAGTCAGCCAACAGGTCTTTGAAAAGCTCATCGAAGAACACACCTTTGACCCCTGTTTTGTCACTCATGTGGACTCCAAGCTTATCCCTCTTGCGAAGGAAAACCCCGAAGATAAGAGCGTCATTGATGTTTATGAGCTCATCATCAACGGCCAAGAAATCTCCCCTGGCTATTCTGAGCTGAATGATCCCGACACCCAACGCCGCAGACTCCATGAGCAGTCCGGCGGAGAAGCCCAAGAGATCGATGAAGACTTCGTCGAAGCCCTTGAACACGGCATGCCTCCAGCGGGTGGCATCGGAATCGGTATCGACCGACTCATCATGCTCCTCACCGGGGCCCCGACCATTCGTGACGTCGTCCTCTTCCCCCAGCTTAAGCGGAAGGACTGATTGATCACCTCTCTCAATAAAAAAACCTCCCCGTGTGAACCACTGGGAGGTTTTTTCTGTTGTATGACTTACCATTCCAGAGTCGCTCCGATCACGAAGGAACGTCCCTGACCAGAGATCGGTAAAAAGCCGTCATCCGAGACCAGATAATCTTCATCGAAGAGATTCTCCACGCGCCCGAATAGCGTGACCGAGTCGTTCAGCTCATAGCTTCCGTATACACGCCCCACCGTGTAAGTATCCGTAACATTGGCGAGCCCATAGTCAGCACCATCGACGTAAGTAACGCCGAAACCAATGCTCGTTTTCTCAAATTGATACGACACATCTACGCTCACCTGCATATCCGGAATATCGATGAGCTCCTCCTTAAACTGACGAGACGCTGCGAGACGATACCTCATTTCATCACTCAGCTGGCCATTCAATTCGAGTTCTACGCCCGAGACTTCCGTGGTCCCATCCAAGTTGATGTTTTGATACGAACCACCAGACACGGGACCACGGGCAATCGCATTTTCCAAACCCTGCTGGAAATACGACAACCCCAAACTTTGATCACCAAAATCCTGCTCCACTCCGACTTCAAAGCCGAAGATTTGCTCAGCTTCTAGATTTGGGTTCGCGTCCTGAGTCGCACCGAAGCCCGGATTGAATGCCTGTGAATCAATTAAGGTAGGCGCACGATAAGCTTCAGCTACTCTTGCACGCAGACGACGCGAGTCACCGAGGTCATAAATCGCGCCAATGTTCCAAGCGAGATCCGAACCAAAAGCGTTGTGGTCCTCGTAACGTAAACCAGCTTCGATCAAAAGATCCACAGTTGGCGTCCATACTCCATTCACAAAAGCTCCCGTGGTTCGGTAATCAATATCCTGACCATTCAAATTCCGATAATCACTTCTAGCATACTCCAGCCCCGCCTGAATCTTGAACTGATCATTCATCTCGATTTGATTCACCCAGTTGAGAGAAGCTCGATCATAATCAGTCGCGAGCAAGAAGCCATTAAAGTCAGCGCGATAAGCCTCATCATAGTAACCCAAAGTCACCCGAGTAGACCACCAAGGGTTTACATCATAGAGCGCATTCAGTGCGAAGAGATTCGTATCGGTATCAATCGCAGCCGGAGACGCCCCAAAGCCTGAATCAGAAATGATATCCAGCTCATTCTGACTCCCACGATAGCTTAGCCGAATCTGCAAGTCCTCTCTCGCCAGCCATTCCAGTGCGAGCGTCTCAAAATCCTGACGATAACCATGCTGCCGCAATCCTCCTCGCGGATCATTATCCGTTTCGAAATATCCGGCACCAACGGCATAACTAAGATCGCCCACCGTTCCCTGCGTTAAAAAAGAAGAACGAAACGTCCCAAAGTTTCCAGCCTCAGCCGAAACACTCGTATTCTCACCACTCCCAAGTGCAGTTTCATAACCGATCACGCCACCCGCGGCGCCTGATCCATAAAGCACGCTTTGTGGTCCACGTAGGACCTCAAGATGAGTCATTCCGCTCAGCTGAGAATTTCCTAGAAAACTTGAAGCTCCGTTCGTGGCATCCGTGAGCCTCACGCCATCGACAACGATCTGCATATACTTCGTGCTCAAACCACGAATCAATACCGACCCTAGGTTTCCCGTCTGCCCTGCCGTCGAAAGCCCCTGCACTCCCGGCACAAGATTGAGCCCATTGATCAGACGGCTCTTCTGCATCCGCTCCAATTCTTCAGAGGTCAGAATCGTGATCGCTGAGGTCGTCTCCTCGATCGGCGATGCAATGCGCTTCGCGTAAACCGTGATCGGTTCGAGCTCTGTTTTTATATTTCCATATGCGCTCCCGTAGGAGAGCCCAGCAATAATCAGCCCATAAAAGGCCGTTTTCTGATGTGTCATTTACGTTTTGAAATAAGGCCTCTGAAATCCGCAAAGTCCTGTTTCTGAAAAATCTAAGGCTGGCGATCTGACTCATTCTCCCGCTACTCAAAACACAACGACAAAACTCACAGTGGCGGGACCGTTCCGTAATACGCTTTCACAAACTTCACCGGATTCCCCATCTATTTCCTGCCCGTGCGACGGGCTTCCCTAGAACATTACTAAATTAGACTACTGCCCCACAAACCTCAAAGGAAAATCAAACAGAACACCACCGCACAGAATAATTTATGTGAGTTAAGTAAGATTTGAGCTTAGCGAACGTTATGCTACCTTCGCCCCTTCGATGAAAAACGTCCTCATCTCTCTACTTCTTGCCTCTGGAGCAAGTGTGCTCCTAATGAGCTGCGGAGAGAATCAGGTTACTCCCGGCTACAATCCTGCTATCGGTCCTTTTGACGAAAACGGCAACTACGTCGAAGCTTGGGCTGATAACCCACCCAAATCTCGCCGAGCACGCCGCACGGCTTCGAACCCAAAACCCAAGACCACTCCGAAGCCAAAAAATCAGCCCGTGCCTAAACGACTAGCGAAGAACACTCCAAAGCCTCAGCCGAAAGCACAGCCCAAGCCGCGCCCAAAGCAAATCAAGGTGAAACCACGCACAATCCGTCACGCCGTAAAAACTGGCGATACGCTCTACGGCCTTGCTCGCAAATACGGCTCCTCGGTTTCTAAAATTCAAAAAGCCAATGGTCTTCGCGGCACCACTATTATCAATGGCACCTCATTGGTCATCCCTCGCTAGTCACCTGAGTTTTCTTGTTCTACTCAGCCTCTCTCTCGTTCGCGCCGAGAAGCCTGTTGGTCTTAACCTTAATCTCATCAGCGAGACCGAAACCATCATTCCCGGTAAGCCCTTCACTGTTGGGCTCCACCTTAGACATGATAAGGGCTACCACACTTACTGGAAAAACCCCGGCATCGTCGGCATGGCCACCTCGCTCACTTGGGACCTCCCCCAAGGCTTCACCGCATCAGAAATCCAATGGCCTTTCCCGGAGCGATGCCTTATGGCCGGTCACTCCTGCCATGGATATGAACGAGAAGTCACCCTGCTCGTCACCATCACTCCTCCACAAATTCTTCCTCAAGAAGAGATCACTTTAAAAACTTCAGCCCAGTGGATGTGCTGTGCAAAAAGCTGCCACCCTGGCTTTCAAAACTTTAGCCTCAACCTCAAGGTCGGCGAAAAAACCAAAACACTCCCAAAAAACCGCGCGCTCATTGAAACTGCGCGTCAGCAACTCCCTCAGCCAAAAACATTCAACGATCTTTCCCTGAAATCCGCCTCAGATGCACCAACCATCCAACTCACCTTTCCCGCACACGGCCAAAACAAAGCCTACTTCTTCTCATCCGACGGCCAGATTTCAACCGACCAGAAGCAAATCCTAGCCGTGAATGAAGATGGAGCACTCACGCTCACTGCTCCACGTTCGGACTATTCTCCTGAGGGGAAAAAAACTCTCCCCGGCATCTTACTACTCGGAAATCAGTATTACAAAATCGCTCCTGCATACCCCGTTCGGTAATTTTTGAAAGCCCACCGCGCTCTCTAATGGAAATCTTTCCCATCTTTGCCTTTGCTCAGGCCGTGATTCCCACTATTCAAGTCCCCGTCAGATGTTCTTGCTGAAGAAAATGTTCCAAATGAGGGACAAAGTGAATCCCGAAGCGGAAAAGCCCTTCTTAGACCACCTCGAGGATCTCAGGGTCACGGTGACGCGTATCGTAATCACCCTTCTGATCTCCACCTTGCTCTGCTTCGTTTACAAAGAACAGCTGATGGAAGTCATCAAGCGTCCTGTAGAGCAAACTTGGGTCAGCAAACAAGAGGCACGTCTCCCTCAAGATGAAGGTCAAAAAATCGCTCTCGACCAGTGGGAACACGCTCTCACCTATGCCGATATCTCCCCTGCACTTCGCTTTTACTCCCCTGAAACGGATCACAAATTCTGGGAACTCCAAGAGGATGAAGAGCTTTACCACCTCACCAAGGCCGCCGTCATCTACCGTGCCGCTCGTGAACTTCCTAAAGCCCAACAAGAAGAGTTTTTAAAAGCCGTTCCAGAAGAGGACGCTGAAGTTCGTAAACTCACCGCTGATCTCCTTGAGACCCAGCCCATCGCAGAACTCAATCAAGAAGGAAATCTCCGCATGATGGGAGCCTTCAAAGTCACCGAGACCTTCATGCTCACGATGAAACTCGCCTTCTTTGCGGGCATCGTGATTTCCTTCCCTCTGCTCCTGTATTTCTTACTCCAATTCATTCTTCCTGGACTGAAGGAAGAGGAACGACGCGCCCTCTGGCCTGCTCTTGCGATCGGCTTTGGCCTCTTTCTCGGCGGCGTCTTTTTCTCCTACTTCTTCGTCCTCCCAAAGGTCTTGAACTTCTTCTACGATTGGTCCCAGAGCATGGGTATCACCAATGATTGGCGCATTGGTTACTACATCTCCTTCGCCACCACCTTTGTTCTGATCTTCGGACTCGCCTTCGAGCTTCCCGTCGTCGTCATGACCCTCGTTCACTTGGGAATTTTAAGTTTCTCCGTGATGAATAGCACCCGCAGCTACGCGGTGCTCGCGATTGTAATCATTGCTGCCATCATTACGCCCACCCCGGATATCCCGACTCTCATGCTCCTCGCGGGGCCGATGTATATTCTTTACGAAATCTGCATCTGGCTCGCTTGGTTCTACGAACGTAAAAAGCACAAGCAAGAGGAAGAAGAGGAAAAGGACTACATGAAACGTCTCCTTGCCGATCCGGAGGATGAGGAAGATGCACATGCCATGACCGAGGATGAGGAAGAAGAAGACTTCCACGATCCTCATTATGATGAGGATAACTACATGGAATTCCCCGGCGAACATCAGGACCCTGATCACTACGATCCCCTAGACGGCCCCGATGAAGACATCCCTGATGCCGAGAAAGACCGAGAATAATTCCCTCTTCATCACACACCCCCAGGCGGGACGAATCACGGAGTCATTTTGTCACACCCCGGGTCATCTTGTGTCATTTTCTTACGAGGAAAACGCAGCAAATCATCACAACTCACTGATTTCCAGTCAGATTATCTTTTGGTCCGGATCGTGCCATACAAGAAGCACAATCCATAAAAACCAATGATGAATGACCTGACTCAACCGTTTACTAATCGCCTTTTTGGAAACCTCAATGACATCGTGAACGAAGCTCTCCGGAACTTCGGACCGACGCCAACTAACCGCGCTCCTGGAGCTTACCGTTATGAAAATGACGATTCCTACTCTCTGCGACTTGAAGTTCCCGGCTACTCCAAGGAGCAAGTTTCACTCTCCATCACCGATCGTGAACTCGCCGTTTCTGCGGAGGATGCCAAAGCCCGCTCCAACTACGAGCGCACCATTTCTCTACCAGACACCGTCGATAAAACGCAAATTACCGCAAAACTCGAAGACGGCATACTGGAACTCAGATTTCCAAAAGCAAAAATCGAACAAGCGACCGCTCGCACCATCTCCATTGACTAACCTTTAATCTCAATTTTTAAGAACAATGTCTGATACTACATTTCCAACCGAACGCCCCAGCTTCCGAACTCGCACAACTGACTCAGGCCTTGAACTCGCCGTCACTTTACCCGGCGTCCCAAAGGACCAACTCACCGTGAATCTCGAAAATCGACTTCTCTCGATTAAGGGTGAGCGGCGTTTCCGCAAAGAGCAAAACGGAGCCGAAAACCGCGACTACCAACTCGCCGTGAAACTCCACGATGATCTCGACCCCAACAAAATCGAGGCCAGCCATCAAAATGGAGTGCTCAAAATTAAACTCTTTAAGCGCAAAGAATTGGCACCACGTCAGATCGACATCCTCGCGAACTAGAAAACTCAATTGCGTGTGTGGTAAGAGCGGTGATTGAAAGGTCACCGCTCTTTTTTTAACTTTCCAATCATTCTTCGCTCACGCAGAACTTGTATGACATGAAATCAGCCATCACCCTTTGCCAAGTCCCCGAAGCCGCCGCGGGCCCCTTTGTTTTTCACCAGCCACTCGCTGAAGGGTTCGCCGCTGCTAAAAAGCACGGCTACGACTCCGTAGAACTCTTCTTTCCAGGACCGGATTTCATGACCGTCGATGAAATAAAAGCACTTGCCGCTGAGCATAATCTCGGAATCGCCGCCGTGGGAACTGGCGCTGGCATGGTGAAACACGGTCTCTCCCTAACCGATCCTGATGCCTCAGTTCGCGAAAAAGCCATCGCCTTCATTCTCGAAATGATCGAGCTCGGAGGACAACTCGGTGCTCCCGCAATCCTCGGCTCAATGCAGGGTAAATGGGGCGGTGAGGTGTCACGCGAACAAGCGCTCAATTGGCTCGCCGATGCGCTCAAGATTGCTGGTGCTGCTGCTGCAAAGCACAACGTTCCTTTCATCTACGAGCCCTTGAATCGCTACGAGACAAACCTCATCAATCACCTTGCTGAAGGCGCGAAATACATCGAAGAAAACGCTCTCAATAATATCGTCCTCCTCGCTGACCTCTTCCACATGAACATCGAAGAATCAGATGTCGCACAAGCAATCATCGATGCAGGGAAACACACTGGCCACGTCCACTTTGCTGACTCCAACCGCCAGTCCATGGGCTTTGGTCATACCGATCCAGCGCCTATCATCGCAGCGCTTAAGCAAGTTGGCTACACCGGCTACCTTTCCGCCGAAGTTTTTCCTAAGCCAGACGCAAACACCTGCGCCGCTCAAGAAATCAAGTCGATTAAAGAAGCACTGGCCTAGCTTCCCCTCCACGACCTCCCAAAAAAGTTCTCTGCAAATTCACTCTTGATCTGCTATGAATTAAGATATGTCTGAAGATTCCAAAATCCCACCACCTGACATCAAGCCTGTCACGCTCTCCACTCCTCCAGTGACAACCGTGGATATGGAGAACGCAGAGAAGATAACATCTCAACCCGAGGCTATTGAGGAATCCTCCTCAGACTCAGAAAAATTCAATAACGGAGTCGAAGCCGATATCATGAAACGGTTTCTCGGTGCTTTACTCGATGTCATCATCATTTCGGGAGTGATCTCTCTCTTCGAAAAAGTGATTGGAGATGGATTATTAAGCGCAATTGCCATCGCCCTCCTCTGGCTCACCCGAGATAGCCTCCCCTTCCTGAAGGGCCAGAGTGTCGGTAAGGTCGTCATGAAGACCAAAGCAATCAAAGAAGATGGTTCCTCCCTCGCTGGAGATTGGAAAACGGGAGCGATCCGAAACATCCTTTTCATCTTCCCAATCATCGGAGTCATCATCGAAGGCGCCGTCTTGCTCACCCGTCGCGAAGGCCGCAAAGCAGGCCTCCGCCTCGGTGATCAATGGGCCAAGACCAAGGTGATCTCGCTCGATTAAAATCAGCTTTTTCCACTCTGAAGCTCGCGTCAATAGGTGGTAAGCACTCAAAATCTAAGACACTCGGTGATCCTTTACCGAGTGATAAAATCGGAAGATGAGACTTCATTACTTTTCCGAATGATGATCCTTAGGAGTCTTCAGAACAGTGGCACATCCTCTCTACGAGTAAGCAATACCAATCTGAACCAGATGACTTGATCACCCCTCCTTCAAACCCTGCATTTTCCTTATTTTTCCTTTCATTTCTTAATTTGTCAGACAATTTTCCCAACGTTCTCGGAAACGGCTTCATCATTCAATTTTCAAACAAGCACCTTCATGGAAACCAGACCTCTCGGTAAGACCGGCCTCGACCTTCCCCTCCTCTCTTTCGGAGCATCCTCACTAGGAGCAGAATTCCGCGCGATCAATCTCAATGACGCATTCAGTGCGGTTCACACCGCCATCGATCTCGGAATGAATTTCATTGATACTTCCCCTTACTACGGTCGCGGAATGTCTGAAGTCATGCTCGGCCAAGCACTCAAAGGAATTGATCGAGACAAATACATCCTCGGAACCAAGCTCGGTCGTTACTCAGAAAATCACTTCGATTTCTCGGCCAAACGAGTCGATGAATCTCTCCACGTCTCCATGCACCGAATGGGGACCGACTATCTCGATCTCATTCTTCTTCATGATGTCGAATTCGTGAACCTTGAACAAATTTGGAACGAAACTATTCCCGCCCTTATCGAAGCTAAGAAAGCGGGAAAAGTCCGCGCCATTGGATTCTCCTGCTACCCAATGGCCTGCTTTAATCGAGTCCTCGATCATGTCGAAGACCACATCGATTGCGTCCTTTCCTACAATCAATTCACGCTGCAAAATACCGCCTTCGCAGACGACCTCGTCCCGCGCCTCCAGACAAAAGGTCTCGGAGCCATCAACGCTGGTCCCTTTTCCGCGCGACTCCTCACCAATGCCGAACTTCCCGTTTGGTTGAAAGAGCCCGAGGAGGTCAAAGCTGCTGCTCGTGCCGCCGCGAAACTCTGTGATGACAACGGTGTCGATATCGCCCAGCTCGCACTTCAATATTCCGTAAGCCACCCATACATTGCCTCTACCGTCGCCGGCTCAGCCAATCCTAAGAACGTCGAAAAATGGGCCCAGTGGCTCTCCGATCCCATCGACCAATCGCTCCTCGCTCAAGTTCAGGAAATCTTCGCACCCGTTAAAAATATCGGACACGCCGAAGGACTTCCCGAAAACAATTGATTTCCTTCGTAACTTCTTCCTCTTCTCGGAATCTACTTAAAATCCGAATCCCCTTATGTCTTTCGCCATCGAATTCACCGGCATTAAAAAAATTGAACCCGTCGATCTCCCAGACATGGAGAACCCCGGCCCTGGCCACGCCCTCGTCCGCACCCATCGCATGGGTATCTGCGGAACGGACCTCTCTTGCTACCTCGGTAAGTTCCCCTTCTTTTCCTATCCCCGCACCCCTGGACATGAGCTCGGACTCGAGGTCATCGCAGTGGGTGCTGACGTCACCAATGTAAAAGTCGGTGATAAGTGCTCGCTCGAGCCCTACGATCACGATCCCAATACCGTCGCCTCCCAGCGAGGCTTCACCAATGCCTGCCCTCATGTTGAAGTCATTGGCGTCCACAAATCCGGCGGCCTTCGCAAATCCAACTGGATCGTCCCGGCACACAAACTTCACCCCGGAAACGAACTCTCCTTTGATGAGCTCGCCCTCGTCGAGACTCTCGCGATTGGCTACCACGCCGTAAAACGCGGAAATCCACAGCCTGGCGAAACCGCCATGGTCATCGGTGCAGGCCCCATCGGTCTTGCCGCCCTTGAGTTCCTTAAGCTCATGGACCTCAAAGTAATCGTGGTCGACTTCGCTCAAAACCGTCTCGACTTCTGCAAAGAAAAACTCGGTATCCCGCACTCCGTTCAAGCCAAGCCCGACGGTTCTCACCTTGCTGAAATCGAAGAGCTTACAGGCGGCGCATTTTGCGATGTCATCATTGACGCCACCGGTCACTCCGGTTCCATGGTTCAGTGTTTCGAATACGCAGCGGTCGGAGGTCGCGTTGTCTACGTTGGCATCACGGCTCAAGATATTCAGTTCCCCCAAGCTCCTCATTTCCACCGTCGTGAACTCTCCGTCATGGCCAGCCGAAATGCCCACCCAAGAGACTTCCCCGAAATCATCCAGATCGTTCAAGATGGAAAAATCAACCTGCGAAACTGGATCACCCACCGCCTCGATATCACCGAGGTCGCCGAAGGATTTGATCAGTTCACTGACCCCGCTACCGGAGCGATCAAAGCGGTGATCACCGTGAACGACTAAAAAAATTCTAATCTCATGTCAAAAGCCCGGCGCCGGTCTGGCCTCGGGCTTTATTATGCCAATTTCTCATCTATTTGATTGGAAATAAGTGTGCACTGGGTAATTTATCTGTCTGACATCTATGAAGTTTCCCCTCATTTCCTTCTACTTTGTATCGAGTTTATCGATCTGTAATGCCCTCACCGTCTCTTGGGGAACCCCTGCTTACAATGATAATGCTTGGTCTACCGGTGCAGGCCCTATCGGATACGAGACCAGCTCGAACAGCCAATACGATCTCGGCACAAATCTCAACTCCATGCGCGATAACCACCTTTCGGTCTACATGCGCACCAGCTTCAATCTCACCGCCGCCCAACTCGCCGCGATCAACCAACTCCAACTCACCGTAGACTACGATGACGGATACGTCGGCTACCTCAATGGCGAAGAAGTCAGCCGGGGAAACCTCGGCACCGTCGATCAATTCGTAGCCTACAATACCAGTGCCAGTGGCGATCGTAATGCCACCAGTGATAACGGCGGAACGCACGATCCCCCCACCATCATCATCGATCGATCCCATCTCGTCGTCGGAGAAAACATCTTCGCCGCCCAGCTTCACAACTCTCAGCTCAACTCCTCAGACCTCCTCCTCTTCATCGAGCTAGGCGATGGCACCAATACCTTCGTCTCTTCAAACGCCACATACTCCTACTTCATCGGAGTCTCCGAGCCTCCGACCAACACCCCCACCCTTCCCCCTCACGGAATCACCACCTCCCCTGAAACCTTTGATGGCAACCTCAATGGACTGCCCGACATTTGGGAAGCGCTCTACCGTGCCGAAAACCTCAACCCCACCGATGACTCCGATGGCGATGGCATGAATAACCTCCTCGAATCCCGCTTCGGTACCGACCCCTTCGATCCGAACCGGCGGATGAAGTTTAAAATCACAGAAAACAGTGATATTTCCGCAATGCTGACGTGGAGTGACCTCTCCAACCGAGTTGGAATACTAGAAACCTCAGCCGACCTGGGCGTGACCGATCCCTGGACTACCGTAAGCGGAACCCCCATCAAATCAAATGGCGAATACAAGCTCGTCATTCCCACCTCTATTCAGAATCAATACTTCCGTATTCGCAGCACCTCTCCTGATGCTGATAACGATCAAGTCCCTGATTGGATCGAACCTCTCATTGGCTTCTCCAATGCTGCAGACGCTACCGACTCCGTCTTACAGGCCCGCTCATACGATACCGATGGCGATGGCGCTGCCGACATTTCGGTCTCCGGAGACCTCGCCGCCTTCAATGAAATTTACCGCTTCCCAGAAGATGGCAAAACCCTCACCCGTGCTCAAGCGGCCCGCCTCCTCCTACAAACCACCTTCGGTCCTGCTAACATGAACCAAGTCGACTACGTCGCTGGCATCGGTGCCGAATCTTGGCTCGATGAACAAATTGCCCAGCCAGCCTCTCTCACTGAACCCTACATCGTTGATCTCAAAGTCGACCTCCTCAGCGCCCCGCAAAACAACTGGACCGACAACAACCTCTCCGGATATTTCATCAACAACCAAGGTCAAAGCAACGCCTTCGTAAGTGGAGTAAATTACACCACTTCTTGGGCGCGTTCCACCATGCGTGGCCCTGATCAACTCCGTCAGCGCACGGCCTTTGCACTCTCGCAAATTCTCGTCGCCTCACGCGGTGCCGCCATGCTCGCCAACCAAGTTCGCAGCACCGCGCGCTACTACGATTTCATGATCGAGAACGCTTTTGGCAACTTCGAGGATCTCCTGCTCAATGTTTCCCTAAGCCCCTACATGGGCCACTTCCTCAGCCACCTTGGAAACCAAAAAGAAGACGTCGCGGCTGGTCGCTTCCCTGATGAAAACTACGCCCGTGAAATCATGCAGCTTTTCACCATCGGCCTCTGGGAACTCAACCCCGATGGCACGCGAAAGCTCGACACAAACGGTGAACCCATCCCCACTTATTCAAACGATGACATCACTAACCTCGCTCGTGTCTTCACCGGCGTGAATTATGAATCGAGCAACTTCGGCGGCGGCTGGCGTGATGACGGAGATAGCTCCGGAAATTACATGACCACCCCCATGAAAATTTTCGCCTCACACCACGACTTCACACAGAAGCGCATCCCCATTGGAGTCGATGGAAATGGCAACCGTCTTTATCACATCATCCCCGCAAACCCCGGTGGAAATAACGCCGCCGCTATGGCCGAAGTCGAGACCGTCGTCCACCAACTCGTGCGCCACCCAAATACCGCCCCCTTCATCTGCCGCCAGCTCATTCAATTCCTCGTCACCTCTAACCCAACTCCTGCTTACGTCCAACGCGTCGCCTCCGTGTTCCAAAACAACGGCTCGGGAGAAGTGGGAGATCTCGAATCCGTCATCCGTGCGATCATTTTAGACGATGAAGCACGCAACCCACTTCAACATCTCAAAACAAAACACTTCGGCCACTTCCGTGAGCCCACCCTCCGCACCATCCACCTCGCTCGCATGCTCAAGATTGATCAATATCCCAACCTCCTCTGGTGGGACTGGGGCTACTACTCCGAGCAATCACTCCAAGAACCCATGAACGCCCCCACCGTGTTCAACTTCTATCGCCCCGACTTCCGCCTCCCCGGTGACCTCGCCGCCAGACAACTCGACTCCCCCGGCCTTGGCATCGTCAACTCCTTCTCCTCGGTCTCCTTCACCAACTTCCTCTGGCGCATCACCCTCGATGGCTTCGACATGGTTCACGGCGATCAATGGTATGACGGCAAAACCTTCCCTGCCGACTACTCCGGCCTCATGCCCATGGCCAATGACATCCCCACCCTCCTCGACCACCTCTCCATCCTCTACTGCGCCGGCACCCTCGGTGCCGAGTCTCGCTCCACCATCGCCAACGTTCTCCAGTCCGAACCTGACCTCACCGACCGCGTCCGTCTCGCCGCCTTCCTCGTCCTCATCTCCCCCGAAGGAACCTGCTTAAAATAAATTCTAAATCCTAGAACCAGAAATCCTAAACTCACCAAGCGAAGCCCCCTCAACCAAGCCTTAAAAAACTTCGCCTCTTAGCGTCTTTGCGGTCCACAAAAATCCCACCAAGCCATGTCCGAAAAAAAATCTCGCCGTCAATTCCTCGGAGAAGCCTCCTGCGCTTCCATCGGCTGCATCTCCACCCTTTCGTCCGTCCTGAGCCTCAAGCTTGCCAATAACGCCGCAGCCTCCGGACTCACCACAGGAGATGATTGTAAAACCCTCGTTTGTATTCTCCTCGCAGGCGGCTCAGACACCTTCAATGTCCTCATCCCTCGCGATTCCGCTTACTCCGACTACGCCGCCTCCCGTAGCGACATGGCCATCGGCCACAACTCCGGCGGAGCCTCCGCCCTCGTCAACCTAAACCAGGCCTCCGGTGGCGATGGCAACCAATACGGCATTCACCCCTCCTGCCCCGAGCTTGCCGAAATGTTCAACGGCACCGGCGCCTTCTCCGGTAAACGCCGCCTCTCCTTCGTTGCAAACGTCGGCACCCTCGTCGAGCCCATCACCGTCGCACAATACACCAATCCAAACAACACCATCCCCGTTCCCAAGTCCCTCTTCTCACACATTGATCAAATCAACCAGTGGCAGACCTCCATCCCTCAAGGCGTTGCCGAACTCTCCGGCTGGGCCGGCCGCATGGCCGACATCGTCCACTCGGACTACAATACGGAGGCCACCTCCATGTCCATTTCCCTCTCCGGAAATAACGTCTTCCAGATCGGAAAAGAAACCATCCAACTCGCCATCACCCGAGACGGAGCACTCCTCCCCACCGGCAGCAGCCCCGGCCTCAATTCCACCACCGCGCGGAAGAATCTCGCCATCGATTCCCTCATCAGCTCGACCTACAACAACCTCGTCCAGGACTCCTTCGCTACCCACATGAAGAACTCCTTCGACGCCCAACAAGCATTCAAAGCGGTCTACGATGCCGTCGACATGTCCGTCGTTCCCGCCTCCGTCATCACGAATCTCAACGACTCAAACCTCGGCCGCCAACTCCTCGCCGCCGCCCGCACGATCAAAGCTCGCGAACAACTCGGCCTTCGCCGAAACACCATCTTCATCGAGCGCGGTGGTTGGGATCACCATGGCGAGCTCCTCAACACCCACGCCGGCATGATGGCAGAGATTTCCAAAGCCATCGCCGCCTACCAACTTGCCCTCGAAGCCCTCGGTGTCGCCGAAGATGTCATCTCCTACACCGCTTCAGATTTCGGCCGCACCCTCCGATCCAACGGCCGCGGCACCGACCACGCCTGGGGTGGAAACCAAATGGTTTGGGGCGCCCCCATCGACTCCGGAAAAGTCCATGGCACCTTCCCTGACCTCGCCCTCAAAGAAAGCGGCGGCGCAGACGACATCGGAAACGGCGGCCGCATCCTCCCCACCACCTCCACCGATAAATTCTTCGAAGAAATGGCCACCTGGTTCGGCGTCACCAACACCGACATGGACAAAGTCCTCCCCAACATCGGAAACTTCTCCACCGAACCCACCATCGGCTTCGTGTCCTAGCTTCGAACTTTGGGCTTTTGAACAACGCGCCCCAGCTTTCAAACTCAGCACAATCCATCAAATAGCCCCAACGGGGCGACACAACTCAGCCCAGGGTCAGTGACGCAGTCGCGCAGCCCTGGGTTTTTCGTCCCCAGAGCAAACGGGCAAGCCCACTACTCCGCCTCACCACAACGGCCATCTCCAGCCCGTCATCCCACCCTGCCGCTTGTCCCTCACCAAAACGCTCACCACCACCCAAAGCCCCCAAAGGTTGACCTGTCACACAAATCCCGATACATCCCACGCACAAACCACATCTATGAAAACCTGTCCCAAATTCACCTTCGGTGTTGGCGATCGCTTCGCCCACGGCGCACACGCTCAGCTCCAAGCCTTCATCGCGGCCAAAGAACTCGGCGTCGACATCTGCCCCACCTGGAACAAGTCCAACCGCGAGCACGAAATCATCGGCTCCGAGCCTCAATCCACCCGCGATGCCGCCGACAAAGCCGTCGCCGACCTCGGATGGGAAGGTGAATACCTCCTTGATGCTGACCACATCAACCTCTCCACCGTCGACCGCTTTGTCGCCCCGTGTAACTTCTTCACCCTCGACGTCGCCGACGACATCGGCGAAGCCGCCGACCCTGCCGACGTCGAAGCCTTCATCGCAAACCACCCCGAGCTCATCGGCTCCGTAAACGTCGAAGGCATTGACGCCCCCCTCGAAATCTCCCGCGAGCTCGTCGAGCAAACCGCGAACCAATTCCTCAAAGCGACCCAAAAGGCCAAAGCCATCTACGACCACATCGTCGCCGCCAAGGGTGGCACCGACGACTTCGTCACCGAGGTCTCCATGGACGAGACCGACAACCCACAGGTCCCCGCCGAGATGCTCATCATCCTCGCCGCCATCGCCGACCAGGGAATTCCCATCCAGACCATCGCGCCTAAATTCACCGGACGTTTCAACAAAGGAGTCGACTACGTCGGCGACGTCGCCCAATTCGAGCAAGAGTTCAACGACGACCTCGCCGTCCTCGCTCACGCCGTCAAAGCCTACGGCCTCCCCGAGACCCTCAAGCTCTCCGTCCACTCCGGTTCGGATAAATTCTCCATCTACGAGCCGATTAAGAAAGCCATCGCCCGCACCGGCGCCGGCCTCCACATCAAGACCGCTGGCACCAACTGGCTCGAAGAAGTCATCGGCCTTGCCGCCGCCGGTGGAGACGCTCTCGACCTCGCCAAGGAAATCTACGCCAAGGCCCTTGAGAAAAAAGAAGCTCTCTGCGAGCCCTATGCCACCGTCATCGACATCGACCACTCCCAGCTCCCAAGCGCCGAGGAAGTCAACGGCTGGACCTCCGAGCAATACGTCAGCGCCCTCACGCACGACCAAAGCAACCCCGGCTACAACGCCAACGTCCGCCAACTCCTCCACGTCGGCTTCAAAATCGCCGCCCAAATGGGCGACCGCTACCTCGATGCCCTCAAGGCCAACGACCAAGTCATCTCCAAGTGCGTCACCGGTAACCTCCTCGACCGCCACATGAAGCCATTATTTGCGTAAGCAAATGATGGTTGAAGAATGAGCAGAGCGGAGCGAGACAGCCTGCCCGGAAGGGCAGCCCGCAGGGTGAGTTCGGAGGAACTCAGCAACCCCCTCTTCACCTGAACTGTAGCGTCGCTCTATGAGCGTCGCAAATCATCTCCCAAAAGCCCGCCCCTCAAAAGGCGGGCTTTTTCTTTTCCCTCATCTATCAACCTGATAGTTTCCTCTAAGAATATTTATGCCCCCTCAAAAGAAATCAGCCCGCAAGGCCGCCAAGAAACCGAAGAAATCCTTCGAAGAAACCCTCTGGGACACCGCCAACAAGCTTCGCGGCTCCGTCGAGTCCTCGGAATACAAGCACGTCGTCCTCTCGCTGATCTTCCTCAAGTTCGTCTCCGACAAGTTCGAGGAGCGACGGGCCGAGCTCGTGGCCGAGGGCAAGGACGACTACCTCGACATGGTCGAGTTCTACACCATGCAGAACGTCTTCTACCTGCCGGAGACCTCCCGCTGGTCCTACATCCAGCAGCATGCCAAGCAGGGCGACATCGCCCTCAAGATCGACTCCGCCCTCACCGACG
>JBDNAW010000073.1:0-4482 GCA_039768255.1 Akkermansiaceae bacterium | reverse complement strand
GCATTGATACCACCGACGGCCGCGACTACACCCAAGTCATGATCGACGGTCTCATCGAGACCGCCCGCCGCTTGAATAATCTCAAGGCTCGTGGTGTGCTGGCCTAATTCCGCTTCAACATCGCCACCCTCACAACCGGTGCCGAATCCCCCCTTCACCCAATTGCTTAAAAATATCCAAGCGGCGATGTCTTCCGACTAAACCCCAGCTGCACGTTTCGCCTCAATAAAGAACTCGTAAGGCATCGCATGCTCTAGCTCCCAAACCATTTCGATGGGCTTATTTCCCTTTGCCGAAACAAGATTCGCGGGACCAAGAAAGACCAACGGACTCGCCAGTTTCCCCATTTTATTTTCAATTCGAGCAAACAAGAACACGCGATAGTCCGTTTCTCGCTGAGATAAATAACGCTGACCAACTGGTGATTCCTGTGTCGTATTCGACTGAGTTTCCCAATGAATCAGCTTTTGCGAAATTGGATAATCACGATAGCTCGTCGTTTCAGAAAAGAATTGCTCAGTCTTTTTGAAGGTAAATAGGTGCAAGGAAGCATTGAGTTCATTCATATGCATCACCCCCTCACGATTTGAAGAAGGCTTTTGGGGAAGCGCCTTTCCAAAAGCGGCAAAAATTTCCTGCCTCGAATAAACCCCATGGAGTTCTAGAGGATATTTCACTCGATCTTCGGGAAGCGTGGTGGCGGTTGCTCTTGATTTTGCGAATTCTAAAATCTCTCTCAAATCTGACAACGACCGCGGATTTTGATGAAGCGCATGAAATGCTTCTTTGACGCTAGCAAACCCTAGATCAGCTGATTTTTTATTCCAGAGGAGGAAATAGAGAGAAACCGCGTAAGCATCATTCACGAGCTCCGAAAGCTGTCCTTCGGGCCCTGTAAGCACTTTGTCGATGAGTGCTAAATAACGAGGAGCATTTACAAGGCTCAGTCGAACTTGAGCATTCTGTTCCGGCGCCTTTGATTCATTTTCTGCTTCTACCAAAAAGCCAGCCATCTCTTTCCAAGCACTCCAAGAACGCCGCGTCAAAAGCGTCACAGAGTCTTCCTCTGTTGCGTTGATGAATTCCAAAAACGTTGGAGCTTCTTCACCTCGCCATTGACTAAATGCTTCGATGGTTCTGAGGTCAATATTGCGATAAGTTTGACGAATATTTTCAAAAATCCGTTCTTTTGCAGCCTTTTCAAAATTGATGTAGCACCCCGCAGGCAGATGAGGGAACCCGTGTTCGATTTCTTTCATGAGATCGTTCCGTTTCCCGGGCAAAAGGGAGCTGAGGCGCAGATCGAAACGGAATTCACGACGAGATTTTCCGATAAAATCGAGAACGATGAGTTGCTCCTTACTTTTATCGAGGCGCAATCCTCGACCAAACTGCTGAAGATAAATCACGTGGCTCTCGGTGGGCCGAAGGAACAGCACCGTGTTAATTGCAGGGAGATCAACACCCTCGTTATAGAGATCAACGACGAAGATAAAATTAAGCTCTCCACGCAAAAGTCGTTGCCGAGCTGCTTCACGCTCATCTGCGCGTGTATCCGCATCGAGACTCATCGAGGGAACCCCCGCTTCAGTAAATTTTTCAGCCATGTAGCGGGCATGTTTTTTAGAAACGCAAAACCCGAGCCCTTTCACGTGCCCAGAGTCGAACTCTCCTTGCAGAACTGGCGAAGGTAGATATTCGACGAGTTTTTTCAAAATGAGCGCCACGCGTGCATCATTCCCTGTAAGGATATTTTCGAGCTCTGAAGTCTCATAACGTCCTCGCTTCCACTGAAGGCCGGAAAGGTCAACATTATCACTGATAGCATAGTAATGAAACGGACAGAGCAGCCGTTTGTCTAAAGCGTCCGGAAGACGAATTTCAGCGGCTAAGGGTGCATCAAAATCTTTCGCTACACTTACACCATCGCTTCGCTCCGGAGTCGCGGTGAGCCCGAGTAAAATACGTGGCTTTAGCTTCTCTACAATCGTGCGATAAGAGCGAGCTTCGGCATGATGAGCCTCGTCGAGAATCACCATTTCCCAATGCTCAGCAGAGAAAGACTCATGCAGCCTGCGAGAATTGAAGCTCGCAACAGAACAAAAGAGGTGATCATGAGAACTCGGCTGCGAGCCATCGACCAGAAGGTCGCCAAAGTTTCCATCTGCTAGCACTTGACGAAACGTCGCTTGGGCTTGGTTCAAAATTTCCTTTCGATGCACGAGAAAGAGCAGCTTCGGCAAAGGCTCATTTGGGCGACATTGATTTTGATAATCAAAGGCCGCCATCATCGTCTTACCCGTTCCGGTAGCAGCAACCACTAGGTTTCGAAAATGCCCAAGTTGTTCGCGCGCAACCCTAAGATTATCCAAAACCGCTTGTTGGTAGTCTCGTGGCTCCAGATCGAAGATCGTCAAAGCCGTCGATCCCTTAAATTGCTGAACTTCTGCTTTGCTGGCTTTCGTGAATTTTTCGAGATCACCACGCTCGTAAGCTCTAAAAGCGTCAGACTCCCAGTAGCTTTCGAACTCCGCTTCGCAGCGGCGGAAAAGATCAGGAAGTTCCGGCGCAGGAATTTTCAAGGTCCACTCAAGACCTTCAGTGATTGCTGCGCGAGAAATATTCGCCGAGCCTATATAGACTGAAGAAAGGCCAGAGTCCCGATGGATAAAATAAGCTTTCGCGTGAAGACGTGAAGAGCGGGTGTCATAGCTGACTTTAATCTCTGTATTACTTAACTGGCTTAGTTTTTCGATGGCCGTAGGATCAGAAGCGCCCATGTAAGTCGTCGTGATTAACCGCAGCTCTCCACCGCGCGTGGTGAACTTTTTAAGAGCCGGAAGAATCAAATTCAGGCCTGAATTTTTGACAAAAGAAACGAGAAGATCGATTCGATCAGCCGTTTCAAATTCTAGCTCAAGCTCTTTACCCAACTGGGGACTTCCACTGGAACCCGTGAAAAGGCTGGAGAAAGAAAGCGGAACAGTAGGGCGAGGCAATTTTTCAGATTCGATAGGTCTGATTTCAGTGAGCAGATTTTCGTCCTTCGTGATGAAAACATCTCCCGACTCTACCATTTCAGATTCACTCAAAAGTGTATTGAGAACCTGATTTGCCAGCCGATAACGATCCTCTTTCGAACGAACGCTTAAGAGGCTTTTTCGAATATGCCCCTGTAAACTCCGCGTAAGGTAATCCGGTAGCAACTTATCCTCTAACGAGCTAAACTGAATGGTATCAGAATCAAGCTGATCCAGCTGAGAAAGCAGTTTCTGAGTAAGCAGTTCTTCGTAGATGCCATCCGGCTTTCGCATACGATAGAATTACGAACATCGGAACGATGTGACCAGGAGGATTATGGTCTTACCCAGAAATATGCGAAGGCTCCCAGAGAGTGTCTGATTCATCCTCACTTCTCCGGATTGAAACCAGCTGTGAAATTCATTACATTCACACAAATGAAAATTACCTACCTCAAAAAAGCGAATGACGACGTGATTTCGTTTTGCTCATGCGGCGACGGGCGTATCACCTTTCCCGCTCAAATGGACTGCCCCTGGTGTGGCTGTGGCTGGCTGTTTACCTGTGTCACCTGCCGAAAGGCCTTCACTTTTGCTGAAGGTGTTGAGATACAAGGAACCTGGGAAGACCTTGCCCGTGCAGACATCACAAAGCGTTTGAGCAAAGAGCACACAGATGAAAACGTAGCCTCTTGGATTGAAGAAATGAAAGCGTTTACTCGGGACGTAAAAGTTGGGGTTCGTTACGTAATCATCGATGGTTCTGTGATCCCAGCTGACACACAGAATATCGAGTTCCTAGGCTGGCACGCTTACCACGAGTTTACGGAACTTCCCCAAGAAGCAGCTCGTTCTGACAAATCAATTCTAGATGAGAAGCTCGACAGCCGCGAATATTGGATCAAGCAAGCTTTGACCAACAGCTAAGGCGGTTTCGTTACTCGGATTACCCCATGCCATCCCTACACACCCCCATTTCATCCCATTCCAACGCTTCATCATTCCATTTTCCCCAACAGCGGCAGAAAATAACGATAAATGAATGAACGGCCCCGCTGTAATGTGTGGCGCTCTCAATTCAAAAAACTAATCATGAAAAAGATCTTACCTCTCCTCGCCCTGCTTCCGGGCCTTACTTTTGCCGACTTCGTTGACTTCGGCGTGAAAACGTCCGCCCTCTCAAGCGAGCAGGCTAGTGCCAATCAAATCGCAGTGGACTCCGGTTTCATCGTCGATGAGGTTCTCCCAGAAACCCCAGCCGCCAAGCTCGGACTCGGGGCGAATCAACTTCCAGACGATATTCCAGAAGACATCCTCAACAAGCTCAAAGAACTTGAGAAAAAAGGGAAATAATCACCATTCTCAACGTTCTCTTATAAAACACGGTCGCCCTTTTCGGCGGCCGTGTTAGCTTCTGATAACTTCAATTCAATGACTTCCGACTCCGATACGCCCATTGCAT
>JBDNAW010000072.1:0-12697 GCA_039768255.1 Akkermansiaceae bacterium | reverse complement strand
TCGGAGCGATCACCCGACTCATTTCCTTCACCGCATCTGCCCAATTCGACATATTTCGTAGCCCAAAGGCCGCTGTCACGAGGTCGAACTCGCCATCGTCGAACCGCAAGTTCATCGCATCCGCAACCTCCGTCTCCCTCACCCCAGCTGTGGTCGCATGCGCGAGCATCTCAGGACAGAAATCCGTTCCGAGCATTTTTGCCTCAGGGCATCGTCGTTGAATTTCCAGAGCCAAATCCCCGGTCCCCGTAGCGACATCGAGGATATTTTCTGGCTCCCAAGCCTTTACCATCCGCCCCACTTTTTTACGCCACAGAATATCAGTCCCAGCACTCAGAATATGATTCGTCAGCACGTAGCGATCGGCGATTTTAGAAAAAGCGCCTTTTACAAAGTTCGGGTCTTGTCCGGTCACTGGAATTACTCGTTGGGTGGTTCAGGGAGAATGTCCACGTAAATCCCAGGATCGCTACCTGCAATTTCAACTGCACCTACTGCCTTCGCGTAAAATTCCTTCGGCCCCACACCGCCGATGAAGCCATAAGCATAACCAAGACTCTGCAAACCCTCGAGTGACTTTAATAGAAGCACCTTCCCAATTCCCGTGCCCCGAGCCGCTTCCGCAACTCCCGTCGGGCCAAAGAATGCTTTATTCGTCGTATCGTAGCAGGCGAATCCAAGAATCTCCTTATCCCGCGTCGCGATCAAGCAAGTCACCGGCTGTCGTGTCATTGCTACTTCCACCTCACTGACCCATTTCGGTGAAAAATGCTCGCGCACAAAGTCAGCCACCAAGTGTTTTTCATAAACACCCGGGCGGCGGAGAATAATCCCCTCCGCTTCTACTTTTTGATAAAGCTCCGCCGATTTCGGTAAATCATAAAGCCGCACTAACATATCGATCATGTCCTAAGCATCCCACCCCACCGAACGATCATCAAGACCGAACAAAAATAGACCTTTAAAAGCGCCACCATGATCGCGTGAGCTCTTCATGAAAATAAACATCTCCACTTCCCATTCTTTGAACTGGAGAAATCCCGGATACGGGCTTTCATTTCTTCATGTCCAAAGAATACCAAGTCCCCCGCTCCGCTCGTGATGAGATCGAGGGAATCATCTACCTGCCTCGCCTCTGTGATAAGGTCCGTAAAATGCACGCGGGAACCTTACATCCCGATTTTCATGCCAACCTCGGAAAAGCAATGGACCTCTGGACCTGCCAATTCCTCGGCGTTGATTACAACGATCTAAAAGCCCAAATCATTGCCGGAGCCACCGACGAAAACGCCCTCGTCTGGGCTCGCCAAAATGGCATCACCCGCCCCGAATTCGAGCTCGCTTGGTTTAACTCCTACGTCCGCAACCTCGGCTTTCAAGATTTCATGAGCAAGCGCCTCGCTGAGCGCAAAAAAGAAGACCCTAAAACAGACCGCGAAGACATCATCACCTTCCTCGACTACATCGATATCGACGAAGGTCGCGAACTCCCAGACCGATAGCCGCTAGGATTTAAAATTCCACTACCATGTCCATTTTTCATTACCAAGATCCCTTCCCCCTTGGCCCCGATCAAACCGAATACGAAAAGCTCACAGGCGACTTCGTTTCCGTTTCCGAATTTGAGGGCCAGGAAATTCTCAAAATCGACCCCGAAGGCCTGAGACTTCTCTCCAACGAAGCGATCAAAGCGGTCTCATTCCGTCTCCGCACCTCCCACCTCGAACAGGTTGCCCAGATTCTCGACGATCCCGAAGCGACCGAAAACGACCGCATGGTCGCGCTCATGCTTCTCAAAAATGCCGAGATCGCCGCGCGCGGAATCCTTCCTGGCTGCCAAGACACCGGCACCGCTATTGTCCTCGGTAAAAAAGGCCAACAAGTCTGGACCAGCGGCGATGATGCCGAAGCCCTCTCAGCTGGCATTCACAAAACCTACCAAGAAGAAAACCTCCGCTACTCACAAGTCTCACCGCTCGACATGTATAAAGAGGTCAATACCAAGACGAACCTTCCCGCGCAGATCGATCTCTTCGCCACGCCCGGTGATGCCTACAAGTTCCTCTTCATGACCAAAGGCGGCGGCTCTGCCAACAAGTCCTTTCTTTATCAACAGACGAAATCTCTCCTCAATCCCGAAAGCCTCATGGAGTTCTGCATTGAAAAAATGCGATCCATCGGCACCTCCGCCTGCCCTCCCTACCACCTCGCCTTCGTCATTGGCGGAACTTCTGCCGAGACCTGCATGAAGACGGTCAAACTCGCTTCTGCGCGCTACCTTGACGAACTCCCCACCGAAGGAAACGAGCACGGCCAAGCCTTCCGCGATCTTGCAATGGAAGCCCAGCTTCTCGAAGCCGCACGCAAGATCGGCATCGGGGCTCAATTCGGTGGAAAATACTTCGCGCACGATGTCCGCGTCATCCGCCTTCCTCGTCACGGAGCCTCCTGCCCCGTTGGACTTGGCGTTTCTTGCTCCGCGGATCGTCAGGCCAAGGCAAAGATCACTAAAGCGGGAATCTTCCTCGAAAAACTTGAAGAGAATCCAGGCCGTTTCATTCCGGAAGAATATCGCGACTGGAAATTCAAAGGCGTCGAGATCGACCTCGATCAAGGGATGGAATCCACCCTCGCCACTCTTTCGAAATATCCCGTCACCACCGCGGTTTCTCTCTCCGGAACCATCATCGTCGCACGCGATATCGCCCACGCGAAGCTCAAGGAAATCCTCGAAGCCAAAGGTCACTTCCCAGAATACTTCAAAGACTACCCTGTCTACTATGCCGGACCTGCCAAGACTCCCGAGGGGATGGCCTCCGGATCCTTCGGCCCCACTACTGCGGGTCGCATGGATCCTTACGTTGATCTCTTTCAGGAAAACGGAGCCTCCATGGTTATGCTCGCGAAAGGCAATCGTTCCCAAATGGTCACTGACGCCTGCAAAAAGCACGGCGGCTTTTATCTCGGATCCGCGGGCGGCCCTGCGGCCCTCTTAGCGAAAGAACACATCAAGTCTCAAGAGGTCGTCGACTTCCCCGAGCTCGGCATGGAAGCGGTATGGAAAATTAAAGTCGAAAACTTCCCCGCTTTCATCCTCGTCGATGACAAAGGAAACGACTTCTTCACCCAAATTAACCAGTGCCCAGTGTGTTAAAGTCATCGTGGCTCTTGATCATAAAAACAAGACTCTGACTGAAACGACGGAAGAAAATCGAAAAACCAATCAGGTTCACCCTGTTGCACCATCAAACAAACTCAAGAATTCAGAAACTTCCGATTTCTAAACACAACTCGCCCATAAAAGATGCGGATTTAGAATCAGAGCCCCCAATTCAGTCTTCCTCACCCTGTCAATACCGTCTTTCTAAAGCTCCTTCACCTGAAGGTTCCGGAACTGAATCTTCCCTGCATTCTTCTGCAAGCCGATCAAACCAGCTCCGCGGGGATTCTTCGCCTGATATGTGACTAACTTCTTTCCATCCAAAATTATAGTCACCTCTCCTTTGTTCACTTTGAGATGATAGCTACGCCAGTCATTCTTCTCGCCCTGCCCCTTGATGAGGTGATGCTTCACAATGCTGCCTGTCGGAAAGCCATTACTCGGAGGGGCGATGTTAATCTCATAGCAATCCACCGCTTCATTTTTCACCTTCGCTTCGGTATTGAGAAAGACTCCACTATTCGTACCAATCGCGGCTTTGAATTCTAATTTCAGTTCGTAATTCTCGTAAGTCTTTGCCGAAGTCAGAAGACCGACCTTTCCCTCACTCGCAGTCAAGGCGCCCTCTTCAACGTGCCAATTGGCATTCCCTTGATTGTTCCAGCCCTTCATCGTCTTCCCGTCAAACAGGTTCACCCACTCGCCAGCCAGAGCCGAAGCCGTCATCATCATCAAAGCCGTAACTATTTTCATCGCACCATTCCTCCCATTTTCCATCATCCACCTCAAGCATTCTGATCATGAAACGCCTCTTTCTTATTCGGCACGCAAAATCATCGTGGGATCACCCCGAGCTACGCGATATCGACCGCCCCCTCAACGAGCAGGGCCTCCACGCTGCGCCTCTTGTCAAAAAGGCCATGAAAGAACGGAATTACCAACCTGATCAAATTTTCCTCAGTCCATCCAAGCGCACCCGCATGACGACTGAGCTTCTCTTTCCTGAAGAATCAACTGAAGTCATCGACTCCTTCTACGGAGCAACACCCGGTTGCATTGTTCATTTCTTACGCGAACTGCCAAATGAGATCCAAGCTCCCGCTCTCATCGGGCATAATCCTACGTGGACTGATCTGCACCTCCGCCTTCTCGGGAAACCGCTCGCTAAGCTCCCGACCTGCGGAATCATCGTGATGAATTTTCAATGTGATCACTGGAGCTCTTTCGGTGACCAGCCTGGCGAACTCGTCGACATCATCATTCCTAAACATCTCTCTTAATCTCACCCTCACGTCATTCATGAACCCTCTCATCCAAGCCGCTGACGAACTCCGTAAATCACTCCGAGGGTTAAACTTCCCCGAGCCCGTTCACATCACCTACAACCCACTCGAATATGCTTGGGAGAGACATTGCGATTACCTCGAGCAATGCGGAAGCGGGAAAAAGAAAATCCTCTTCCTCGGAATGAACCCCGGCCCATACGGCATGGCTCAAACTGGCGTTCCTTTTGGTGAAATTTCTCACGTCCGCGATTGGATTGGTATTTCCGGACCTGTTTCAAAACCCGATCACGAACACCCAAAACGCCCCATCACCGGATTCGATTGCGAGCGCTCAGAGGTCTCTGGTCGCCGACTCTGGGGACTCTTCAAAGAAATCCACGGAACGGCTAATGCCTTTTTCAAAAATCACTTCGTGACCAATTTCTGCCCGCTCGTTTGGATGAAGGACACTGGGGCAAACCTCACGCCTGACAAACTTACACGCGAGAGTATGGCACCCGTCGAGGAAGCCTGTCGCGCTCATCTCGCAAAAGTCATCACCGCTCTCGAACCAACTCATCTTATCGGCGTTGGGGCCTTCGCCGAAAAGCAGCTTGCCTCTGTCAGCGATGGCAGCCACCAACTCGGGAAAATCCTTCACCCTTCACCCGCCAGCCCAGCGGCAAACCGGGACTTCGCAGGGACCGCGGCGCAGCAACTTGCTAAACTTGGATTACTTCCTGAGTAAATTCCACGCACTCACAAGGGCATTGAGCCCGGCCATTTCGATGCTGGGATCAACACCGACTCCCCAGAGGATTCGACCATCATCATGACGAAGTTGCACGTAAGCAGCCGCGTCAGAACTTGATCCACCACGCACCGCATGTGAACGGTAATCAGTAAGGACAAAGTCTTTAAGACCCGCTTTATCTAAGGCCGAAACAAAACCGTTGATCGGACCGTTTCCAGTGCCTTCGACTTTGTGAATCTCACCGGCGATCTCAACCTCTGCGCGACACAGCACTTCCCCTCGACCTACCGATTGGTGGTCTAATTCATAGTTGATCATTTTCATCTCAGTCGCGATGTTCACAAATTCTTCGAGGAAGACTTCCCCCACCTCTTCAGCGGAGAGCTCTGAGCCACGTTGATCAGCGAGATCATAGACCCGCTTCCCGACTTGCGGGTGCATTGTCTTCGGCAGATCGAAGCCATGCTCTTGATCGAGAATGTAGGCCACGCCGCCTTTTCCACTCTGAGAATTGATCCGAACAATCGCCTCGTAGGAACGTCCAATATCATGAGGATCGATCGTGAGATAAGGAACACCCCAGTGCGCTGGATTCTCTTTTGCTCGACGATCCAACCCTTTCTTAATGGCATCTTGGTGAGATCCCGAGAACGCCGTGAAGACAAGCTCACCTGCATAAGGCTGACGATCGGGAACCGTCATCCGGGTCGTCCGCTCGTAAACTTCACGCAGACGTGAGAGATCAGAGAAATCCAAGCCAGTATCAATTCCATGACTGTTCATATTCAGCGCGACGATCACAATATCAAGATTCCCCGTCCGTTCACCGTTTCCAAAAAGAGTGCCTTCGACGCGATCCGCTCCCGCCATCAAGCCCAGCTCGGTAGCCGCCACTCCAGTGCCACGATCATTGTGCGTGTGGAGAGAGATGAGGACGCTATCGCGCTTTGAAATATGACGACACATCCACTCGATCTGATCGGCATGGACATTTGGGGTGGTCCACTCGACGGTCGCCGGCAAATTAAGAATGATCTTTTTCTCCGGAGTCGGCTCCCAGACATCGATGACTGCTTCACAACATTCGAGCGCGAAATCGAGCTCGGTATCCGAGAAGGATTCTGGGGAATACTGCAAGACGATTTCGGTCTCAGGAATTGTCGGGGCCAGTTCTTTGACCACTTCCGCACCATCGACGGCGATCTGCTTAATGTCCTCGCGCGACGCATCACTGAAGGTGATTCGTCGCTGGAGCGTCGAAGTGGAATTGTAAATATGCACAATCACGCGCTTCGCCCCTTTGATCGCCTCGAAGGTGCGCTCAATCAGATGACGGCGCGTCTGCACCAGCACCTGCACGGTGACATCCTCCGGAATACGATTCTCTTCAATGAGACGACGCATAAAGGCAAATTCGGTATCGCTCGCCGAGGGAAAGCCAATCTCGATTTCCTTAAACCCAACGCTCACGAGGAGGTCGAACATCTCCAGCTTTTCTTCCACCGACATCGGGATCGGTAGAGCCTGATTGCCATCACGGAGGTCCACCGAGCACCATGAGGGTGCGGTAGTGATGACACGGTCGGGCCAAGTCCGATCCGGCAGCGCGACGGCTGGGAAGGGGCGGTATTTGGAGATGGAGTCGTTTTTCATTCGTCTCAGATCAAGTGAGGGAAGAAGGCGGTAGCTCTCGCTTCAAAAGTCCTGCTCTCTGGACGGGTAACTCTCCAAAACCGGAAGAATAAGAAAAGTGGCCAAAGAACACAGATTAAGGAGCGACGTCAGACTAGAGTCCGAGTCGCAATCCTAGAAGGAGGGCCAACATTTTCTTCACAAGGAGACTCTTTCCTAACAGGACAATCTTGTCACTCTCAAAAATCCCGCCACCGCTTAGTCTGCTTTATCGAGCGCCGACTTTTCGCCTATCGCCAGTCGTGCTTGGGGTATCGACCCGCTAAGTCTTTTTTCATCTGCGCAAACCCCCGTTCCCAAAATCCCGGCAAGTCGCTAGTGGTTTGCCAAGGCCGTTGGTTCGGCGCGAGCACCTTCACCACCAGCGGATGGCCATTGGCGATCACTGGCGTCTCTGCGACTCCGTAAAGTCGCTGGACCTTTTCTTCAATCCACGGGGCTGATCCCGCGGCGTAGTTCACCCGTGTGTTGATGCCATTGGCCAAGGAAATTTTCTCGGGCGCGAAGGAGTCCAGCGCCTCCTTTTGCGGAGCAGAGAGCCATTCTTTTAAAATCGGCCACGGCTCACGGTCTCGCACTTCTTTAAACGTCACCGCGCCTGCACAAATCTGCGCGATTGCCATCTCGCGATCTTCTTCAGTGAAGCCCGGCAGGTCGAGCTCGGGCATCGCTTCACTCAGGAAACACAACCGCGCAATCCAACGATCCACTTTGCGGTCCCATTTCTTCAATTTTAAATCACCCGCAATCACCCGCTCGGCGAGAAGCTCACCGGCGAGATTCGGGTCCACTTCGCCACCCCGTTTTTCTTCCAACACGAGACCCCGAAACGTTCGCTGACGCACCGCCACCACTCGACGTGCCACTTCGTCGAAAATCACCCCGCTCGCCTCGCTCAGCTCACCGGGGAAAAACTCCTCTAACCAAGCCTCGTCAATCGCCACGCATCGCGAAAGCCGGACCGCACGCTCGTGTCCTTCCACCTCCATCATCTCGACGGCAAGAAACAATGAAGCATCTCGCGCACTACTTTTCCCATCCATCTTACCTCGCCGTTTCCCGATGACATCACAGACCGAAGTCCCGCTGTCTCGTCGCACCGCAAGCCGATCTCCAAAGGCGAGCAGAAGCGCCCGCGCACAGGCTTCGCCACGTTGTCGGAAATCCGGTTCCTTCACCGTCGCGCCTCGTTTCACCATCGTTTGGGCAAACTGCTGAAAACTCTTCCACGTCTCCCGCGCTCCTCGCGCCAGCACACCCAGGGTGGTGCAGGTGCGCAGATTAAAATCCGCCTGCTGCGCGGCCAAGAGCGCGAGCCATTCCCCTCCAAAATCATTCACCCAACCGGGCTCTCCTTCTAAAAATTCTGCCCATTTCGTCCCACGATCCCCTCTCTGAAAAACCCCCTCGCCCTGCACACAAGCAGCCACAAAAAGCACCTCACCCAGACAGCCGAATTCCGCTCCCGCGAGAACCATGCGAGCCAAGCGTGGATGCATTGGAAAGCGCGCCATTTCCTCGCCGAGATCGCTCAGCCCACCATCTTTCGACACCGCTCCGAGCTGCGCTAACAAATTTTGCGCCTCCTTCTTGCGATGCTCTTCCGGCTGGTCGAGCCAACGAAATTCTCCGAGATCCCCCGTCCCGAGCCGTTTTAAAAACAAAGCCGCTTCCGCGAGATCAACCCGCCGCACCTCCGGCACTTCGAATTCCTCTCTCCCACGATGGTCGGATTCACTCCACAGCCTCACACACTTACCCGGCCCCGTCCGGCCCGCACGACCAGCGCGTTGTTCGGCGGCGGCTTGTGAAATCTTTACGACGCGGAGCGAATCAAACCCACGGTTCGCATCATACTGCGATTGCCTCGCCAAACCTGAATCCACCACCACTTTCACCCCCTCAATAGTGACGGACGTCTCGGCGACATTGGTCGCAAGAATCACGCGCTTGGAATCATCCCGCTGAATCGCGGCACGCTGCATTTTGGGATTGAGCGCAGAATAAAGAGTCGCAATTTCCCATCCCCGCATCCAGCCCGCTTCATTGAGCAAGCGCTCGCATCTTCGAATCTCAAACATCCCCGGCAGAAAAACCAAAATGCGATCGCCCGGGCCAAGTTCATCGATCTCCCCACGCACCGCGCGTCCCACCCGATCCCACACTTCTTGATTCTGCTGCGGTCGCCGAGTCGTCACCTGCGCCGTCCCCTTGTGCTCGATCTCGACCGGAAACAACCGCCCCCCCGCTGCGACCACTTCACAGGGCTCGAGGTATTCCTTGAGCCCACCGATTTCTAAAGTCGCCGACATCACCACCACTCGCAGATCGGGCCGTAAACTTTCCTGCAAATCCAAAACCCGTCCCACCGCTAAATCCGAGGCCAAACGCCGCTCATGGAATTCATCAAAAATCACCGCCCCCACCCCGTTCAGCTCCGGGTCGTCGAGCAACATCCGCTGTAACACACCATCAGTGAGATACAAAATCTCGGTCTCTTTTCCGAAGCGGCTCTCAAAGCGCACCGCATACCCCACTCCTCCGCCACAGCGGGTTCCCTCTCGTGTCGCGACATATTCCGCGAGTAAGCGCGCCGCCATCCGGCGTGGCTGAACGACCAAGACGCGCCCTTTCACCTCATCTCGCACCATTCCCGGAACGGTAGTCGATTTTCCCGACCCGGTAGGCGCTTTCAACAGCAGCCGGCCTTGTTCCTCACGCACCGCAGCGCGAATCTCCCCCTCAACTTCATGCACCGGCAAGCTCACGGATGAAGAAAAACACCCCTCAAGCACCCGCGCGAGGCGAGATTTCATGAAATGTCACCCTCACGTGGCACGTTTCATCTCTTGCTAAGCTCGCATAACCCCATTAGATTCCTCACATGAACACGCCAATCGCCTTCCTCGGCACTCTCGGAACTCAAGAAATGGTTCTCATTTTCTTGATCCTCCTTCTTCTTTTCGGAGCTAAGAAACTTCCCCAACTCGCTCGCGGTGTTGGCAAGAGCGTCGGTGAATTCCGCAAAGCCCGTGAGGAATTCGAAGACGAAATCCGCAAAGGCGCGGATGAAGCTGAAGAAGAAATCAGCACCAAGAAGCCTGAAGGAACAGCTGCCCGCGAAAGCTAATGCTCTCTACCGCGTCTCACTCTTTCCGTAACGCTCCGCAGATCATCCTCGGAGCGTTTTTCTTGTTCGCGCTCAGCTCGCTCACTTCTTGCAAAAAGGAGGATCAGAACACCTCAGTCTCCGAGGTTGAGGAAACACCAAACTCCGCCGAAACCGCTAGCAACGCAACCGAGCCTGAGCAAGAAAACACCCCCCGATCCAAGGTCGCGGCTGAAGGCGAAACCCGCTTTCTTTCTTTTAACATCAAAAACTACCTCACCATGGAGCGCTACATTCGTGGCGGCGGCCGCCAGACGAGTAGTAAGCCCGAAAAAGAAATCTCGGCGCTCATCGCACAAATCATCACCGAAAAACCTGACGTCCTCGGGCTTTGTGAAATCGGGACGATGGATGACCTTCTCGATCTTCAATCCCGCCTCAAAAAAGCAGGCCTCGATCTCCCTCACCTTGAACACGCTGGCGGAGCCGATCCTACTCGCCGCCTCGCCGTTCTTTCCCGCCTCCCGATCACCGCTCGAAATTCTGCCGACGACCTCCCCTACGAGCTCGAAGGACAGGAATTTAAAATGAGCCGTGGGATCCTCGACGTCACCATCGACCTCCCCGGTGGTCCCACTCACTTCATCGGCGTCCACCTCAAGTCGAAGCGCGAAATCGAAGGCGCAGACCAAGCAATGATGCGCCTCAATGAGGCGATGCATCTGCGGAAACATTGCGACGCCATCCTCAAGGAAAACTCGCAAGCTCGACTCATCGTTTACGGTGACATGAATGAGACCAAAGGAAACGCTCCCATCAAAGCAATTCACGGAAATCAGAAATCCGACGAATTCCTCGACGACGTCTGGGCCAAAGATTCACGCGGGGAAGTCTGGACCCACTACTGGAGCTACCAACAGCAGTATGCCCGCTTCGACTACGTCTTCTTCTCCCGCGCGATGAAGCCCGAGATGCGCTTCAAAAAGTGCTATATTGTCGATCCCATCAACTTCTTCGACGCCTCCGACCACCGCGCGATCATGGTCACGATTGGCAAAGAGTAGTAGGCCTCCCAGGCCCTGCGAAGATGATACGCGGACGCTGCAAAGAGCCCTCAACATCTTCAGCTCACTTGAAGATACCCAAGCCCAATCAAGCGCATTAAGCACGAGCGCTTCCCACGCCCCTTAGCGGGCCACTCAGCTCCCCCCCTTCAAGAGCACGCCGACTGGACGATCTCGGCGATTGAAACTGGCTGACGCCACTCATCCTAGTGCGTCAATCCACCGGAGACCTTGAGCAAGCCGAATACCGTGGAATTGATCGTCGATTCTATCCACCGAGGGGCAACATCATCTTCCACTCAAACATTTTTTTAATCCATTAATGTTTGACTCATCACAAAAAAAAGAGATATTCACTAATTAAATATGAAGAAACTCTCTAATTATTTAGAATCATTGATATTTTTTGCACTCACCGGAAGTGTTTGCCTAACTTTGCAGGCACAAAAGCTGGAGAAAGAACCCACTCCACAAACTCATCAAGCGCTCAAGCCTACTCCTAAGCTCCAAGTCCTTCAGACCTTAACGCATAACAAGAACGGAAGAGCCATCACAGTCAAGCGAGTGCAATGCCTCGCTACTTTCGAACAGCAGCCAATTCAGACCAAAACTCATTCTCAGAAAAAAATACCGCATGATCTCGTTGATCAGGTGAGCCGAAGCTTTGTCATTCAAACTCAAACGGTGTCTGATGTAGGGAGTTTGATCACTTGGTGGGAAACTGGCGTAGAACAACCAGTTCAATGTCAGGCATGGTCAAATCTCGATTGGAAACTCTTTGAAGCAACCTCCACGATTGAAGCAGGCGACACCAAATACCATTTCCTGCTCTTCTCTGAAACCAAAGACATGCAAGCTCTTGGTTTAAAGACTCTTAGATTAAAAAATCCTAAAATTCCACTCCTCAGTGATCCGGACACAGGTGCATCTTACAAGTTGTTAGAATCCAGCCCAACTAACGACTCCGCTCTTAAGTTTCTCGCGGCCCTTCACCATCATTATGATCGCGAAAAGGTGAAACTAAAGGCGGCCCGTGCCGCCAGCATGGAAAAAGCCGCCCTCTCTCAAATTCGCCCCAAGGCTAAAAAGAAAGATCTCATCTTAAACTTCTGGAATCTTGAACCTTCACAAAAAGAGCACCAATGAAGAATTCCGCCTTCCATCTCTTCACGGTCCTCGGGCTCTTCATCTCTTTGGGGCCTTCTCATGCTCAGCAAGCTGCTCCACAGGTCTCGGATGGAGCAACAGCTAATACTTGGGTCGTCACTTGGCGCTCGGTGGTCGGACGCACATACTTCTTAGAAGTCTCCGACGATCTTCAGACATGGACATACGCCCCCGATGTGTTCTACGGTGATGGATCCATACAAGGGCTAAATGTCTCAAGCCCATCGAGCCCAAATCAAATGTTCTTTCGTCTTAAATTTACCGATCTCCCAGTGCCAAATGGTGATGCGGGAGCCGCCGATTTTGACGGCGACGGAATCAGCAACTTCGATGAAGTCACGTTAACAGGGACTGAACCATTCCTAGACGATACCGATGGAGATGCTCTCAGTGACGGCGAAGAAGTCTCTTGGGGCGTCTCAGATCCTATGATCGGCGATACCGATGGTAATGGCACTGATGACTCACTCGAAGATTTCGATGGCG
>JBDNAW010000071.1:0-6521 GCA_039768255.1 Akkermansiaceae bacterium | reverse complement strand
GGTCTCGAATACGAGACCGGTGATGCGCTCAGCGTGTTCTCTCATAACCCCGTCGAGATCGTGGATGAGATCATCGAGAACCTTCCCTTCAAGCCGACCGAAGAGGTTCCGCTTCCAAAAGGTGGGGAAGCTTCTCTTCGTGATGCTCTCATTTCTTCTTATGATGTCCGTAGTCTCAACAAGGCTCTGATCACGAAATGGCAGGCCTCTTCTGGTTCGCCTTTCCTTCGCGCGCTTGTTGAAGGGGGAGAAAAGCAAGATTTTGAAGACTATTGCTGGGGCCGTGAGCTTATTGATCTCATTATTGATCATCCTGCCGACTTTGCAGATGCAGAGGAGTTTGTCGGAGTGCTTAAAAAGCTTCAGCCACGTCTCTACTCAATCGCATCTAGCCCTCAGGCACACCCTGGTGAAGTTCATCTGACCGTTGCGGTGGTTCGTTACGAATCTCACGGCCGCCAACGCGGTGGAGTTTGTTCGACCTACTTCGCTGATCGGATGGGAGAAGAGCTTCCAGGCGTCTTTGTCCATAAAAACAAGGCCTTCCGTTTGCCTGAAGATCTTTCCAAGGACGTCATTATGGTTGGTCCTGGAACGGGGGTTGCTCCTTTCCGAGCTTTCCTCGAAGAGCGAAAAGCGACCAAGGCGCCAGGACGAAATTGGCTCTTTTTCGGTAACCCTCATGCTGCGACAGATTTTATCTACGAAGAAGAAATCACCGCGATGCAAAAAGAGGGTGTCGTTCATAAGCTCGACCTCGCATTCTCTCGTGACCAAGCGGAGAAAGTTTACGTGCAAGATCGCATGCTCGAAAGTGGTGCAGATCTTTGGAGCTGGCTCCAAGGTGGCGGTTACTTCTACGTCTGTGGAGACGCTTCACGGATGGCAAAAGATGTCGATAGCGCTTTGCACACCATCGCTCAAGAGCACGGTGGTATGAGCAAGGAAGCAGCAGTCGAATATTTCAAGCAACTCAAGAAAGAGAAGCGCTACGCTCGCGACGTTTACTAGGTTATTGCGACCTCGTTCATTTCAAAACCTTCACCCGACCACAGGGCGGAGGTTTTTTTTGACCCTTAAAAAAGCGGGGCCGTCTCCGGACCCGCTTTTGAGAGCTTTAGTTAAAGTCTTTCTAGTTTGCCATGACGCCGTCGGCATCTTCGTGCTGCTGTTCGGCGAGCTCGAGGTCGTATTTCTCTTTGGCGATGACTCGGATGAGCTTTGGAAGAGTCGCTTCCCAGTTCTCGAGAATGTCTTTCGCGCGAGGCGAGTCGGTTTTCTCAAGGTGGAGTTCGATCTGTGCTTTGAGCTCAGCTTTGTCTTGCTCGCGTTTCACGGGGAGAGCGACGACCATCTCAGTGTTAAGACGGGACTGGAACTTACCGTCGATGTCATAGACGTAAGCGGTTCCACCCGACATGCCGGCGCCGAAGTTTTTCCCGGTGAGACCAAGGATGACGGCGAGGCCGTTGGTCATGTATTCGCAACCGTGGTCACCGACGCCTTCACAGACTGCAGTGGAACCAGAGTTCCGCACGCAGAAGCGCTCACCAGCGCGACCGTTCACGAAGAGTCGGCCGTTGGTGGCTCCGTAGAGGCAGGTGTTTCCGACGATAGAGTTCCTGGCGGCTTCGAAGTCGCCTGAGATTTCGCTCGGTGGGCGGACGATGATTTCACCACCGGCCATGCCTTTTCCGACGTAGTCATTTCCTTCACCGATGAGGGTGAGCTTGATGCCGGAGCAGAGGAAGGTTCCGAAGGATTGTCCCGCGGAACCGCGGAAGGTGAGATCGATGGTGTCCTTTGGAAGGCCGTCGTTCTTATAGACCTCCGCAACGCGACCTGCGGTCCGAGTTCCGATGTTTCGGTCGGTGTTGACGACTTCGTATTCCTTGCTGAATGGCGCGCGGTCCATGAGAGCGAGGCAGGGATTTTCACCCTCAGCGCTCTCAGTGTGAGCGGCGATGTCTTTCAGGATTTCTAAATCAAGCGCGGGCTTGTGAATGCCATCGTTATGATCAGAGGTGCAGGTGCGGATAAGCTCAGGAGCAGATTTGTCAGCAAGGACGGCGGAAAGATCGATGGTGTTGGCCTTTGGATGATCGGGGACTTCGCGTTGGGCGAGGAATTCAGCGGGTCGTCCAATAAGGTCATCGAGTTTCGTCACTCCGAGTGACGCCATAATTTCGCGCGCTTCCTCGGCAACGCCCATCATGAAGTTGACAACATGGTCGGGAGTGCCTTTGAATTTGGCGCGCCATTTTGGGTCGGTGGTAGCAACGCCAACCGGGCAGTTGTTGAGGTGGCATTTACGGACGTAAACGCAACCCATGGCAATCATGGCGATGGTTCCGAAGTTCATCTGCTCGGCTCCAAGGATGGCGGCGATGATGACATCGCGACCAGTGCGGAGACCGCCGTCAGTCCGAAGGGTGACAAGGTTGCGCAGGTTGTTGAGCATGAGGACTTGGTGGGCTTCGGAAATCCCGAGCTCCCATGGGAGTCCTGCGTGCTTAGTGGAAGAGAGCGGGGAGGCTGCCGTTCCGCCATCGTGACCAGAGATCAGGATGTTATCGGCGGAAGCTTTGGCGACACCTGAGGCAATCGTTCCAACTCCAGACTCAGCAACAAGCTTCACCGTGACCTTGGCCTTTGGATTTACTTCCTTGAGGTCGTGAATGAGCTGGGCGAGATCCTCGATGGAGTAAATATCGTGGTGCGGAGGAGGGGAGATGAGTTGGACACCGGGCTGCGTGTTGCGCAGGCGAGCGATGAGCGCGTTGACCTTGTGACCGGGAAGCTGACCACCTTCGCCGGGCTTGGCCCCTTGCGCCATTTTGATTTCCAGCTCGTCGCAGTTGACGAGGTAGTAAGCGGAAACCCCGAAGCGGCCAGAGGCGACCTGCTTAATGGCAGAGCGAGCGTGATCGCCATTCCAGTATGGCTGGAAACGACGTGGGTCTTCGCCGCCCTCACCGGAGTCGGACTTTCCACCGAGGCGGTTCATTGCGATGGCGAGAGTCTCGTGAGCTTCTGGAGAAAGCGCACCCATGGACATCGCGGCGGTGGTGAAACGCTTTACGATGTCTTCTGCAGGCTCGACTTGGTCGATTGAGATAGCGTCCTTCGGCTGGAACTCGATGATGTCTTTGATCGTGATCGGGTCATTCTCAAGGGTGACTTTGACGTAATCATCGTAGTCTTCCTTCTTCCCATCGCGGACGAAGGTGTGGAAGTTCTTGATCACCTCAGTGGTAAGAGCGTGGCTTTCCCCAGACTTACGATAGCGGTTATATCCGGGATCGCCGAGATCGAGGGTGGCATTTTTTTCAGGCTCGCTTTCCCAACCGGCGCGGTGGCGAATGAGAGATTCTTCTGCAATTTCAGCGAAGCCCACTCCGCCGATACGGCTGTGGACACCGGTGAATGAGAAATCCACGACTTCTTTGCCAATTCCGAGAGCTTCGAAAATCTGTGCCCCTTGATAGGAGTTGAGAACCGAGATGCCCATTTTGGACATGATCTTGAGGAGGCCTTTTTCGAGCGCTTTCCGGTAGTTTTTCATCGCCTTCTCAGGAGAGACGTCACCGAGTTTGCCCTTGGTGTCATTTGCCACGACTTGACGAGTAGTGGCGTAACCGAGGTATGGGCAAACTGCCGTGGCACCGAAGCCGAAGAGGCAAGCGATTTGATGGGTGTCGCGAGCTTCACCGGTATCGATGACCATGGAAGCTCGGAGGCGCTTCTTGCAGCGATTTAGGTGGTGGTGGACGGAGCCTGTCGCGAGAACAGATGGGATGGGGACTCGCTCAGCAGAAGTAGCGCGGTCAGAGAGGATGAGGATTTCTACTCCTTCTTCGACGGCGGATTCCGCTTCTGCGCAGATACGGTCGAGTGCAGTCTTGAGTCCGTCTTGACCTTCAGATGCTGGCCAAGTGGTATCAATGACACGTGAGTGAAAGCCGTGCTCGGTGCGGTTTTTGATGGCCTCGAGTTCTTGCTCGAAAAGGATGGCTGACTCCAGCTGGAGAATGCGCGCGTGCTCTGGAGTTTCGGCGAGCATGTTTTGCTCAGGTCCGAGACCTGCACCAAGAGTCATCACGGCCCACTCACGAATCGGATCAATGGGCGGGTTGGTGACTTGAGCAAAGAGCTGTTTAAAGTAAGTGAAAAGGAGGCGCGGGTAGCGGGAAAGCGGAGCGAGTGGGATGTCATCTCCCATCGAGAAGACGGCTTCCTGAGCACCCTTGATCATGGGTGGGAAGACCATGTCGAGGTCCTCAGCGGTGACGCCTTGGGTGACCTGATGGCGGGAGAGATCGAGCGCATTGAATTCCTCAGCAGGAACGTGAGCATCAGGAGAGACGAAGTCTTTTAGCTCGACGCGGTTTTCATCAACCCACTTTCCATAGGGCTTGAGGCTGGCGAGTTTCTCTTTGAGTTCGCGATCGTAGAGGATTTCTCCAGTCTCCGTATTGGCAGACATCATCTGTCCTGGTCCGAGGCGGCCACGACGGATGATTTGGTCGTTTGGAAGAACAACGGCTCCAGACTCTGAACCAATGTAAAGGAGACCGCTCTCGGTGAGCGTGAAGCGGGAAGGGCGGAGGCCGTTTCGGTCAAGGCCAGCGCAAATCTGAGTTCCGTCGGTAAAGACGAGTCCGGCTGGTCCGTCCCATGGCTCAGAGAAGGAGCTATTGTAGTTGTAGAAATTCCGAACGGCTTCGGAGATTTCTTGATCATGTCGGTAGGCGGGAGGGACAAGCATGCACATCGCGTGCTCGATGTTACGGCCGGAGAGCGTGAGGAGCTCAAGCGCGTGATCGAGAGACGAAGAATCGGACTCGTTCACTTGCATCAGGTCTTTGAGGAATTCAATATCCTCGCCCCAGACCTCGGACTCAAAAAACTCTTCGCGAGAAGCCATCCAGTTCCGGTTTCCGCGCACGGTGTTGATCTCGCCATTATGGCACATCATGCGGAATGGCTGTCCGAGAGGCCAAGCCGGGAAGGTGTTGGTCGAAAAACGTTGGTGGTAGAGGGAGATGCCAGTTTGGAAATCTGAGTCCTGAAGGTCGGCGTAGAACGCGCGAAGGGTCGCCGGCATGGCGAGGCCTTTGTAAGAAATGAGGCGGCCGGAAAGGGTGGGGATGTAGAAATTTGCTAGCCCCTTAAATTCACGTTCAACTTCACGGCGGACGAGGTAGAGCTGACGCTCAAAATGATCAGAATCCCAATCCGAAGGCTTGGAGGCCATAAGGTGAGCGATGTTTGGCTGAGTGTCCTGACCGAGCTGGCCAAGTTCATCTGGATTGACGGGGACTTCACGCCAGCCAACGAGTGGGATTTCACGCCGGGAGAGGACAGACTCAGTGAAGGACTTGATTTGAGCACCAGCGGCATCGTCATTTCCTGGGAGGAAAAAGACACCAACTGCGAGATCGTTGGCATCACCAGAGAAGCCGAGGGCCGTGGCTGCTTTTGCGAAAAGAGGGCGTGGGATCTGGCATAGAACACCAGAGCCGTCTCCTGTCTTCATGTCGGCATCGACGGCACCACGGTGAGTCATATTGCAGACCGAAGTGATGGCGTAATCGATAATCTGATAAGACTTTTCTCCCCTAAGATTCGCAATGGCGCCCATGCCGCAGTTGGCGGTTTCATTGTCCCATTGGTGAAGAGTTCCGGAAGAATCAGGAGTGAAGTCAGGATGGTAGATGCTCATGTCAGAAAATTTAGAGTGGTAAGGAAGCACGTTCCTTGCCGAGAGAGGGCGGCAAAATAAGCAGGGGCCAACCAGATTGCCAAGTGCAACCTAAGAGGCTCGTGGTAGTTTTTTGCCTTCAAGGAATCGCGTGGGTGAAGATTGTGACGTTTTTGTGAGTTTTTGTGACAATTTACTGAATAAAATTATCCGATTAGACATTTTACTTCCATGCACACGATTGTCATCTCTCCGCTCCGTATTCTTGCATTGGTTTTTTGTTTCGCCACACACTTGAGCTTGGCGGGTGAACTTTCACGGGAAGTGGCGGTGAAAATCATTGCCGATGCTGAGCAAGTTCGAGCCAATGAAGTGACGATTGGGCCAATGCATGAGGTCGATCGAACCTTGGCGAATGGCACGGTGGCCCGAGACGGCGTGTGCGTGACCTTTATTTGTCCAAAAGTGGTGGATGGCACCACGCGCCGCGTCATTTCCTTCCGCACTTTTTATCACGATGCGGAGTGGGGCTGGTATCTCTATGCCACCAAGACGGTGCGCGGAGGAGAGGTTATCGATGTCGTGAGTGAGACGAAGGGGAGCTTTCAACTGAAGTGATCAGGGGTTGAGAAGCTGGGGGAGGACGTGCTCTAGGGGTTCAATTTTCTTCAAGCCATCAAGTTTTTGGCCATCGGTGGTGCTAACGAAGATGGAGTTGAGGGCGGCTCTTATTGCTGCTTTTTTGTAGCAACGGTCTAGCACACCCCATCCGACCGACTCAGCACACTTTTCAATTCATCTAGAAGAGATCGGAGTG
>JBDNAW010000070.1:0-27702 GCA_039768255.1 Akkermansiaceae bacterium | reverse complement strand
TTTTGTTTTTCGAGACATGAGATAATAGTCAGTGTCGTTCCATTTTACCTTTGAGGTAACTTTCGGATCGGCAGGTTCGAGATCTTCTTGATCTACCCATTTGGTATCGTCTTTATAATCATCCTCTTCGTTTCCATCCTCGTCAAGTGGTGGGGGTTGCGGGGGGCGGTTTTGAGGCCATTGCATCTCTCCTCTGTTTTTGGCTTGAGCCTCAGTTTCGTCAGGCTTCTTTTCGACTAAGACTTCGACATCCCAAACAACTTGAACAATGCGAAGAATTGGGCCGGATTCGTTTTGTGCAAGAGCGGTTCCTGTTCCAAGGATTGTAACTGCAGCCGCTGAATATGAACTTTTCTTAATAAATTACCTTCGTGATAAACTCATGAATTTTTTCTAAATGACATTTTAGGTTGATACAAGGTGTGGGGGTGTGTCAAAACTTTTTTATGAGTTGGTCAGATATTTTTCCGATAATGGATGATGAGATGGTGAAAAGCTACTGCGCAGAAGCAACGGAAAAAGAGAGGTCAATATTAGATCAGTATTTTTCAATCGAGGAGAAATACAACATGAGGGAGTCCAAGCATGTGGTTGCAACCTCGCTTTTTTGGAAACCGGCAAGTGATGATGAGGTCAGTTATCCCTTGCCAAGCCGTGAAGTGATGAAAGCTCCTGAAGAATACGGGCTTTCATCCCGTTTTAAAAATCCTTGGAAGCATTATGTGGAGCCAATTTTTGGAGCGGCTAAGCATTTGGCTCAGATCAGGCCAGATTTGGTATATCGGGTCTATCTGGCCAACGATTTAGAATTCCTAATTCCCGAACTGACGGGGGCTGGCTGCGAGGTTTACCTCATGAAGTCATCCTCCATTCTGCATAATCCTGGGGCAATGTGGCGTTTTCTGGCGATGGAAGAAGACGGGCTGGTGACGATGAATGATTCTGACCGTGCGGAATATCTGATTCATGATATTGAACGGACTGAGCTCGTGGCTGAAGGAGGTCTGTGCTACTGGCGATGTCCTTACTTTTGGCAGACAACGGAGTGTCAAGACTTGGGAATGCCGGGGGGATATCATGCCTCTGATGCGGCGTTGATGGGAATGGCCAAGCCGCTTCCGGTGAAGCTGCTCTTGGAGGCTTTTATCTGGAATTGTCAGAAGAGACGAATCCCTAACTACTGTCAGGTTGGGCCTCGCCGTGTTCCGATCCTTGGTTCCAGCTGGCCGGGCTTTGGCTTTGATGAATTTTTTCTGAATACGGTTATTCATCCACGCGCAGCTTTCGATGGGGTGTTAACCTTTGTGAATTGGAAGAAGCACGAGATGAATCAATGGCTCGCTCTCGATATCGAGTATTGCACGTGGGCAAACCCGAAGTCGGAACTCATGTTCTGGGGCGATCCCGAGGAGATTAGTGAGGGTGAAGATGGGAAAGTGATTCCACTTAAAAAGGAGGTTCAAGAATGAGTTGGAGTGATATCTTTCCGATTTTGACGGACGAGATGGTGCGCCAATATCAGGAAGAAGCGACAAAAGCTGAAAAGAAGGAGCTCGGTGGGCTGTTTGAAGTCTCTGAAGTCCTGAATCGCCAAGAATCAGATCACGTCATGGTGACGACTCTTTTTTGGAAGCCAGCTTCGCGAGAGGATTCAGACTATCCCTCACCATCGAGGGAGTTAATGGAGAATCCGGCAAAGGCTGGCTTGAGTTCCCGGTTCAGCAATGCTTGGCAGCACTATGTTCAGCCTCTTTTTGACGGTGCTTTAGTGATTAAAAAACAGCGGCCAGAGGTCTGTCTGCGGGTTTATCTTGCTAATGATCTTAGTTTTATCGCAGAGGAATTGGTAGAAGCTGGGTGGGAGGTTAGGGTGATGAAATCTTCATCAATACGGGCTAACCCCGGAGCGATGTGGAGATTTTTAGCGATGGAAGATGGCGTTTTGGCGACGATGAGTGATTCCGATCAGGCCGTATTTTTTCTTGATGATATCGAGCGCACCGAAGCGATGGCCGAAGGTGGATTGAAATACTGGCGGAGGCCGTATCAACCTGGGCCTGGAGAATGGAATCACAAAAATCCAGGGGTGTATCGCACCACAAACGCCATTCGTCTCGGGGCTGCGCTAAAGCTTCCAGTTCGGCAACTGGCAGAAGCGATGCTGTGGAATCTTGAAAAGGGGGATTTAGCGACTTTCTGCAAAGTTGGTGAGCGCAGAATCCCCATTTTTGGATCAGGTTGGCCCGATTATGGCTTTGATGAATATTTTCTAAATACCGCGATTTATCCAAGAGTCGCCAAAGAAGGAATTTTAACACTCCTTGATTGGAGAAGGATGAATCAAACTTATTGGTTCGCACTAGATATTGAGCATTGCATGAAGGAGAATCCTCAGTCTGAGATTATTCATTACGGGCAGCCATGGCGTGATGATATTCCAGATCTGGAATGGACTGAAGAAGAGGTCGACGGATTTAAAAATTTTCTGAGTGCTGGTCAGGATTTTTGTTCCTCTGAGGCTCCATTACTCTCTGTGTGTGTTAGTCTCAAAAATCGTTCTCGCATTCCTAGTGAGTCTGGTTTCCTCGAATCGTTTCCAAGGGGTGTTGAAGCGCTAGCGGAGCTGCATGATACCACGATTCCGATGGAGTTAGTGGTCGCGGATTTTCGCTCAGATGACTGGCCTCTGGAAGAGTGGCTTCGAGAGGCTGCTCGGGAGATGCCGGTGACGGTGCTCGATATGGGAGATGTGTTTTCGAAAGGAAAAGGGATAAACGCAGCGGTAGCGATAGCGAGGTCTCCATTTATTCTTTTGTTGGACGCAGATGTTCGAATCGTCGCCTCTGGACTATTGGCTGGCGTTGAGCAGCTTTCGAAGGGCGTGACGTTTTTCCCGATTATTCAAGATTTAGATCCAAAAGGGAAGCATGCTCAATGGGCGATGGACAGTTTGGGGTGCTGCTTTCTCACGAAAGAGACCTTTGAGAAATCTGGAGGTGTTCGCGAATATCGAAGTTGGGGCGGAGAAGATGATTTATTCTTTAAAGCGGTCATGAGGGTCAGCTCTGTGGAGCGTTTCAAGGTGAAGGGTTTTAGACATCAGTGGCATCCTGATCGGTGTCGACATGAAAATTACAGCGGGAGTGCTTGGGAAGACTTTGGAAAAGACCTTCATTGAAGGCTGACCTTTTGACTGGTAGGTTTTAGCCATGTCCAGACGCAGCCGTCGTAAGAAATCCTCGAAGAAGGCTCAGCGCTTTTGTTTGTCGCGTTGGCTTTTGGGGGGCGTAGGGCTTTTGGGTCTGTTGCTGGTTGGGGCGGTGTTTTTGGGGTATCAGGCGGTGCGCTCATATTTGAAGAGCGATGACTTCCGGGTGATGTTGGGAGATCAGGTTGGTGAGGCGGTTTCAGGTGAGGCGGTTTTTCAACCCTTCGAGTGGGATGGTTGGACGGTCAAGACGGCTGGGCTAGAGGTGAGAGGAGAGGAAGGGGTTCCGCTTTTAGAGGTGGATGATCTCGAGGCGTCGGTCGATGTGGGTGCGGTGTGGGATGGGGTTTACCGGATTGAAGAAGTCACGGTGCGGAAGGTTGAGCTGAAAGGCGATTTCCGTGAGCGGGAGGTTGAGGCACCGGAGCCTGAGGATGATGAGGTGGAAGTGAAGCCGGTGTCGGCGGAGTCTGAAAAACCATTTTGGGAGAGCTGGCTCCCAAGGGAAGTTGAGGTGACTTCCTTAAAAGTCGCTTCGATTTCAGGAGATGCGCTCACGGATAAAGGGGAGTGGTCGGTGAATGGTTCTTCGCTGGAAGTGCTGCCGGGTGTGGGGAAAGGGACGTATGATTTCACCCTTCGTGAGGGTGATCTTACTTCTCCGCTACCGTTGGTGAATGAGATCAAGTTAGGTGAGGTAAAGGGACGCTATGGAAATGATTTTGTTTACCTGCTTTCGAGTCAGGCGGAGGTCTTCGAGCGTGGTCAGCTAACGATGACAGGGGACTACGATTTGGAGAAAGGGGATTGGGCTTTCTCGGGTGAGTTGAGCGGAATGAACTTAGAGGAGATTTTACCAGAGGATTGGAAGCAGCGGTTACTAGGGGGAGTTCGCGTGGATTTCCAAGCTCGTGGGGCGAAGGAGGGGGAGCCGGTAGTTTCGGGTGATCTGGAGATCAGGCGAGGCACGCTTACGGCGCTTCCGATTTTGGATCGGATCGCAGCTTACACGAACACGGAGCGTTTCCGCCGCCTTGAGCTGAGTGAGGCGAACTTGAGTTTTCGACAAGAGGGCGAGCGGCTGGAGCTCCGTGATATCAATCTAGCGAGTGAAGGTCTGGTGAGGTTGGAAGGTGATTTGATTTTGGAAGGCAATGTCATTCGCTCGGGGGACTTTAATCTCGGGATCACTCCGGGGACTCTCATTTATCTTCCTGGTGCGGAGACAAAGGTCTTTCAGCGTGGAAAGATGGGGTTGCTTTGGGCTCCGATTCGGGTGGGAGGGACCTTGGACTCACCGACCGAGGACTTGAGTGAACGATTGATTGAGGCTGCGGGTGAGCGGATGTTTGAACTCATTCCAGAGACGGGCAAGTGGGCTCTCAAATACGGTGGTGGTGAAATCAGTGAGCAGACCAAGGGGCTTCTGACGAAGCACGGGTTCATTCTCGGAGTTGCGAATAGTGTTTTAGGAAATAGCAAGAAGCTGGTGGGGCAGGGTCAGGGTGTGATTGAAGGAGCGGTAGATGATGTGATCGGGAAGGGCGCGGAAGCGGCCTCTGATGCCACGAAAGATGCGGTTAATACGATTTTTGATATTTTCGGGCGACCAATCGAAAAGAAGAAGTAACCTTGGGAAATGAAGGTCCATGTCCTAAAGCGCGAACAATTTCTCCCAATCACGAAAGCCGAGGCGTGGGAATTTTTCTCGACGCCGAGAAATCTCGATCTCATCACGCCGCCTGAGCTAGGCTTCCAAATTCAGACGCTTCCGTCCGAGGAAATGTATGAGGGCGAGATCATCACGTATCGAGTGAAGATTCTTCCGGGCCTTTGGATTCCTTGGGTGACTGAGATTAAGTCGGTGCAGGATGGGGAATCATTTATCGATGAACAACGGGCGGGGCCGTATCGTTTTTGGCATCATCGCCATCACTTCGAGGAGAAGGATGGAGGGGTAATGATGACGGATCTGGTTCATTATTCGCTAGGCTTCTGGCCTTTCGGAGAGATTCCTCATGCTTTATTCGTGAAGCCAAAGTTGGAGCGGATTTTTGACTATCGTTTTGAGATCATTGAGAAACATTTTGCGAAGAAGAAGTGATCAAGGTATCATCGGCCAAGAACCGTGATTTTTCTTGAGTTAATCCAAAAATATTGGCGTGCCGTCCTGGAGATCGGTGTGCTTTGGTTGCTTATTTATCAAGTTTATCGCTCCTTCCGAGCGACTCGCGGGGCGCGGATTTTTGTAGGCCTCACTGTGATAGTGGTGGTGCTGACACTCATTTCACAACGTCTTGATCTCAAGGTGATCGAGTGGATCATTAAGAGTGCAGCCGCGATTTTGGGCTTCGGGCTGTTGATTATCTTTCAGCCGGAGTTGCGGAATGCGTTGGCCAAGCTGGGCAGTTCACCGCTCTTTTCCTTCGATACAAGTGAGCAGAAGGCCTTTTTGGAAACCTTTGCCGATTCGGTGGTGAAGCTTTCCCAAAAACGTTTTGGAGCACTCTTCGCGATTCAGCGAAACATTGATCTCGAAAATTACGCTGAGACTGGGGTGGCGATCGATAGTGTGCTCTCGACGGAGCTAACAGCGACGATTTTTCACCCTAAAACCGCATTGCACGATGGTGGGATGATTATTGGTGGGGAGCGAGTTCACGCAGCGGGCTGTGTTTTTCCTGTCAGTCAGGTGGAGTTGAAGGATCGCTCGACGGGGTTACGGCATCGTGCAGGGATCGGTATTAGCGAAGAGGCTGATTGTGTCTCGGTCGTGGTGAGCGAAGAGACAGGCTCGATCTCAATCTGCGTGGATGGTAAGATCGAGCGGAAGCTCAGCGAGGAAAGCTTCCGCGCACGACTTGAAGAACTTTTTTTATCTCATGGCACTTCCAACGAAGAAACGGATGACAAGGAATTGGACAGCAAAACTCGCCGCCTTGATTCTGGCGATCGCGATTTGGTATCTGATTAACCTTCACATCGAAGATGGTATTGACTTTTCCCCGCTGCAAATCGAGGAAACGGAATGAATTTATCTCGCTTTAAAGGAGTGTTTGTCACTGGGACGGACACCCATATCGGGAAGACTTACGTCTCTACGCTTGTGCTGGAAGAGCTGCGAAAGCAAGGCGTGAACGTGCTAGGTCTGAAGCCGGTGAGTAGCGGAGATCGTGAAGATGCCGAGAAGCTCTGGGAGGCGGCTGGCGGCGTTCGCTCGCTCGATGAAGTGAACCCAGTCTGTTATCGCACGCCAGTGGCTCCTTACACAGCTGGGCAGCTCGAAGGGCCGCCGTTAATACTAGAGGAGATGGTGGCTCAGGTTAAACGTGTTTCTGATGATGCAGCGTTCACTCTGATCGAAGGCGCGGGGGGGTGGAATGTCCCGCTTGGGAAACACAACGACGGCTCGATTTTTACGATTGCGGATTTAGCCAAAGAGTTGGATTTTCCTGTGTTGGTAGTTGCCGCGAATTGGCTGGGTGCGATCAATCACACGGTGCTCACAGCCAAAGCGGTGCAAGCTGATGGACTAGAATGTGTGGGGGTGATTTTAAATTATCCGATGGCCGAGAGGGATGTCGCAGCCGTGACGAATCGAGCGGTGATGGACGAGATGCTTTCGGTGCCGATTCTGGGAGAAGTGATGACCGATGCGACGGAGATCGATTGGTTTGAGTAGCGGGAGTCGAATGGTTTGTGAGATAGGGGAAGGGCGAAGGAGAAGAGACCGCTTTGCCTTGTTAGGACGGGCATGAGTTTTTTCAGCATCAAGGTCATCGCTGAATCCAATGGTGGTGTGTCAATGATTCGGTTCGTCGGTCTCGGCAAGGCCGTCCCTTCTCTTTGAGTATCCCCTCGCTTTGAAGGGCAAAGTTTGCATAATTCTTCCCCATGAGTGACAAAGATCGGGCTGAAGAGAATCTCGCGATCATTCGTTCGATGATGGAACGAGCGACGGTGTATCGCATGATCTCTGGGCCAACGGCTTTGTTTGGCGGAGTGTTGACGCTCTTGGTTGTGTTTCTTTTTCCGTGGGCTGAGTTTGAAGCGCCCAGAGATTGGAAGTGGGTTTGGTTTGGTGTCGCGATTCTTGTCTTGGTGATGAATACCGTGCTGGTGATTTTGAAATCTACGCGCGAGAAGACGACGCTGTTTTCGCCCGGGCTTAAAATGGGGCTTAAGGCGATCGTGCCTGCGTTGTTAATAGGCTTTGTGATCGGGATCATTCAGAATGACCTTAGCTCCGAAGAGCTCGCATGGATTTGGATGCTCTGCTACGGTGCTGCCTTATGTGCGACGAGCAGCTTTGCGCCTCGTTCAATGTGGTGGTTGGGGGTTTTCTTTATTGTGACTGGGCTCTACTTCTTTCGTGACATTCCGAGTGGTGGATACTCGATTGTGAGAGCAAATATGATGATGAGCCAGACCTTCGGTGGTTACCACTTAGTTTATGGTTTTTACGTCCTCTTGGTTGAGAAAAAGCGCAGCTGATGGATCTCTCAAAACTTGATAAGCTCATTCATGAGAAGGCGCGATTGGGGATTATGTCCTTGTTGGCTTCCCGTGCTGAGTGCTGGGCTTTTCAGGATTTAAAAAGTGAGCTCAAGATGAGTGATGGAAACCTCATCACTCATTTGCGAACCCTGATGAAGGCCGCTTTCGTGGAGTCTAAGAAGGTCGAAGGTGTCGGGCGCACGCTGACTTATTACGCGCTTAGCGAAGAGGGGAGAAGCGCTTTTGCGAGCTACCTCTCTGAGTTAGAGAAAATCGTAAGGCGATAAAAAAGCCGGGCGCTCTTGCGAGCGTCCGGCTTTGAAAGTTGAGGTAAGACTAGAGGCCTACGCTCGAATGATTACATCATTCCACCCATGCCGCCGTGGTCGTGGCTGTGGCCGCCGTCGGCTGGCTCAGGCTCAGGGATATCGGTGATGAGGCACTCAGTGGTGAGGAGGAGTCCGGAGATGGACGCTGCGTTCTGGAGTGCAGAACGAGTGACCTTAGTTGGATCGACAACCCCAGCCTCGATGAGATCAACGTATTCGCCGGTGGCGACGTTGTAGCCGATGTTTCCGCTCTCATTCTTAACGTGCTCAACGATGAGTGCGCCTTCGATTCCTGCGTTGGCAGAAAGCTGACGGAGGGGAGCTTCGATGGCTGCGGTGATGATGCCAGCACCGGTTGCTTCGTCGCCGGAAAGGCCGAGGTCACCAATTTGCGAGGTTGCGCGGATCAGGGCGGTTCCACCTCCTGGGACGATGCCTTCTTCGACAGCAGCGCGAGTCGCGTGGAGGGCGTCCTCAACACGTGCTTTCTTTTCCTTCATCTCAGACTCGGTAGCAGCACCGACGTTGATGACGGCAACACCGCCAGCAAGCTTAGCGAGGCGCTCTTGGAGTTTCTCACGATCGTAGTCCGAAGAGGTGTCTTCGATCTGCTTGCGGATTTGGTTCACGCGGCCCGAGATGGCTTCGCTTCCACCACCACCTTCGACGATGACGGTGTCTTCTTTGCTGATCGCGACGCGCTTGGCTTCGCCGAGGTCTTCGATCTCGATGTTCTCGAGTGAAATTCCGAGGTCCTCGGTGATGCAGCGACCACCGGTGAGGATGGCGATGTCTTCGAGCATGGCCTTACGGCGATCACCAAAGCCAGGTGCCTTAACGGCGGCGATGTTGAGCGTTCCGCGGAGCTTGTTGACGACGAGAGCAGCGAGTGCTTCACCTTCGACGTCCTCAGCAATGATGAGGAGAGGGCGGCCGGACTTGGCAACCTTCTCGAGAATTGGGAGGAGGTCCTTGAGGTTGGAAATCTTCTTCTCGTTGATGAGAATGTAGGGATTCTCAAGGTTACAATCCATGCTGTCAGGATCAGTGACGAAGTATGGGGAGAGGTAGCCTTTATCGAACTGCATTCCCTCAACAACGTCGAGCGTGGTTTCGATTCCCTTGGCTTCTTCAACGGTGATGGTTCCGTCCTTACCAACTTTGTCCATGGCCTCAGCGATGATGCCACCGATTTCTTGATCCCAGTTCGCGGAGACCGTAGCAACTTGTGCGATTTCCTTGGAGTCGGAGACTTCTTTGGAGATTTCCGCGAGCTGAGCAACGATGGCTTCGGAAGCTTTGAGGATTCCGCGCTGGAGGCGGATTGGGTTTGCGCCAGCAGTCACGTTACGAAGACCTTCTTTATAGATGGCCTCAGCGAGAACGGTTGCAGTGGTGGTTCCGTCACCTGCGATGTCGGAAGTTTTGGAGGAGACCTCTTTGATGAGTTGAGCACCCATGTTTTCGTAAGGGCACTCGAGTTCGATTTCCTTGGCGACTGAGACACCGTCTTTCGTCACGGTTGGAGAACCAAATTTTTTGTCGAGGATGACGTTACGACCGGATGGTCCGAGAGTTGCCTTTACGGCACGAGCGAGTTTTTCGACACCACGGAGGAGTCCCTGGCGGGCTGCTTCGTCGAATTGGAGTTGTTTAGCCATTTTGGTAAGTTGTATTTAGAATTTCAATGAGTAGCTCGAATTAGTCTTCGAGAATTCCGAGGATGTCGGATTGGGTGAGGATGAGTTGGTCTTCGCCGTTTACTTTGACATCGGTGCCGCCGTATTTGGAGATGAGGACCTTGTCGCCGACTTTGACGTCGAAGGAAATCTCCTTGCCGTTTTCGTCAGTTCCGCCGGTGCCGAGTGCAGTGACTTCAGCTTCCTGTGGTTTTTCTTGTGCAGAGTCAGGGAGGACGATTCCGCCTGCACTGACTGCTTCTGCTTCGAGTCGCTTCACGAGGACGCGATTTCCGAGTGGTTTGATATTAGCCATAATTGGTTGTGTTTTTTGTTAGGTTGAGTTGCCCCAAGAGGGGCGAGAGGGGTAGTGGGAATAGGCCCCATGACAATTCATCGGGCTTATGAAAGTAATGCGAATTATTTGTCAGATGTTTCAGCGTCGACGACTTCAGCATCTACGACTTCGGCGTCGACAACCTTTCCTTTTGCTTGGCGAGGTTCATTGTCGTCTCCGTCAGCGGGCTCGATGTCAGGGTCTGCTCCGCCCATGTCAGGCATGGGGCCGCCTGCACCTGCAGCGGCACCTGCGGCTTGGGCAAGTTCGCCGAGAGATTTCTCGAGGTCTTCGGTGGTCGATTTGATGAGGTCGAGGTCGTCGGCTTTGAGCGCGCCTTTGAGCGCGTCGATCTTACCGTTGAGCATATCCTTGAGGTCGGCAGGAGCTTCTTCGGGGAGTTCGCTGATCTGCTTTTCGACTTGGTAGACCATGGACTCGGCCTTGTTCTTGGTGTCGACGGCTTCGGCACGCTTCTTGTCTTCTTCAGCGTGAGCTTCGGCATCGCGCTTAGCTTGTTCGATCTCGTCATCAGAAAGACCACTGGAGCCTTCGATGGAGATTTTCTGCTCTTTGCCGGAGTTTTTATCCTTCGCGGAAACGTGGAGGATTCCATTGGCGTCGATGTCGAAAGTGACTTCGATCTGAGGCATGCCGCGTGGGGCGGGGTCGATGCCAGAGAGCTGGAAGTTGCCAAGAAGTTTGTTATCAGCGAAAAGCGGACGCTCGCCCTGACAGATGCGGATGTCCACGGCGGGCTGGTTATCGGCAGCGGTAGAGAAGACTTGAGACTTCTTCACTGGCACGGTGGTATTTCGCTCGATCATCGCAGTAGCGCGGGAGCCTTCGGTCTCGATGGAGAGGCTGAGCGGGGTGACATCGAGGAGGAGGACGTCTTTCACATCTCCCTGCAGAACGCCACCCTGAATTGCGGCACCGATGGCGACCACTTCGTCTGGGTTCACACCCTGGTGAGGGTCTTTGGAAGCGAGCTCCTTAGCGGTCTCGACAACCTTCGGCATGCGGGTCATTCCACCGACGAGGACGAGCTCGTCGAGTTCGCCGGCGGAGACGCCAGCTTCACTGAGGCAATCACGGACGGGTTTCTTGGTGCGCTCAAAGAGGTGATCAGTGAGTTGCTCGAGCTTACCACGCGTGAGGCTAAGCTGGATGTGTTTTGGGCCAGTGGCGTCGGCAGTGATGAAGGGAAGGTTAAGATCGTAGTTCTGTGAGGAGCTGAGAGCGATTTTGGCCTTTTCTGCTTCTTCTTTAATGCGCTGGATAGCGTCAGGCTGACCGGAAAGATCGATGCCTTCGGCTGATTTGAATTCAGCAACGATGTGATCGATGAGGGCGTTATCCCAATCATCACCACCGAGCTGAGTATCGCCGTCAGTCGCGAGGACTTCGAAGACGCCGTCGGAAATCTCAAGGACCGAGATATCGAAGGTTCCACCACCGAGGTCATAAATGGCGACTTGTTGGTCAGCCTTGGAGTCGAGACCGTAAGCGAGTGATGCCGCGGTAGGCTCGTTGATGATGCGGCGGACCTTGAGGCCGGCGATTTCTCCAGCAGCCTTTGTGGCGTTACGCTGGGAGTCATTGAAGTAAGCGGGGACGGTGATTACGGCTTCTGTGATGGTTTCGCCGAGCTTTGCTTCGGCGTCCGATTTGAGCTTGCCGAGGACGATGGCGGCGATCTCCTGAGGAGAGAAGGTCTTCTTTTCGCCTTCGACTTCCACTTCGATGTGGGCGTCGCCGTTGTCGGCTTTGACGATGTTGTAAGGGACGCGCTTGTCTTCTTCGGTAAGCTCTTCGAACTTGCGGCCGATGAGACGCTTGGCGGAGAAGACCGTGTTTTTTGCGTTCGTGACAGCTTGGCGTTTCGCGGCTTGGCCGACGAGGCGTTCACCGTTTTTAGCGAATGCCACTACCGATGGGGTGGTGCGGGCGCCTTCTGAGTTTTCGAGGACAGTGGGTTCTCCACCTTCCATGACAGACATGCAGGAGTTGGTGGTTCCGAGGTCGATTCCGAGAATTTTAGACATGTTGTGTATAAAAATTGGGGTTTAGTTCCAGAGTTCTTGGCAAGATGTATGCCAGTGCGGAAAAGCTTTATTTTAGAGGGGATCTATTCGATTGAGAGACAAAATGGCTCTTTTCAAGTGGGTCGAAATGACGCGGTGTGACAAAGTTTCTTTGGGTCCAAAGGACAAAAAAATTAAGACGAATTCACAAAAATCGGATGAGGTTGGGTCTATTGTAGAGCAAGCTAACAATGAAGTTATCCCATGGTTTCGGTGACGTTTTTCTGACTTTGGGCTGCGCAGTTTTGGAGGTTATGCTGTCATTGACTGAGCAGTTTTTAGTGCCGATGTAATCGTGATTCGTGCGGCCGTGGTGGAAGCCGCCTTTTTCGACGAGGTTTCGAAATTTCGATGGCGCGGGGCTAGGGCTAAAGGTGCGTGGCCATCGTTTATCCTGTGCTTGAGCGAGAAAGCCTAGATTGGTCAAAAAAAATGACTTTAAGGAGCGTCTTCGTCGAGGGGAACGATCTTGATACCACCGCTCTTGGGCTGAAGTTGGGAAGCGAGGGTTTCGGTGGGGTTTTTCTTTTCCGTTTTTACACTTTCGGCAGAGTCGCCGTCGAGGGCTTGCTTGAGGGCTTGCTCGACGAGTTGGCCACAATGAATTTTCATTGGAGGGAGAGCTCCGAGATCGCCCGAAAGATCGTTGGGCTTGAGCCCGCGGGCTTCGTCCATCGTCTTTCCTTTGAGTAATTCAGTGGCCATCGAGGCCACGGCAATCGCGGTTTGACAACCGAAGGCTTGAAAGGAAGCGCGGTCGATGATTTTTTTACCGTCCTTCTCTTCAAACTTGAGCCACATCCGGAGCATGTCGCCACAGTCTGGAGAGCCGACGGTGCCGACAGAATCAGCATCGGTCATTTCCCCAACGTTCTGCGGGTTGGCAAGAGCCTCCTTGGCACGGTCTTCGAATTCGCTCACGTGGAGACGCTAGGCGAAAATGAGCGATTCACAAGAGCGGACGAGCGTTTTAGAACAACTTGATGCGATCTTGAGCAATCTTTCAGGTGTGGCTGTCGCATGAAAATATTCCTGTCGCGCTAGCTCCGTAAGTGTGATGTCACGTATTGGTTTTTAGCTTCGATGGTGGCTTTTAAGTCCGATGGAATCAGAGTTTTTCTATTTTGAGTATGTGAGATCAGGCTTTTGAGAGTGTTAGCGGGATCTTTGTTAAGAAGGACTGAGATCACTTTTTTCCCCGAACGATGGCGGCCTTAAAACACAGAATTTTCCAGCAGGCTTGAAAAACCTCTCAACCTCTGTCATTCCCGCGACGCGATGTCTGAATTGCCCAAGGCCTATGAGCCCAATGAAGTCGAGAAGTCCTGGTATCAGGCTTGGCTCGATGCGAAGTGTTTTGAAGCGGATGCCTCTTCTGAGAAGCCGCCTTACTCGATCGTGATTCCGCCGCCGAATGTGACGGGGATTCTTCACCTTGGGCACGTTCTCAATAATACCATTCAGGATATCTTGGCGCGACGGGCTCGGCAGAAGGGCTGTGAGGTTCTTTGGCTTCCAGGCACGGATCACGCGGGAATCGCGACTCAGACGAAGGTAGAGCGTCAGCTCCGGGATGAAGAGGGCAAGACGCGTCGTGATATCGGGCGTGAAGCCTTCCTCGAAAAAGTCTGGGACTGGAAGGATAAGCACGGTGGTATCATCATCAAGCAGCTCAAGCGCCTCGGGTGCTCTTGTGATTGGTCACGTGAGCGGTTCACAATGGACGAGGACTACTCGCAGTGGGTCTCGAAAATTTTTGCCGATCTTTTTAAAGAAGGCCTCATCTACCGTGGTAAGCGGATGGTGAACTGGTGCCCTGTTTCGCTCACCGCTCTTTCAGACGAAGAGGTGATCCCGAAGAAGCAGAACTCAAAGCTTTTCTACCTTAAATACGAACTCGTCGATGAGCCAGGGCAATTCCTCGAAGTTGCGACCACTCGCCCGGAAACTCTCATGGGTGACGTCGCGGTGGCGGTGAACCCAAAAGACGAACGCTACGGAAAATACGTGGGTCAAAAGGTGCGTCGTCCTTTCCCCGCAGCGGAGATTCCGGTGGTGGCGGACGATCATGTCGACCCCGAATTCGGGACCGGTGCGCTCAAGATTACTCCGGCGCATGACAAAGCCGACTTCGAGATCGGGATGCGTAATGATCTCGAGATCATCGATGTCTTCCATCCTGATGCGACCGTGAATTGTCCCGCCGTTCCAGAGCTCGACGGGTTAGATCGTTTCCAGGCGCGTCGTAAGGCGACGGAGATGCTCGATGATGCAGGTCTTCTTATCAAAGTGGAAGAGCACGAAAACAATGTCGGCTTTTCCGAGCGGGCGGACGTGCCGATCGAGCCGCGTATTTCGATGCAGTGGTTTCTCCGTTATCCTGAGACCGAGCGTACCGCGTCATCGGTGGTTGAGGGTGAGATTACTTACCGTCCTGCACACTGGGCGAAGACGCACTCCCGCTGGATGGAAAATATTCAGGACTGGTGCGTGTCACGGCAGCTCTGGTGGGGGCATCGCATTCCGGTTTGGTATCGGAAGGAAAAGGTCGAGGCGCTTCAGGAGGCGGAGTCGCTCACACTTGAGAATCTCGATGCTGGCGATCTCCATGTGAGTGCTGATCCTCCTGCGGATCCCGAAAACTGGGTGCAGGATGGTGACGTTCTCGATACCTGGTTCAGCTCATGGCTCTGGCCGTTTGCGACGATGCAGAACTCCACGGAGGATTCTGATCTCGTGAAAAAATTCTACCCGACCGCGGATCTCGTCACGGGGCCGGATATCATCTTCTTCTGGGTAGCGCGCATGATCATGGCAGGTTTCCGTTTTAAGGATGAGTTGCCGTTTAAAAATGTTTTCTTTACCGCGATCATTCGTGACCTTCAGGGCCGTAAGATGTCGAAATCACTCGGGAACTCTCCTGACCCGATCGACCTGATGGAGAAGTATGGGGCTGATGGCCTCCGCTTTGGGCTCATGCGTATCGCGCCCGTGGGATCGGACGTCCGTTTCGACGAAGCGCAAATCGAGGAAGGGCGAAACTTCGCCAATAAGATTTACAACGCTTGCCGATTCCGTCGCATGGCGGGGGATGACTCGCGTGCGGGTGCTGATCTCTCAGCTCTCGCGCTCACGCCATTCCATCTCGATATTCTCGCGCGCTGCGATGAACTCGCGGGGAAGCTGGAAGCGGCTTATGCCGACTACCGTTTCAACGAAGTGGGCGCGCTGCTCTACGATTTCCTTTGGGCGCAGTTTTGCGATAAGTTCGTGGAGGCGGTGAAGGGGGATCTTCGTGATGACGCTTCCGCTGAAGCTACCGCGGCGACGCTTGCGGTCTTTGACTCCGTCATGGCGCGTTATCTTCAGTGCCTCCATCCTTACATGCCGCACCTCACGGAGGAGCTGAGCGCACGGATGGGTTACCTTGCTAAAGGTGAATTCCTGATGCAGAAAGAACTTCCCAAAGACGGGCTTCTTGATGGTATCGATGCGGATGTTGTGGCTGCTGGACGCGAACAAGCTTCCGCGATATACGAAACAGCGGGACGCCTCAGAAACGTGAAAGCGGAATACCGTGTCGCGGCTCGGAAGGATGTGAAATTCATCGCCAAGTCCGGTCCTGATTGGCTGGAAGAGCAAGCGGCAACGCTCGCACTTCTCGTTGGCGCGGAATCGATCACTCGCGATACCAACTACGATCCTCCGCAGGGAACTCCCGGGGCGGTGACTGAAATGGGTGAGCTTTTCATGCCCATGGAAGGCCTGATTGATGTCGAAGCTGAGAAGGCTCGTCTCGATAAGGAAATCGAGAAGACCGAGAAAGAGATCACCAAGTGTGAGAACAAGCTCGGGAATGAGCGATTCGTTGCCAACGCTAAGCCAGAAGTCGTCTCTGTCGAGCGTGAGCGTCTTGCAGAATGGCAGGGCAAGCTTGAGCAGCTCCAGGGAATGCGGGATAGCTTGATCTAGTGATGAGCGTTTAGATTCCTATGCCGATCGCTTGGATAAGAGGAAAGAGTGTGAAAAATATCAATATTTCAGGAATCACACTTGCTATCGGCCTCTGATTTCCCTTGATTTGTCCATGGCGGAACCCTCTTTGGCTCTTTCTTTTGATGACATACTGCTCACTCCTAGTTTGAGTTCTCATCTTCCCGGTGATTCTAACATCCGGACGAATCTTACCGATTCTATTCCTCTGAATATTCCCGTGGTTTCAGCGGCGATGGATACGGTCTCAGAAAGTGAACTTGCAATGGCTCTTGCGCGTGAAGGCGGTCTTGCCGTCATTCACCGCGCGTGTCCGATCGAAGAGCAGGCGGCGATGGTCGCAAAGGTGAAGCGTTCGGAAAATGCGGTCATCCAAGAACCGTTTACCGTTTCCCGTAAGCACACGGTCGCACAAGTGCGCGAGATTATGGCGGTCGAAGGATTCTCAGGGTTCCCTGTCGTCGATGAAAACCAGAAGCTTCAAGGTATGGTTACGGGGCGTGATCTCCGTCATGTGCCGAGTGCCGAATCCCTCGTCGAGGAGGTAATGACGCCCATTGAAAAGCTCATCACTGCATCCACCGAGATGAATCAGCAGGAGGCTCGTAAGATTCTCTATGAAAATCGCATTGAGAAACTTCCTCTCATCAATGCGGACGGAACCCTCGCGGGACTGATCACAGGAGCGGACATCGAAAAGCGGATTACTTTCACCGATGCGGCGAAAGACCCAAACGGTCAGCTCCGTTGTGGCGCGGCGGTAGGGCCTGGGCCTGAATTTCTCGATCGTGCAAAAGCATTGATCGAAGCGGGAGCAGATGCGCTTTTTATCGATGCTGCGACTGGGCACACCTCACGTGTGATGGAGGTAATCTCTGCACTTCGTGAGTTGGGTGATACTCCAGTGGTTGCTGGAAATGTAGTTACCGCTCAGGGAGCGATTGATCTTATCTCAGCAGGTGCGAATTGCCTCAAGGTTGGCGTTGGTCCTGGATCGATCTGCACCACGCGAGTAATCTCTGGTGTGGGGATGCCGCAGTTTACGGCCGTCCAGAATGTCGCAAACGCAGCGCATGAGCGCGGGGTGAAAGTGATTGCTGATGGTGGGATTCGCTACTCTGGAGATATTACTAAAGCCCTTGCTGCTGGAGCTGATCTTGTGATGCTTGGCTCACTTCTCGCTGGGACGCGCGAATCGCCGGGTCAGACGGTTCATTCACAGGGGCGCCGTTTTAAAACGTATCGCGGGATGGGTTCCATTGGTGCGATGCGCAAAGGGGCGGGAGATCGTTATGGCCAGAATTCCTCTGGCAAGTTAGTCGCAGAGGGAGTGGAAGGTCGCGTGCCTTACAAAGGACCTCTTGCAGATGTTGTGTTCCAGCTCATGGGCGGGCTTCGTTCGGGGATGGGATACGTCGGTGCCACGAATCTTAAAGAGCTTCGTGAAAAAGCGGAGTTCGTCCGCATCACGGCAGGTGGTTTACGTGAAAGTCATGCGCACGATGTCACGATCACGGAGGAACCAACCAACTATCAGCCTGCTAGCTAATTTTTTGTTTCAACGACCATGCAACAGTTTAACCATGTAGCCGTTTTCGATTTCGGTTCCCAATACACCCAGCTCATCGTTCGCCGAGTGCGCGAGCTGGGCTTTTATGCCCGCCTTTACTCCCCCGAGGAGATCAATGAGGTCGGTCAGCCCGGAGCGGTCATTCTTTCTGGCGGACCTAAAAGCACGAGCGAGCCTGATGCACCGGATATCGATTTTGAAAAGCTCAAGGCATTTGGCGTTCCTGTTCTCGGGGTGTGCTATGGGATGCAGCTACTCAATATTAAGTTCGGCGGTTCGGTGAAGGCGAGCGATCGTCGTGAATACGGCCGCGCGATGCTCAAGCCGACTTCCAACGACGATCTTTACGCTGGGATTTCTGTTGAGTCACAAGTCTGGATGAGTCACTCCGATACCGTACAGGACTTACACGATGACGTCCAAATCATCGCGGTGAACCAGCACGACACTCCTGTGAGTCTCAAATGGCCGGGTGGTTTCTGGGGGATTCAATTCCACCCTGAGGTGACGCACTCGCATGAGGGGAATCAGATGCTGAAGAACTTTCTCGATCAAGCGTCTGACCTTCAGGCCTTCCATATCGAGGATTTCAAGCGTGAGATGATCGAGGGGATCCGTGAAACCGTGGGTGATCGTCAGGTCGTTTGTGGTGTGAGTGGAGGGGTCGATTCTACCGTGCTCGCCGTTCTTCTCAAGGAAGCTGGCGTCAACATGCGTGCGATCTTCGTGGACAATGGGCTTCTTCGTAAGGATGAAGCTGCGGAGGTTCAGAAGAACTTCAAGCGTATGAAGGTAGATATCGAGACGGTTGATGCTTCCGAACGTTTTCTCTCCGCTCTCGCAGGTAAAAATGATCCGGAAGAGAAGCGTAAGATCATCGGGAACATGTTTATCGAGGTCTTCTGGGATGCGGTGGGCGATGCGCAAATGCTTGCGCAAGGAACGCTTTACCCGGATGTCATTGAGAGTGCTTCGAATGCGAAGTCGAAAGCCTCCGTCATCAAGACTCACCACAACCGGGTCCAGAAAATTCTCGAACTTCAAGAGCAGGGGAAAGTCCTCGAGCCGCTTGCGGAGCTCTTCAAAGACGAAGTCCGTGAACTCGGAACCTCGCTTGGAATTGAGCAAGATATTCTCAATCGTCATCCTTTCCCTGGTCCTGGGCTAGCTGTTCGCTGCCCTGGCGCAGTAGATAAGGAGCGCCTTGATGTTATTCGCGACTGTGATGCCATTTTCATCGGTAAGCTTAAAGAATACGGTTGGTATGACAAAGTCTGGCAAGCTTACGCTGGCCTCATTCCCGTCAAAACAGTGGGAGTCAAAGGCGACGAGCGCAGCTACGAGTGGGCGACCAATCTTCGTGCGGTTGTCAGTGAAGATGCGATGACAGCCGAATGGGTTGACCTCCCGCATCAACTTCTCGCCGAAACCAGTCAGGATATCCTCAATCAAGTGAGCGGAATTAACCGGGTCCTTTACGATATCTCGACTAAGCCGCCAGCGAGTATTGAGTGGGAATAGATTAAAATCCCGAGCCTCAAACCTCTTTTAAAAGCTGCTTCTCACTGTGGAGGGAGCGTATTTTGAGTGTGTAATCGTCTCGATTACCCCTAAAAAATGAGCCCCAAAAAATCCCCTCATGCCGAAGTCGGAGGGGATTCAAAAATAAAAAAGAGATGTTTTACTTACGGGAGCGACGTCCAGCGAGGGCTAGGAGAGCAAGGCTAGAAAGGGCCATGCTGCTTGGTTCAGGAACGGTGGCAAGAGAGGCCATTCTGAAGGTGTTTGCATCAGAATCAAAAGAACCGAGCAATACATTGCCATTGTCGTTATTGAGAACAATTGAACCAGGTCCGCCAATTGGGTTGTCTTCAATAAATACGTTGCCGTCAGCATTGCTTGTTGGCTGCCAAACGAGGAGGTCAGTAGAGTCTTGAACGGTGGTGCCATTTCCTAGAACGACAAAGATGTCCTTATTGTTAAAGAAATTAGAAATGGGAACATCCAAATCAAAGCGGAAGAAGCCATCAGAAACGAGAGGGGAATCAAATGTTCCCAAACTGAGCTCGAAATATGAATCTGTCACCTCAGAATTTGTAGGTGATGCTCCGAGAACTGGAAAAGCGTTATAGGTTCCAATTGAGACAACTCCAGAGCCTTTTGGGATGTTGGTGCTCTCGCTGTCACTGACGAATGAAGCTGTATCCATCGTGATAGTCGCCGCATGAGAGGAGATGATGGTAGCAGTTAAAATGGCAATGGTATTAAGGGTGTGTTTCATTATTTTTATAAAGTGTTTCAAGGAGGAGGGTGCTCAATTAAAGTGAGTTATAGAGGATGTGTGGAGTGTAGAGCGCGTTTGTTGCGGTAGTGCTTCGGCGTTGAATGACCATTCCTGAGGTGATCTCGATTGCGGAAGCATCTGCTCCGACTGAATCTTTCCAGCCAGCAGTCACTGGAACAGGGAACGCTGATGGATCTCCATCTGTATAGTAATACTTTTTCCAAGAAGACACACCGTCTGGCATCCAGACGATGTCACCAGTAGCAAGATCACCATGAGTGAGAACTGTGCTGAGGTTTGAATCAGAGAGGGTGGTAGCTGCTGGGTAGATTCCGCTAAAGAAATTGAATCCATTACCTTCGATGGCGATATTCGTAGAGGTCGTCTTTATTTCACCGAAAACGGTGATCGAGAGGAGACTGCCACGGCGCTGAATAAAGATGCCATCCAAATAGTTGATCTTCGCATTAGAAGCGTCATTACCGACGGAGTCTTTCCAGCCTTCTGCGATGGGGACTGGGAATGCGGTAGGGTCACCTGGACTGTAAAAATATTTGTCAAATCCACCACTTCCTGCAGAAACCCAGATCACGTCGGCTGTTTGGAGTGTTCCTTCGGTGAGTCCGACAGTATTCGTTGCGCCGAAGAGGTCAGAAATTGAAGTCGCTTTACGAACTTGAAAGGTGTCTCCTTCAAGGCTGGCAAGACTACCAAGACCTGCGACCCCTGTGAAGTCGGCACCGGACCAAGCGGTAGCTTCAAGAATGTAGCCAACGTGATCGCCACCGGTAATTTCGATGATGACTTTACTATTTGCATCAGAGGCTCCAAGGGATGTGGTCAGATCGATAATTGAAGTTGGAAGGGTAGTTCCAGCAGGTGTTCCGATTATTCCGGATGCGATAACCGTCTCGTGCACGGTTAACCCGAGGTAGTTAAAGCCATTTTGGAGATCATATTTAACGTAACCAGAGGGAGTCGTGTAAACGACTGTGCTCTGTCCTGCAGCAGGCAAAACCGCAATGAAGAAGAGTAGAAATTGAATGAGCTTCATGATTTTCCAATAATTCTCATATGTGATAGGTCTTAGGAAAGATGAAGGCAATGGAAAAATGTGCGGAAATAAGCTGTTTGGGGTTGATTTCAGGATATTGATGCCGTTTTGGGATATTGTGGGGATTCTTAGGCTTGAGGGTTGCGAGAAGTTCGCCCTCTGTTAAGTAATATTTCAACGTGAAAAATGGTTACACAATCGGTAACGAAAAGTTAGTGAAGGTGCTAAATGGCGCATCGTCTCATTTACTTGGGCTCTGGAAAAAACAGGGGAAAGAAATGGGCGCACTCCGCATCGCGGTGATTGGCGGTGGGTGCAGTGGTTTGCAGTATCAGATGGATCTAGTCGATGGTCCACGCGATCGCGATATCCTTGTGGAAAGTAATGGGGTTTCGGTGGTGATAGATCCAAAGAGTGCGCTTTTTGTCAGTGGGAGTGAGTTGGATTATTCTGATGATCTTCAGCAAGGTGGATTCAAGGTTACTAATCCTAATGCGGTGGTGACGTGCTCTTGTGGAGAGAGTTTTGCGGCGTGATGAATCCTTTCGAGATATTAGGAATGCCGCTCAAGTTGGTCATTCCTGAAAATGAACTTGAGCAACAGTTTGATGTGCGCGGGAAGCTAAGCCACCCGGATGCGGGGGGCTCGGATGAGGAATTCTCAAATGTGAGAAGTGCCTACGAGCAGCTTAAGACTCCGGCTGGGAGGATTCGAGCCGCTCTAGAAATCACGGTGGATGAGATGGATTCCCGAGGGACGATCCCGAGTGAGGTGATGAATCATTTTAGCGAGGTGGCGATGACTCTCGAAAAGGTGGATGCGATTCTTCGGGAGCAAAGCGGGGTGAGGAGCGGACTGACACGCGCGCTGGTGAATGCGAAGATTCCAGCCTTAAAAGGGCAGCTTGAAGAGGTGCTAGCAGATCTTTTAAAATCTGAAGCTTCTCTTTTAGGGCGTTTCGCTGAGTTTGATGAAGTAGGTTGGGAGAAATCTTTTCAGGCGATGGCTGAGGTTTCTCGAGGTTTGATTTTTCTGAGTAAGTGGAAGAGTCAGTTACAGGGGGCGACGGGAAAGTTGTTCGAAGCCTTGCTCGGAGGCGCGCGCTGAGAGAGAATTACGCTGACACATGAGTAAGGGAATGACGGAGACCATTTTAGGCATTGATTTAGGCACGACACAATCGGCAGTCGCGGTGATGGATTCGGGGTTTCCCATCTTGTTAGCCAATGCCGAGGGAGAAAGCCTAACGCCAAGTGCGGTTTGGTATGGAGGCAATGGAGAGGTTGAGGTGGGAACGAAGGCTCTTCGCCGAAAAGGGATTTCACCTGTCGTGACGAGTGTAAAGAGCCTGATCGGGCGGCGTTTGTCTGAAGTCGCCGAGCAAGCTGGGCTTGTTGAGGAAGAAGGCCGACTTCATCTAAAAACAGCTGTTGGACTGAAAGTTCCCGAAGAGGTTTCGAGTGAAGTTTTAAAGGAGCTTAAAGCAATCGCTGAGACTCGTTTAGAAAAAGAAGTCACTCAAGCGGTGATTACAGTGCCGGCCTATTTTCATGATGGTCAACGGGCGGCGACGAAGAAGGCGGGGGAGCTTGCAGGGTTGGAAGTGGTAAGGATTTTGAGTGAGCCTACAGCGGCGGCGTTATCATATGGATTGAATCGTCTGGATGACTCGATGAAGGTGGCGGTCTTTGATCTTGGAGGAGGAACCTTCGATGTTTCGATTCTAGAAATGCGTGAAGGGGTCTTCGAGGTGCTGGCGACAGCAGGTGACACTTGTCTTGGTGGTGATGATTTTGATCGAGTGATTGTTGAGGAATCTCTAGCTGAGCTTGGGATCGAAAATTCCGAGGAACTTGAGATGGCCGTTTTTCATCAAGAAGCGCGCCGCGTAAAGCATGTGTTGAGCGAGAAGACAGAGGCGACGTTTCGGGTTCCTTTTAAAGGTGAGGTTCAGTGGTCTCGGTGTCGCTTTGATGAACAGATGAAATCATATTTAGCCTCGATGGAATCTTGCTGCCGCAGAGCGATGCTTGATGCTGGGGTTACTTCAAACGAACTGGAAACGGTTCTGATGGTGGGCGGGAGTAGTCGTATTCCAATTGTGCGAGATCGAGTGGAGGCGGTGTTCGAAAAAGAGCCAGATTTGAGCCAGCATCCTGATGAGGCGATTGCGCGCGGTGCGAGTATTCAAGCGGGGATTTTATCTGGGGCGATTCGTGAGGTCGTTTTGCTTGATGTCACGCCGCTGAGTTTAGGCGTGGAGACGATGGGAGGCCTCATGAATATCCTGATTCCACGTAACACAACGATTCCTTGTAAAGCGGGTGAGATGTTTACCAATGCGGTGGATCAGCAAGCCGCGATGAAGGTGAGAGTATTGCAAGGAGAGAGAGAGTTGGCTGGAGATAATTGGGAGTTGGGCTCCTTTGAGGTGAACTTTGAACCTGCTTGTAAAGGGCAGGCGAGAGTTGGAGTGGAGTTTCGGATAGATGCCAATGGGATTCTCTCAGTATTGGCTCGTGATGTGACAACGGGAAAAGACGTTGTCATTGAAGTGGGGAGCGCTGCGGTAGATGTCACAGAGGCTAAGGTTGAGAAGATGGTGAGCGAAAGTGTGGAACATGCTTTTGAGGATATGAATGCTCGGGTGTTTGAAGAGGCACGCTTGAAGGCAGAAGAGCTTTTACCAGCGGTTGATCTTGCGGTGGCGCAAGCCGGTGAATTTTTGAATGACGTAGAGTTGGCAAAAATCCGTGAAGCGCAAGGTGCAGTTCAGGCCGCATTAGAAACGGGGCAGGCAGGACAATTAAAAGGAGCGGTAGAAAAATTAGATGCGGAGACGGAAGTTTTAGCCGCAGAATTGATTGAGAAAGCCACAAAGGCTCTTTTTTCTCCTTCGTGAGATTGACGGATCAAGATAAGGTTCACAGAGTCGGACATATCGCATGAGCCAAGCTACAGTCTATCTCTGCCCATCTTGTCAGTCGGTCGTGAAGTCCGAGAATGAAAACCTCGCTGGGCTTGTCTGCGGGGATTGCGGGTTTGAATTCGGAGGGAAGGGAATAGCTCAGGATAATGAACCTTCCAAGAAGGTCGATATCGTAAAAGTTACCGGAGTAGCTCCTACCACGATGAAGCACTCCATTGTTCGCGATGTGATGAAGCAGCGCGGAGGAAGCCGTCAGGGGCCGGAGGTGATTCAGCCCTCCTCAGTGCACGAGATGGCTCTTAGAGAAGGGGCTGAACTTGAACACAAGGAGATTCCTCCAGGTCAGGATGAGGTGATTCTAAAGGATGGGACGCGGATGGTCCGTCGTAAGAAGCGTAAGAAGGAGAAGGATAAACACCGAAAACTTTATTTCTTCCTGACTCTTTGGATAGGAATTGCAGCTGCAATTTTAATCATCGTCCAGATGAATAATGACGACGAAGACGGTTCTGTTGAAGATCGTATTGGCGTCGAGGAAAATCGAAAGAAAGAGCATCAGATTTTTCTCGTTGAGCACATGCCAGCCATTTCTCAAAATTTTTCCCGTTTTATCCGTGCTCAAGAGGACAGTGACCGGATTCAGGAGATTGATTATTCTTCGCGTTTAGCCTCAAAATTTTCTCGTTTTCACCAAGCACAGAGTATTCCAGTTCCCGTGGGGAGTGTTAGGGGGATTCAGCGAAACGTGATCGTTCTCAAGGAGGCTCCATTTATACCAGCAGTCGAAGTTATTTGGCAGGACGAAGGGGGGAATATTTTTGAGTCGGTGCATTTGTGGGATGGAAAAGGTTGGAAATTGGACTGGGAGCATTTTTCCCGCTACGCGACGACTCCATGGACTTTGTTCCGCTCAAAGTTGGGACGAAAAGAAGGGGAGTTTCGTCTCTTGATGCGTCAGCGTGAGGTGATGAAGGAATCTGCTTATATAAGCATTCTTTTTTATGAGGAACCTCCAGTTGGTACTGAGGATTCACGGAGAGCCCTTCAGGCAAGTGAATCTGAAGAGGTGATTGTGAAGCTGCGAACGGATCTTGGTCGTCAATTAACAGAACTCTTTAAGGCAAAAGAGGATGGAAATACTGCCTATGATTCAATTTTTGGGCAGAATGATCCTGATACAATGATGCGAGTGAGTGCTGCACTTGCTTGGGAGGAAGATGAGGATGGAGATGAGGTTTTAGTGCTGAAAGACCTTTTGGGGGTTTCCTGGTATGGAACGAGAGTCCGGCGTGCTTACCGCGAGATGTTAAAATTACAGGAGGTTCAAAGTGATAATCCAGTCCTGCCAAGCTCAGCATTGAAGAAAGAACCCTTGAATGACTGAAGCTTTCTTCATATTTCTTACTTAAGTTAAAATGATGAGCGATCAAGACGATCAAGACGATAACAAAGCCGTTCCTGAGGGAATGGTGAAGAAGGTGCGCCGAGTTAAAGGTAAGCGCCGAAGCAAGCAGTCGAAGTCTTCAGGTGAAGGTGCTCAGTCACTCTTGGAGCAGGGGAAGAGCTTGCTTGAGTCGATGCAGCATGATGATGAGGAGACTGGTCATGTAGCCATTCAAGATCAATTGAAGCGCCTCAAAGAGAGGGACGAAAATCGAGATCTCGATGAGGTCTGGGGGAGTAAGAAAAAGTCTTCGTCTTGGATTTGGATGAGTTTGATTGGGGTTTTAATTCCAGTGATCGGAATCGCAGTCGGTATTTCGATATTAAATAAGGCTGATAATTCTAAAGATGTAGAATTAATTCCAAACAAGTTTGAGTTGGATACTCCCATGGAAACCTCGCTCGACCAAGAAGCTCATGCATGGTTTCACAATAAACAGAATAGTCGCAATTTCCTCGCAGAAGCTCGTGATATTTTAAAGGCAATCAATGAGGCGGATTCTCCGTCCGATATTACGAAGTTTTTAAGGCCATCACCGAACCGAGAGAAGAATCCGGTAGATTTGGCTAAGTGGGATGTTCCGGTGATTATCAATAGTTCATCAGATACTCCATGGTCACTTCCTGTGGTCGTTGCGGAGGGGGATACTTCTGCAAATGCTCGCGGAGTATTGAGCCTGGCTTTAAAGAGAGAAGATCAGGAAAAAATCGCTGCCTTTTTTGTCTATGAGGGCGATAAACTCCTCTTAGATTGGGATGCGACCACGGGCTGGTGTGAGATACCTTGGAGTGAAATCCGCGCAGCCAAACCTCGGAAGGCAAAAATTCTGCGAGCCCGTATTCTCAAAAAGGCGGGTTATGACGCAATTAAGGGAGATGTCTCGCAATCTGGGTATCTCCTTAGTAGTGATGACGGGAGTCAATTTATTTTTGGTTTTATCCCTCTAGACTCGGATGAGAATCAGAAGAACGATAAAGCCCTTCGGGACTTACTAAACTACGGCCAGTTAACCACGAAGCTGAAAGGAAACTTAAGGGTTACGGTTAAGGTCCGCTACGGTGATAAAAGCGGCCGTGGAGATCGTTTTGAAATCGTCGAGTATCTCCATGAAGGCTGGGTTAAGCCTTAATTGCCGCTTTGAGGCCGGAGCGCATCGCTTCGATGGGCGCATCATCTTGCGTCCAGTATTCTAAGGAAAGCGCGCCTTGATGGAGAAGGAGTGAGAGTCCGTTTGCGATTCTGGAACCTCGGCTTTCGGCTGCTTTTAGAAGCCGTGTTTTAGCGGGGTTATAAATGGTATCGTATACGAGATGGTGTGGCTCAATGAGAGATTGTTTGAGCGGTGATGGATCGGCTGACTTAAGTCCGATGGAGGTGGTGTTGATAATGAGCTCACAGTTCTCAAGTGCTTCAGCAAGTGCTGGATCATCGAGGGCAAAGGATTGTAGCCGGTCCCCCGGTCCTTCGAGCTTCTCTCCTTGGAGGAGTGATGCTAAGCTTACACGCATTGTATCGAGTTTTGAAACGGTGCGATTTGCAAGGACCAGCTGCGGGCAGTCTTCAAGGCAACACTGAGTGGCGATGGCACGGCCTGCGCCTCCTCCGGCTCCGATAATCGCGACACGAAGGTCTCCGAGGTCTACGCCGAAGTCTTCGCGGATGGCGCGAACGAACCCTGGACCATCGGTGTTGAAACCTGTCTTTCGTCCTTCGTCATCGAAGACGATAGTGTTGACCGCACCCATGAGCTTTGCGCCATGATTGACTTCATCACAGGCTTCAAGCGCTTCGAGCTTATGAGGCACGGTGACATTGATTCCGATGATTCCTGCGGCGTGCATTTTTTCGAATGCTTCTGCAACACGGCCTTCTGGGACTTCCACGCGAATGTAGCGGCAGTTTAGACCAAGTTCATCGAGCGCAGGCTGATGGAGCTGAGGAGAAAGAGAATGAGCAATCGGATTTCCAATCACCGCAAATTTGGCCGGATGTTCATGTCCGTCATTGAGAGAAGTGAGATCGTCAAGCTGGAGGGCGGTCATACGAGGAGAGTGGTGATACGGTTGATGCGGCGGATGCACTCATCTTTACCAAGGATCTGGAGAATGTCACCAAGATCAGGTCCACCAGCTTTACCGGAAAGGGCGACACGGAGTGGGAACATGAGTTGTCCCGGTTTCGCGCCGTTCGCTTTAGCGGTGGTGCCGATCTGGGCTTTCGCCTCACTCCAGTTACTCAGGGAGTTAAGATCAGTGGCGAGAGCAGCTAGAAGGTTAGAGGCGATTTCATT
>JBDNAW010000069.1:0-14442 GCA_039768255.1 Akkermansiaceae bacterium | reverse complement strand
CGGGAGGCATGACTGGCTCCTCTGTCTGAACGGTGGTGGTGTAGAGCTTTGAAGAAGCGCCATCACCAACCATCGCGACCTTTCCTCCAGAGCCTCCGGCAAGGGTTCCTTGGAAGGTTGAGAGATCCAGTCCGCCCTTTTTTTTGTCCGGATTATGGCAGTTCAGGCAGGCGCTTTCGAAGATCGGGAAAATGTGATCATCGTAAGTGATTTTCTCGGCTCCATGAAGTATAGAGCCGATCGTGAGGATAAAGATGAGATGCCTCATGAAATCAGTGGTTGAAGAGATATTCCTTGGTATTGAGGAGGGCCCAGAAGATGTCTTCTAGGATGGCTTGAGGGTTTTCTTCAGCGGTGACTTGGGGGAGGAGCTTAGAGAGCTCGGGGTCAGTTGGTTCCCGGGTGAGAGTTCTGCGATAGAGGGAGCGGATGATTTGCTCGGGTGTCTGTTTCTCTTTGAGGAGGTTGGAAATGATTTTGCCGCGTTGGATGCGGTTGTGGACCGAGTCGCCGTTGAGGAGGTGAAGGGCTTGGGAAAGGTTGGGCTCCATTTTGACTTCGCAGGAGCAGACCGTTTTACGGGTGGCGCGTCCGAAGGTGGTGAGGAAGTAGGTGGAGGTATTTCCATCAGCAATCTGAACCGCGCGGGCGCCGAGAGGGAGACCTTGGAATTTGTTCGGGGTATTGGTGGTCTGAGCGAGGGTATCGAGGAGGACTTCGGCGCGGAGGCGGCGGATGCGTCCGTGGGAGAAGTTGGTGAGGTCGTCCTTGTTGGTCTCGTTGACTTGAGTGGAGAGTTGGTAGGTGCGCGAGGTGCAGATATCGCGAACGAGTTTCTTCATATCGAAGTTGTATTCGACGAACTTTTGGCCGAGGGCATCGAGAAGCTGGGGGTTGGTTGCGGGGTTTGAGATGCGGACGTCATCGACAGGATCGACGATACCAATTCCGAAAAAGTGGGACCACATGATGTTGGCGACGTTGCGAGCGAACCAAGGATTATCCGGAGCAGTGAGCCATTCGGCGACCGCTTTTCGGCGGGTCTTCCCTTTGATTTCTGGGATGGCGCCCCCGAGGAATTTTGGGATAGCGTTCTTATTGGTGACGGGGTTTTTAATCTCACCGCCGCCATCGAAGATGATTTGCTCAGAGGGATCTTCGGAGCGCTTACGCTTCACTTGGGAGAAGAAGGAAGCGAAACCGAAGTAGTCGTCCATGGTCCAGCGATCAAAGGGGTGATTGTGGCACTGCGCACACTGGATGCGGGTTCCCATAAAGACTTGAGCGACGTTTTCGGTCATCTTCATGACGTCAGGTTCGAGCTTGTAGTAATTCGTTGAGGGATTGGCGAAGGTGCCGCCGCGTGATGCGAGGAGGTCGTGCACGATTTGATTGAAGGGGCGGTTCGCGGCGATCTCGCTGCGGAGTTGCTCATACCAAAGGAGAGCGGCTTTATAGCTGATGTCCTGCGCGTTGTTTCCGGTGGAGCGAATCTGCATGAGCTCAGCCCATTTCATGACCCAGATTTCGGTAAACTCTTTTCGGGTGAGGAGTTCGTCGACGAGGGTTTCGCGTTTCCTAGGGTTCTTGTCGGCAAGAAATTTCGCACGTTCCTCTTCGGTGGGGAGGAGGCCAGTGATGTCGAGAGTGACGCGGCGAAGAAAGATTTCATCGCTCGCAAGATCAGAGGGGATGATGCGGAGGCGGTTGAGCTTATTGTGGACGTGAGTGTCGATGTAGTTGAACTCAGGGAGCTTGGGTCGTTCGTATTTTAGGCCATCAGGGATGACAATTCCTTGGGAGCCTTCGGTGAAGGTGTGGAAGCGGGCCATGAGGAAAGCCTCGCCTCGTTTTTTGGAGGAAATGACACCGCTAGTGGGTTCAATTCCGAGTGAGCTGTCGTTTGAAGTGGTGTAGGCAGAGAGCGAGGTGACATCGCGGTCGGTGCCATCAGAGTAGGTCGCTTTAACGGTGAGCGGGATTTTTTTGTCGGCACTTTCGAGGAGAAATTGCTTCGGCTCGACCTCAATTTTTGTTGGGAGCGCGATGTCGGCAGGATCGGCTTCGGCTCCGTGTTCAATCCACTCGAGGAGGGTATGGTAAAACGGGTGGTTTTTTTCGAAGAGCTTACCCCCAGTGTGGGGAACGGTACCGATGGACTTGGTGAGAAGGAGAGAGTCTTCGGGAAGGGCGAGGTTGATGCGGCGGCCGTTTTGCTCACGGGTGATTCGGTAGTGATCGCCTTTGGGATCGTAACCGAAGAGCGAGAGCATGAAGCCATCTTGTCCACGGGCAGCGCCGTGACAGGATCCCGTGTTACATCCGGCTGCAGTGAGGACGGGAACAACGTCTTGTTCAAATGAGATCCGACGATCTGTGGTTGCTTGTTTGACGTTGAGGGGGACTTCGATGGTTTTTCCACGGAAGCTCACGGTGACTTTGGTGGAGCCGTCTTTGATTGGAAAAAGACGAGAGCCTTCAAGTTTTGCGAGGGAAGGATCGGCAAGGGTAAACTCTGAAGAAGCGGTGATGTCGCGCGTGGTGGCATCCTTGCTGGTGGCGAGGACGATCATGCGGTGAGAATCACGCTTTGTCTCGAGAGAAACCGATGTGGGGTAAACGGCGATGGAAGCGAGGTCAGGATCGGGCGTATTTGGATCTTCGATGATGACGCGTTCGCGATGTTGGAGAGTAAGGCCTTTTTCCCAAGGGGCTCCGTTTTTGATCCAGGAAGTGATGAGCTCGATTTCTTGGTTGTTGAGTGGTGCGCGTTTTTTCTTTTTGGAAGAGGGCGGCATGAATTCATCGTCATCGTGCTCAAGGAGGAGACGGCGGATGAGCTCAGATTTTTCGGGGTTCTGGAGATCGATGGCTTCGCCAGAATCTCCGCCTTTGAGGAAGGCTTCGTGAGTGTCAATGCGGAGTCCACCTTTGTCCTTATCGGCATTGTGGCATTCGACGCAGGAGTGCTCGAAGATGTCCTTCACATCATGGAGCGAAGTGGTTGCGAACAGCGGAGCGATTAAGAGAAGAGGAAGAAGTGCTTTCATTTCTTCTGGGCTTGGCGGAGTTGTTCAAGTCGGGAGAGGGGCTTAGCAGAAGGAGTCGGGGCGGGTTTGTTTTCGACCTTCGCGATTTTCTTTTCAGGTGTTTTTTGGGGAGCGGGTGGTGGTGGATCGACGCGGAGAACTCCGCCGTGGCCGACATTGTGTGCGATGGGGTGACCGTTCTGATGAATGATGATTTGGCAGAAAAGATTCCCGTGTTTTCCCTTCCGCGCGTCATCGGCAACGGTCAGCGGAATAGCGACTTCTTTGGTGTCGGCTTTGACTTTTTGAGGAGTGGATTTTACACCATGAGGAAGGGCGTGAATGGTGAGATCGGCTTCACCAGCGAAGGGCTTGAGGTGCTCGACTTTGGCGATGACTTGCGTGTTTTTTCCGGGTTCAGTGGCCGCCATGTCGAGAGTGAGGCTGATGAACGGCTCGGAAATTTTCAGTGGCTGAAGCTTGGATGAAACTCGGACTTCACCATTGTGATTAGAGGTTCCAGTGACAGCGACACGGTAGTCACCAATCGCCGCATCGCCATTGGCATTGAGGGTGAGCGTGATTTCATTTTTCCCTTTAGGGATATCGATGGACGATGGGGCATTGATGCCTGGGGGGCGCCATGGGAGCGTGACGCGGATTTTTTCTTCAAATCCCTCCGCTCTTTCAGCGGTCACCTTGAGGTTGATGGTGCCATTTCTAACGATTGGAACAGGCGGGACAGAGAGGTGGAGCTGGAATGGTGCTTCCTCCGTAACAACGATGGCGATGCGCTCGTCAGTGTGGCTGAGGAAGGTTCCGAGATTGTTACGAGCGACAATATTCATGCGCTCGTGGAAATTCCCGGTGAGGCCGGATTTTGGGTCTTTTCCGGTGACAATATAAAGGTCAGCTCCGAGCGGGGCGTCAGGAGAGGCTTCAAATAAGAGAGGGGTGGTGGTGTGACTGCGTGGAGCGTGAGGAGCATCGAGGGTAACTCCGGTGGGCAGCCGCGGGGCGGTGAAATGGACATCACAGCTAATGTTTGAGCGGTTGATGGTGGGGTCAGCAAGGAGTCGGTTGCCACGAGGAATGGAAATAACTTTGTATTTTTGATCATCATTCCGGTCAGCGGGACGGAGTGTCATGCTGAGGCTAGGCGCACGGGGGGCGATCTCGATACGGTAAATGAAGTCAGGGCCGGAGCGGTGGAGTTGATCACGGATGAAGATGAAATATTCGCCGTCTTCAGGCACTTTGAAGTCAATGCGGCTGTCTGGGACTCCGGGTGATTGGTCGTCATTTGTCCCGATGATTTTAAAGTCTTTAGCGGAACGAATTTGAAGGACCGAGTCGAGTGGTGAGCGACCGCTGCGCGCGAAGACTTGGGCGCGTAAGTTTTGATTTTTTAGAGCAGTGAACTTAAACCAGTCTTCGTCGTTTTCTTCGGAGAGAATTCCTTGGAACGCAACGGGAGCTTCACTGCCTAGGGTGGCTTGGTGGCGATTTGAATTTGGCTCGACTTCATTGACCGAGCGGAGGTCGGAAAACTTAATGGGAATGCCGGAGGGTGAGGTGATCTCACCAGCGGGGAAGATGGTATTGTCCTCGACTTTAATGAATTGTTTGATGGGGCCAGAGATGTCGCCTATGAAGGTGAATTCGATGTTTTCGCCTTTTTGGGCTGCAGGCGGGAATATTGCAGTGGGGCGGGGAAAGTTACCGATGTGGAGTCGGTATTGGCAATTGGCTGCTCCGCGGTAGGAGCTTTCGCGGATAAGGACGGTGTAGGTTCCGTCTTCTGGGATGATGATTGAAGTCGCACAGTCCCGCTTGAGCAGTGGGTGGTCATCGTTTGCGGCGAGCTCGAAGCGCTTGTCGTTGAGAATCGCGACGTAGGGATCGAAGAGGGTGCGACCGAGACGCATTCCTTCGACTTCGACTGAAAGACGTTGTCCTTTTTTAGCCTGAACACGGTAGTAGTCGGCATCTTCGTTTAATGCGACTCCATGAATGGTGACATTCATGGGCACTTCCTGAGGTGCTTCGAAGGTATCATTGAGATCACGCTTTCGATCCTCGGTTTTCGCTTCGTTGACGATGGGGAATTGACTAACCCAGAAGCTCCGCATGTAAGTAAGACCGCTTTTGCAACGGAGGCGCAAGTTGTGCTCTCCAAGTGTGGCATCAGGCGCGATGATGAGAGTGGCTTTTGCGGTTTTGTGATCTTTTCCTTTTGCCAGCTCCTTGACGGTGATTCCAGGGCCGTAGAAAAGGATTTCCTCAGGCTCGTGAAGGCGTTGCCCCTGAAAGGTGATTTTGACCTCGGTGCCAACTTGTCCACCGCGAGGATTAATAACCTCGAGGTGCGGTGAAAATGCGGCGGCTCGAAAAACCGTAAGGAGCAGAAGGAGGAGGATTCTCACGGCGTTAGACGTTGGGAGTGGCTCTCAATTAAGCTTTCTTCGCAAGAATCTCATCGATGACATCACCGCCATCGACGATTTCGATGGGACGTTCACCGGGTGCCATGAGTTCCTTGTCCGCAGTGATGCCAAGTTGGTTGTAAACAGTCTTGGCGAGGCTCTCGATCTCGACTTTATCAGTCTCGGGTTCTCCGCCGAGGGCATCAGAAGATCCATGAACGAGTCCACGATGAACACCGCCACCTGCGAGGCCGACAGAGAACACGCGCGGCCAGTGATCGCGACCACCAGTGGCGTTAATTTTGGGTGTGCGGCCGAATTCTGAAGTGACCATGACGAGAGTTGAGTCGAGAAGGCCTCGTTCATCGAGATCAGCAATAAGACTAGCGATCGCTTGATCGACGGATGGGAGCTGACCCTTGATGCCATCTTTGATGTTATCGTGGTGATCCCAGCCGCCAGCGGTGAGAGAGACGAAACGGACTCCGGCTTCCACGAGTCGACGACCGAGAAGCATCCGCTGACCGGGAACATTCATGCCGTAGCGCTTGCGAACCTCTTCAGGCTCGGCTTTGAGATTGAAGGCTTCCCGCGCTGCTTGAGAGGAGATCAGTTTATAAGCGTGTTGATAGAAGGCATCCATTGAGTCGAGCGAGTCGGATTCTTCTAAGGTTCGGAAATGATCATCAACGGTCTCAAGGAGAGAGCGTCGTCGATTAAAGCGTTTTTCATCTACTCCACCTGGGAGGTTGAGGTCGCGGACCTTGAAGTCGCCTCGATTTGGCTCGGAACCGATGGCGAAGGGGCCGTGAGCGGAAGAGAGGTAGCCAGAATTAGCAAATTCGTTGGGGACGTTAGGAATACAGACGTATGGTGGGAGATTGTTACGAGGCCCGAGTTCGTGCGAAATGACAGAACCCATTGAGGGGAAGTCGAGTGCCGGAGATGGCTTGTAGCCCGTAAACATGTTGTGCGTGCCGCGCTCGTGTGCCGCTTCACCATGACCCATGGAACGAATGATGGTCATTTTATCCGCGACCTTGGCAAGATGTTTCATGTTTTCACTAAAAACCTCACCTTTAATCGAGGTGTTGATGGTTCCGTATGGCCCGCGATATTCGGACGGTGCGTATGGTTTAGGATCCCATGATTCTTGGTGAGCCATGCCGCCGGGAAGGAAAATTTGGATGACTGATTTGGCGACGCCGTCACGCAGCGCGTAGTTCTTTTGAGCTGCTTGTGCTTCCATTTTGAGGAAGGCTGGAAGACTCAAGCCGAGTGCTCCGAGTGAGCCAACGCTCAGGAATTCACGGCGACTAAAATTCGAGTTGAGAGGATTTCCGGGGCAGGGATCATTCATCATCTTAAGAGTAGATTTTAAATTAATACGAGGAGAGCCGAGTTTTCCTTCAAAACTATGAAAAAAACTACGTTCTTGTGGATGATCGGACACTGGACATTCGAGAGGGAAGAGACACAATTGTGACGAGATTCCCCCACTTCATGACTTCTCCAACGATTAATGGATATGAAATCCAGACCGAAATCAGCTCAGGTTCCGCTGGATCAGTCTATAAAGCGAGGCGGCAAGATGGGGTGTTGGTCGCGATCAAGGTGTTCGATACAATGGCATCGAATCCTAAGCTGATTCGGAGCCGGATGCAGCGTCTCATCGAATATGGGACTCAAAATGTGACTGTTCCAATCTTTGTGGAAGAGCTCGAGAATCGCCCTGCGTATATCGTAATGCCGCTTCTTGGAGAGGCGCAGGGCGACGGGGCCTATTTTGTGCCTCGCACATTGCAGTCGCACCTCACAGATTACATGGTGACAGAAAAGTCCTGGCCTTTTCTGTTGAAGCTCGCTCAGCGTATGGCCGCTCTGCACACCGCGCGCGTGGCTCATGGAAACCTCAAACCTGGAAATCTATTTCTCGATGAAGATGGCGCACCACTCATTTCAGATTACGCCACTGGTCTGATGCCGGGGGTGTATCATCTAGGCTTTAGTGATGCATTGCTCTACGCACCTCCAGAGCAACTTCGGAGCCCAGAGGCTTATCTCGAAGAAGTGGCTTACCGGTGGGATGTTTTTGCCTTTGGTGTGATCGCTTTCCGGCTATTGACGGGACAATTTCCACGCTGTCAGGATCTTTTTGCGCCGGGCTGTCCGGCGGCGGGGGATCATAAAGTGCAGAGGATCGAAGCGGATTACGAGGAGATTGCCTCAGAGCTGGAAGAAGATGAACGTCTTGCTTGGCCGAACGAACCCTCAGATAAACGGGAAGAAAAATATCGGGAAATGATCGACTTCTGCATCATGCTGGATCCGCAAGGTCGCCCGGCGGATATGCGGGAAGTTTTCCGGCGGTTTGAGCGGATCGAAGAAGAGCTGGCTCAGGAGTCGGTGAATCTTGAGCTGGTGAAGCAGCGTAAACAGGCTGAAAAACGGCGATTCATCGCTGTAAGGATGACCAAAGTTCTAGCAGTGATTACCCTTGGTTTGGCTGTAATGTGGGGGCGGACGCAATATCAGCGCTATGAGGAAGCTCTGAGAGCTGCGAAAAAATTTAACGATTATGAGAGCAATGCCGAGTCCACCATCGCCTCCTTGGAAGAGGCCACAGATGCCGCGCGACAGGCTGAATTGAACTCTAGAAATCTGAGTGAATCTCTCCGCGAAGCCCTAGCGAGTGAGCAAAAAAATGCGCTCGAAGAGCTCCGCGCTGCTCAGATGAGTAATGAACGGCTGATGCGCTGGGTTTTGGAAAAAGGAGTGGTGGGAATGCCAACTCTCGAAGGGCGCGTAGGTCGTCTCGCTGTGTTGGGAGAAGAAATCGAAAAACAGGCCGCAAGTTTGGAGCAACGCCCTGGTTTGGAAAAGCAAGCGGCGATCTTACGTTATCGTCATGCGGAAGTCCTTCTTTCTTCTGGGCAAGTCAGGAAAGGTGAAGCGCTTCTTCAAGATGCTATTTTAAAAGGGAAGAGTTACTTGAACTCAGTATATCAGATCGAAGGATTGCTTCGCATTTGCCTGATGCGCTCTTCTCGCAAAGAAGCGGTCACACAAGATTTATTCAACGAAATACGTGCCTTAATTACAAAAAACTGGCCAGAAGGTGGAGATCAAAACTTACGTTACAGTGCGGCCCTAGATCTCGTTTCAGGGCGGCAGGCTGAGCTTGATAACCAACTAGAAGATGCTCAAAAATTTTACGCGTCTTCGCTTAAGAGTCTTGAGGAACTCACTAAGCGGTATCCTGAAACGCCCGCGCTCCGAATGGGCCTTGGGCGTGCTTATCAAGAAGCAGCCATTTCTTCTGAGAGCGCAGGAGATATCACAAATACCGCGGTGCTTCGTGAAAAAGCAGCGGCCGCTTTCCTAAAACTTGCCGCTGATCCTAAGACTAAATCGCCCGAGCTCGAATTTCAGATTGCTTCTGCCAAAGCGGCGCAAGCAATCGCAGCCTGGCAAAATGGGCGGAGCTTCACTGCTGAAACAATGGCTCGTGAAGGGGTCGCAAAACTCACTGCGATTCAGAAAAAGATGCCCCATGATTTCCGTGTTGCCACCACGCTGGCTTCACAGCACGGAATTATGGCCACCGTGCTGCGAGATCAAGGAAACTCGACCCAAGCTACGAGCTTATTGATACGTTCAATCAACACGCTTGAAATAGGTTTGCAAAATGAGAGCACGAATTGGAATGCACGTTATTTGCTCGCTTCCTTAAAGTGGCAGCTTTCGGGAATTTATGGTCAAAAAGGAAGCAGTCCCGAAGAGGTGAAGCTAGGAATAGAAGCGCGCGATCAGCTTAAGCTTATCCTTGATGCTGGGGCTCGCACGCCGCATCCAGATCGGGTGCGAGCTTCGCTGGCTTATCTTTGTGGTGACCTTGGTCACTCTGCAGATCTCAGTGGGAGGCGGAGTCTGGGGATAGATTTCATGAAGGAATCCAAGCAAAGCTGGGAGAATATTCTCGCTTCTCATCCGAAAAACACGGAAGCGCGCGAAGGGGTGAATTGGGTTACTCAGCGCCTACGCGAAATGGGAGTGAAGTGAAAAACCCAGAGCAGCCATTAGGTTTCAGTGGGGTTTCTCAGCACATTAATTCGCGGGGCCAATCTCAAAACTGAAATGGTGATTTCCAGCGGGAATAGTCTGATGAGGGAACGGGCGCGCACGCATGCCACCGTGGCCGGTTTGGCGAAGGTGAATGTTGACGGTGTAAAAATCCTGATCTTTAAGATCGTAAGGGTGCTTAGCAGCGTCAATCGCTTCCTGGGTGTATGGCCAGATATTGAATCCAAATTTTGGGGCGCCAGTAATTTGGATGCCATTTCCTTGTGGGCTTGTAAGTTTGAGCCAACGGGTCGCGGTACGATTACCGTTTTCCTGTGGCATCGCGTAGTTGTGGAAAAGTTGATCTGTTTTGAATGAAAACTGATCAATTTCGACGGAGCGTTTTCGATCTGAATAAGACGCCCAAGGCCCGGCGCCGTAGTATGTGGATTGTGAGAGCGCTTTTGGGACTCCCATTGTCATTCCGAAACGAAGCAGTTCGGGGAGTGAAGGATCCGCATCGAGCTCAAGATTCACCATGATGCGTCCATCGCCAGACAAGGTGTAGTGACGAGTGATGATCGCTTTTTCCTGAAGTTTTTGAACGACGATCATGCGGTTTCCTTTTCGGGTGACGGAAATGGTTTTGAGTTTTGAGGGGAGGTCTTGCCAGATTTTTGACTGACGTCCCAGTTGTCGGAAGCGTTGATCGTTATCAGTGAGGGGACGCCAAAAGTTGAGTTTGAGAGGGGCGATGAGTTGTTCGATTCCTTTGAGTTTGTAAGAGGTGAGGTCGCCTGTTTTACGATCAATGGAGGCGGTGTAATTTTTTCCAGAAGAGAGAATGACCTCCGGTTTTACGGTAACTTTAAGTTGCCCTTTAGCTTTGAAGGGGGGCGGTGTGCTTGCGCGTCTTAGGAGGAGCTGATTTTTCGCGATTTCGTAGCCTTTTTTGCACCAGAGTCTGTCGGAGATTTCGTGCAGGCTCAGGCGAAGCCAGTATTCCGCTTCAGGTTTAAAGGTGACTTTTTTGAAGGGGATTTGGACATCGGCATAGGTGTAGGGGTCGATGTTTAGCGGCGGCAGATTTCCTCTTTGAAGTTCCTTTCCGTTCTCGGAGATAGTCCACCTGATCTTGTATTGATTGAGGTTGGTAAAATTGAAGCGATTGGTAATCCGGACGATGCCTTTTTGAAGGTCAAACCCGGTAAAAGTGGCGGGCTGAAAGATATAGCGGCACTCGTAGGCGTGCGGATTTGGGAGGCGATTGGAATCAAAGACACCATTGAAGCAGAAGTTTCCAGAATTCGGGACGTCTCCGAAGTCACCGCCGTAGGCGAAGAATTTTTGGCCACTAGGCTGGTGATGTTGCTCAAGTCCTTGATCGACCATATCCCAAATGTAGCCACCAATTAGGTTAGGGCGTGTCCGAATGGAGTCCCAGAATTCACCGAGGCCACCGAGCGAATTCCCCATGGCGTGAAGGTATTCACAGAGGACCACGGGGCGATCGAGGAGAGGGTTTTCTGACATGTTTACGAGCTGCGCATGGGTAGCATACATGCGGCTGTGGACATCGACATAAGCCGGGTCAGTTGGGTTCGCCATCGTGGGGATAGTCTGGCTCTTGTAGCCCATGCCATCTTGGTGATCGGGGTGGGTATGATCTCCTTGTGCTCCTTCGTAGTGAATGAAGCGGGAAGGATCAAAATCGCGAATCCAGGCCGCCGCGGCGACGAAGGCGGGGCCGGTTCCGGATTCGTTTCCAAGTGACCAAGAGATGATGGAAGGGTGGTTCTTATCACGCACTACCATGCGTTGGACTCGGCTCATAATAGCGTGAGTCCACTGAGGTTGCTGTGGGATATAGCCGCCGAGGTGGTGAGTTTCGATGTTTGCTTCATCCATGACGTAGATGCCGTAGCGGTCACAGAGCTCATAGAAGTAGGGGTCGTTCGGGTAGTGGGAGGTGCGGACGGAGTTGAAGTTGAATCGCTTCAAGAGCTGAACATCACGCTCCATGTCGGCGCGGGTAAGAGCCTTGCCATTGACTGGGTGGTGGTCGTGGCGGTTGACGCCCATAATTTTGACAGGTTTACCGTTGATTAGGAGTTCGTTTTGCGGGCTGAACTTTACTTCACGAAAGCCAATGTTTTGGCTGCGGGCTTCAACGATTGATCCATTTGGCTGATGAACGGTGATGACTAATTTGTAGAGGTTCGGGTGCTCTGAGGACCACTTGAGAGGCTTTGTGATATCGGCTTCGAGAAAGGCGAATTTTTCAATGTCCCGTGCCGCCCAGCGCTCGAGGTGGATTTGCTCCATCGAGGCGATGAGTGGTTTCTTGAAAAGTGGTTTTTGATCAGGAGTGTGGAGTTGCGCTGAGAGATACCATCCTTTGAGGTTGGTGGTGTTTGTGTGAATCAGCTTGGGGTCGATCCAGAGTTCGGGGCGGATTTCGAGTTTCGCGTTTTCGTCATTGGCGTCGAAGGTGGTGCGCACATAAAAGTCGTTGAGAGAAATCTTGGGCTGCGCAAGAAGGAGGACTTCGCGATGGATACCAGAGAGGCGCCACATGTCTTGGTCTTCGAGGTAAGAGCCATCGGACCAGCGGAAGACTTGGAGGGCGACGCGGTTTTTCCCAGGCTGGACATACTCAGTGATGTCGAATTCTGCGGCGAGTCGGGAACCTTGTGAATAGCCTACTTTTTGACCATTTACCCACAGGTAAAAGGCAGAGGAAACGCCACCGAAGTGGAGAATGATGGATTGATCAGACCACTTGGAGGGGATGTCAAAATCACGGTAATAGGATCCGACAGGATTATCCCGATAGATGTATGGAGGGATGGGCGGCTGAGGGCCTTTCCAACCGTATTTAAGGTCGGGGTTTTGAATATCAGGAGTAAAGGGATAGGTGATGTTGGTGTAGATCGGCTGGCCGTATCCTTGGAGTTCCCAATTCGAAGGAACAGGGATGTCTTTCCAATCCTTTCCGGAAAAATCACGCGTGAAAAAATTGGTCGGGCGATCTTCGCACTTGGGCGTAAATTTGAATTTCCATGTGCCGTTGAGTGAGGCCATGCGTGATTTTGCGCGGTCGGCATTCAGCGCATCGGCAGAATTTTTGAAAGAGTAGCTCGCAATGCGAGGTTTGAGCTTTCCTTGCTCAAACATGAGTTCGTTCTCCCAGTCGTTTTGAAGAGCAGAGAGAGTGAAAGGTAGAAGGGTAACCAGGAGGTGAAGCCGCATATCTATAGAGCGTTTGAGGTTAGAAGTTCTCACCATTTACTGTGACTTTAATAAATGCATCCATCCATCCATCATTTTTTCCGATGTTTGGTGATGACCGTGGCGCGATGTCGTTTTGGTTTGATTCATTGTCTAAGGCCGACAACATAGATGAGAGGCGGGGAGTTAAAATTTCCTCCTAGAGGTGCGCTCGCTATGGAACCTAGAGCTCGACATCAGGGTATGACCCCAAAGTTTTTACCACTGAGCAATGAGTTTCGAGATCAGCGATTGCTCTTTTAAGCTCGGGATCTTCGCAGTGCCCGGCAAGGTCGACGTAGAAGATGTATTCCCAGTCCTTTTGTTTTGAAGGGCGGGATTCAATTTTGGACATATTAATCTCAAAAGAGTCGAAGGCTTGCAGGGCTTTCACGAGAGAGCCAGGTCGATCATGCACGGAAAAGAGGAGGGAAGTGCGGTCTTTTCCGGTCGGTGGGCAAGTCTCCTCCCCAATAACTAAGAAGCGGGTGGTATTGGTCGCGCGATCTTGGATGGAGGTTTCGAGCATGGTGAGGCCGTGCATTTCTGCGGCGAGTTCACCGCCAAGGGCTGCGGCTCCGTCTGCGGAATTCTGATTCGCAAGGAGAGCGGCTTTGGTGGTAGAGGAGACTTCGACGAGGTCTGCCTCTGGGAAGTTCTGAAGAATCCAAGAGCGGCATTGACCAAAGACTTGTGGGTGGGAGTAGAGGGTTTTGATTTCCTCTCGCGGAATGGACGCCATGAGGCCGTTTTCAATGCGGAGAAGAATCTGTGCGCAGATTCGTAGCGGTGATTCGACGAAAAGATCGAGAGTGTGTGAGACGGCGCCCTCGGTAGAGTTTTCAATAGGAACGACGCCGTAGCTGACATGTCGTCGAGCAACTTGATCAAAGACTTCGGCGAAGTTAGCTTGAGAGCGGTAATCGACGGAATGACCGAATTTTTTAATGGCAGCTTGGTGCGTCCATGTGCCTTCTGGTCCGAGGTAGGCGATCTTGAGGTCGTCTTCGAGCGCAAGCGCAGCGGACATAATCTCGCGATAAATGGCGTGAACCGATTTATCTGGGAGGCGGCCTTTGTTTTTCTTTGAGAGGGCTTCAAGAAGGGAGTGCTCGCGCTCTGGCGCGTAGATTTGAAGACCTTCTTTCTTCTTAATTTCGCCTACTTCATGGACAAGGTCGGCCCGCTCGTTGAGGAGGGCAAGAAGCTGGGTATCGAGCACGTCGATTTTTTTACGAATGTCGTCGAGAGGCATGATTTTAATTCTACTCTTTTTCTGAGTCAGAGGTTGAGGCTTCAGGTTCTTCAGTCTGAGCTTGTGCGGGTTGAGCAAAGTCTTCTGGGGATTCTTGCTGAGCAGGTTCTTCTCCGGAGCTATCGGTCTTTTCGACGGCACTCAGTGCGAGTTGTGTTTCAGCATCTGTAGCGGGTTTCTCTTCTTCTTGAGTGCCATCAGGGAGCTCGACTTGGCGGAGTTCTCCGATGTTGGGGAGGTCTTCGATGTTGGTGATGCCGAAGTGCTCTAAAAAGAGTTCAGAAGTGGCGTAAAGAAGCGGGCGGCCAGGCAGGTCAGCACGTCCTTCGATTTTGACGAGTTCACGATCGAGCAGCTTTTGAAGCATTCCATCACAGGAAACTCCGCGAACAGCCTCGAT
>JBDNAW010000068.1:0-8215 GCA_039768255.1 Akkermansiaceae bacterium | reverse complement strand
TCCATCACACGTCGTCCGCCCGAAACTCGTATGGGTAAGGGTAAGGGTTCTGTGGATGCTTGGGTGGCCGTTATCCGCCCTGGCACTATGCTCTTCGAAGTTGCTGGTGTTCCAGAATCACAGGCTCGCGAAGCCATGCGCCTTGCTTCTTACAAGCTTGGTTTCGAAACCCGCTTTGTTGTTCGCGGCAAGTAACACATTTAACTTTCACCAGGAATAATCGTCATGCCCCAAGCAAATATTAAAGAACTCCGTGAGCTTAGCTCCGAGGAACTCCAGACCCGTCTACGTGACCTCAAGCAAGAGGCCCTTAACCTTCGCCTCCAGCAGGCAACTGGCCAGCTCGAGAACACGGCACGTCGCCGTCTCGTCCGTCGCGAGATTGCACGTGTCATGACCCTCCTCACCCAGGCTAAGAACGCTTCCTAGTCTAGATTCCTGATCAACCAATTCAATCCTGACCATTTCCGAGACTATGAGTGAAGAGTCCACCAAAAAAGACTTCGTCCCTTCAGAAGGCGGCGAAAAGAAGAACATCAAAGTGCGCGTCGGCGTTGTGAAATCCACCTCCATGGATAAGACCATCGTTGTCGAATACGTTGCTCGTGTTCCTCACCCACAATTCAAGAAAATCGTGAAGCGCTCGAAGAAGTTCTACGCACACGATGAAAAAAGCAGTGCTGCTGTCGGTGATAAGGTTCGCATCCGCGAGACCCGCCCGATGTCTAAGCTCAAGCGCTGGGAACTCGTTGAAGTCCTCAGTCACTAAATCACCTCCGTTTTACGGAATTACTTCAGTTTTAAAACACACGTATTTGCCATGATCCAAATGGAATCCAAAGTTGAGATCGCCGATAACACCGGCGCTCGCGTAGCTAAGATGATCGGCGTTCTCGGAACCCGCTCCAAGAGTGCTGGTATCGGCGATGTCATCACCGCTCACGTTCGCGAGGCTATCCCGACTGCTTCAGTTAAAAAAGGCACCGTGGTGAAAGCCGTGGTCGTCCGCACCGCTTACCCTGTTCGTCGTGCTGATGGTTCAGTTCTTCGTTTCGACGGTAACGCCATCGTCATCATCGATAAGGATAACAACCCAAAAGGTACCCGTATCTTCGGGCCAGTTGCTCGTGAGCTTCGTGAGAAAAATTTCATGAAGATCGTCTCCCTCGCACCCGAGGTGCTCTAACCTCCCACTTTATTTTCTGAGCTATGAAAGCAAAAACTCACGTGAAGCCTGGTGACGAAGTCGTCGTCATCTCTGGTAACCACAAAGGAAAACAAGGCACCGTCACCTCGGTCAATGCTGCTAAAGAGCAGGTGATCGTCGAGGGTGTCCGTAAGATCAAAAAAGCCCTTCGCAAAACCGAGCTGAACCCAGACGGTGGCATTGAAGAGCAAGACGGTCCGATTCACATTTCGAACGTCAAAAAAGTCTAGTCCCATCCTCGTGATGAGACTGTGCGCTTAAGCAATAACCGCTGACCCGCCAAAATAATGAAACCAACACTACAGAAGCTCTACGAAGAGCAGCTTGTCGCTTCTCTTAAAGAGGAGCAGGGCTATAAAAATGTCAATGAGGTGCCACGTCTTGAAAAGATCGTGATCAACTCACACGTCGGACACTACGTCAACGAGCGCAAAGCTGCCGTTGAGGATGCTGTCGAAGAAATCTCCAAGATTACCGGCCAGAAGCCATCCGTCGTATACGCTCGCAAGAGTGTGGCGAACTTCAAGGTCCGCGAAGGGGAGCAAGTCGGGGCCCGTGTTACCCTTCGTGGTGCGCACATGTGGGAATTCCTTGACCGTTTCATCCACATCACTTGCCCGAATATCCGTGACTTCCGCGGACTTCCATTCAAGTCCTTTGACCGCAGCGGGAACTACGCTGTCGGATTCGCTGACCAGTCGATCTTCCCTGAAGTCGAGCTTGATCAGATCAAACGCCAAATCGGATTTGACTTCATCTTCGTCACCTCCGCTAAAACCGACCCCGAAGCTAAGGCTCTCCTTAAAGCTCTCGGAATGCCCTTCCGTGACAACGTCAAGGAAGAGGACGCTGCTTAACCCACGAACCATTTAGAAAGACACAGATTCATGGGAACTCTCACTGATCCAATTGCTGATTTCTTGATCCGCTTCAAGAATGCTTGCCGTGCTGGTAACGATACCTTCACTGCACCGCACTCAAAAATGAAAGCGGAACTCGCCCGTATCCTCAAAGAAGAGGGCTACATCTGGAACTACGAAGTCGACACCTCCGGGAAATTCCCCGAGCTCAAGGTGACTGCTAAGTATGTCGACGGTGTCCCTGCACTCACAGACCTTAAGCGGGTTTCCAAGTGTGGCCGTCGTAAGTATTCTTCTTCTTCCGAACTCCCTCGCGTTCTTAATGGACTCGGCATCTCCATCATTTCTACCTCTAAGGGAGTCATGACTGGTGCTCAGGCCAAGAAGGATAACGTTGGCGGAGAAATCCTCGCCTTCGTCTGGTAGTAACCCCTCGTAGAAACACAGAACAATGTCACGAGTAGGAAACGCAACTATCTCTCTTCCTGAAAAGGTCTCCGTCAAAGTGTCCGGCAGCAATGTCGCCGTTGATGGCCCTAAAGGGAAACTTCAACTCGACCTTCCCGAAGGTCTCTCTGTCAAAGAGGAGGACGGTGCTCTCACCGTTTCTCGTAACACGGAACTCCGCCAGGTTCGTGCTCTTCACGGAACTTTCCGCAGCCTGATCAATAACATGATCCAGGGTGTGAATGAAGGCTTCGTCAAGGACCTCGAAATCCAAGGCGTCGGTTTCCGTGCTGCGGTCAAAGGCAAGGCCATTGACCTCTCGCTTGGTAAATCCCACCCAATCCTTCACCCGATCCCAGAAGGTCTCACCGTTACGGTCGCAGACAACACCAAGATCAAGGTTGAGGGTATCGATAAGCAACTTGTCGGACAGTTTGCCGCTGAAGTGCGGTCATACTACCCACCCGAGCCTTACAAGGGCAAAGGTGTCCGTTATGTTGGTGAATACGTCCGCCGTAAGGCTGGTAAGAGCGTGAAGTAACCCTGATTAACTCTTAAATTTTTACACAATGAGTAAACTCAATCGTAAGGAAATCCGTCGCAAGATTCACCGCCGCATTCGTAAGAAGGTGAGCGGAACGGCTTCAACGCCACGTCTCGCGGTTCACTTTTCCAACCTCAACGTCTACGCCCAGATCATCGATGATATCGACGGCAAGACACTCGCCGCTGCTTCTACTCTTGATAAAGAGATCGAGGCCAAAGGTGCTAACGTCGCGAACGCTACTGCCGTAGGCAAGCTCGTCGCTGACCGCGCTAAGAGTGCGAACGTTGAGTCCGTCGTCTTCGACCGTGGTGGTCATCTCTTCCACGGTAAAGTCAAAGCCCTCGCCGATGCCGCACGTGAAGCGGGTCTTAAATTCTAATCCTTTCCACTGAATAAAATGGCAACTAACGAAACTCCAAGTCCTGCCCCTGCAGGCGATGCCAAGCCAGCAGGCAACAATTCTGGTGACAACCGTGGCGGTGACAGCCGTGGCGGTGACAACCGTGGCGGTGACAACCGTGGCGGAGGTCGCGGTGGTAACAACCGTGGCGGATTCGGCGGACGCGGACGCGGCGGCCCACGTCGTGAAGCACCACCAACTCCAACCGATAAGGACGGAAACGAGCTCACCGAAAAAGTCGTCTTCATCAACCGCTGTTCTAAGGTCGTAAAAGGTGGACGTCGTTTCAGCTTCTCTGCTCTCGTCGTCTCTGGTAACCAAAAAGGTGCTGTCGGAGTCGGGTTCGGTAAGGCTAACGAAGTCGCCGAGTGCATCAAAAAGGCTTCCGGCATCGCTGGCAAGTCCCTCCAGAAGATGAATCTTAAGGATGGCACCATTCCACACGAAGTTCAGGCTGAGTTTGGTGGCGGTGTTGTTCTCCTCAAGCCAGCATCTCCCGGAACCGGTATCATCGCTGGTGGTGGAATGCGCGCAGTTTGTGAGGCTGTCGGAATCAAGGACGTGCTCGGCAAGTCCCTTGGCTCCAACAACCACGCTAATGTCGTCAAGGCCACTCTTAAGGCCCTTTCCATGCTCCGTAACCGCGAACAGATTCTCAAGTTGCGCGGTAAAGAGACCAAAGAGAAAGCAATCTAAACTGAGTTAGAAGGGGAGTGGCACCGTCATTGCTCTTCATTACTCGAACAACCATTCACTGAATCATATTTCCATGAATCTCCACGATCTCCAACCCAACCCCGGTGCTAAGCATCGCCGTAAGCGTCTCGGCTGCGGTGAGAGCTCCGGACTTGGTAAGACTTCCGGTAAGGGACACAAAGGACAGAAAGCTCGCTCCGGCGGTGGCGTCCGTGTCGGCTTCGAAGGTGGCCAAATGCCCCTTCATCGTCGTCTTCCTAAGCGCGGTTTTAATAATATCCAGTTTCGCGACAAGTTCGTGATCATCAACGTTTCCCAACTCGATTCTAATTTTGAGGACGGAGCAGAGGTGAACGAGGCCACTCTTCGTGAGGCCGGTCTTGTGCGCGGACAGTTTGATAAAATCAAGGTTCTCGGCCAAGGAGAACTCAGCAAAAAGCTCACCGTTAAGGTGGACAACCTGAGTGCTTCTGCGAAAGAGAAAATCGAAAAGGCAGGCGGCACGATCGAGGCTTAATTGTCCCCGATTTCACACTCATTGTGAAAGCTTCCTCCGCACGCTTTACAACGTTGGGTCCGGCTCGCCGGGCCACAACGTTTTTTGCGTTTTTAGGTTTGTTTGTGGCCTCACTCACATTCACTTCGTGCTCATCTAAAGATAGTCATGAAACACTCATGACGGAACAGGCTGCTCTCTACCAAGAAATGGCCATTACCCTCATCGAACTTTCCGAAGGCGGTGACCTTGAAATAGGCGCAAAAAAACTCTTCGAACAAGTGACTGTTTTCAGTAATCTTCGGGCCATGACAGCTGCTCTTCCACATCCTACTGAAGAAGAGTCTCGCCGCCTTTCTGAACTCAAAGGTCAGCAAGAAGCACGTGACGCTTTCTTTAAAGCCCAAAGTGCCTTCGCAACTTCTGAGCATAATTCACCCCAAATTTTTGACATCCTCTCAAAGCTCCACGAGTCTGTCCCTGTTAAAGGGGAGGGGAATCCTTAACCCACTTTCATAACCCCCAGCGTTTCATTTACAGTCATGATTTCCGCATTTGCCAATACTTGGAAAATCCCCGAACTTCGGGACCGCATTCTTTTTACGATGGCGATGATCGTCATCGTCCGCCTCGGTGTCGCCCTCCCTCTTCCTGGGGTCAACATGGAGGTTGTTAAAACCTGGATTGATCAATCTGCCAGCGGTGGTGATGACGGCGGTGGCGTTGGCGCGATGCTTAATATTTTCTCGGGCGGTGGACTCCAAGCTATGGGCCTCTTTTCTCTTGGGATCATGCCTTACATCTCCGCTTCGATTATGATGCAGCTTCTCAGTGCTGTCGTCCCGAAGCTCGCTCGTCTTGCCAAGCAAGATGGTGGTCGTCAGAAGATTAACTCTTACACGCGCTACGTCACGATCGCGATTGCGACAGTGCAAGGATTCTTCCTGGCGAAGTCACTCGATAATCCTGAAAGCAACTTCCTTCTCAGTGGAATTGGCGCAGCAATCCGTGAGGTTGGTTCACCACTTGTGCCTGATTATGGCCCCGGGTTTGTCGCAATGACGGTGCTGATCATCGTTTCTGGAACGCTCTTCCTCATGTGGGTGGGTGACCAGATCACCGAGCGTGGTATCGGAAACGGGATTTCCCTTATTATCTCAGTAAACATCATCTCCGCTCTTCCTGGGGTGATCTTTACTCTTTGGGATACTTTCGTGGTGCAGCGTTCTGAGAATGCTTTCAGTCCGCTCCTGATCGTTCTTCTTGTGGTCTTCTTCCTCTTTGTGATCGCGGCAACGATTGCGATCACGCAGGCCCAGCGCCGGATCGCGGTGCAGTACGCACGCCGTGTTGCTGGTCGCCGTGAAATGGCTGGAGGAACTCAGTATCTTCCTCTCAAAGTGAACTATGCTGGTGTCATGCCTGTCATTTTTGCTACTGCGATTCTTCAGCTTCCAGTGACGATCATTGGCCAAATGACGCAAGCAGACTGGGTGCAGACCTTTAGTAACATTATTTCTCCTGAGGGCTTCTGGTTTTATCTCATCTCTGGTCTCATGATCTTCTTCTTCAGCTTCTTCTGGGTTGCGACGATGTTCCAGCCTTCTGAAATTGCCGAAAACCTTAAGAAGAGTGGGGGATACATCCCAGGTGTGCGTCCCGGTAAGCCGACTTCCGACTTCCTCGACATCACCATGACTCGCCTGACTTTTGCCGGTGCCATTTTCCTCTCCCTGATTTTCATGCTGCCATACTTCGTGGCGATCGCGCTTGACCTTCCAGCAGGTGGAATGCTGACTTCCTTCTTCGGTGGCACCAGTCTTCTGATTCTTGTTGGGGTGCTTCTTGATATGATGCGTCAGATCGAGACTCACCTTCTCCAGCGTCACTACGACGGATTTCTCCGCCAAGGTAAGATCAAGGGACGTAACCAGCGAAACGTTGGTGGCCAGCAAGCTTCCAGCTCCGCTGTCATTTACCTTTGGACGGTGCTTGCGATCATCATCATCGTTGCTCTCGTTACTCTGAAATTTTAGTAGCGTTACTAGCACGTGACTCAACCTTCCTTTGTGTTCCTCGGACCCCCGGCTTCCGGGAAAGGGACACAAGGGCGAAGACTCGCCGAACAAGGTGGGTTTTCTTATTTGAGCACTGGTGGGTTATTGCGTTCAGCATTGAGAGACCAGAGTGAGCTCGGAGAAAAAGCTCGTCCCTTTCTCGATCGAGGCGAATACGTACCAGATGAGGTCATGGTTCCGATGGTGCTTGATTGGCTCATAGCTCACCCTGAAAAAATCATACTCGATGGATTTCCTCGGACAATCGCCCAGGCTGAGACACTTGATCGAGCTTTTGAACGGTCACTTCGTCAATTACCTCAGGTTGTTTATCTTGATGTTCCTTTTGAGGAGCTGGAGCGCCGCGTTCAAGGAAGGCTTGAATGTGGCAATTGCCACTGGGTGACTTCAAAAGGGAAAGCAATTTCTTGCTCAAAGTGCGGTGGGAAGATGGTCCCACGCGTCGATGACGACACGGAGCGATTTAAAAGCCGTTTTAACGAGTTTGAACGATTGACCGCCCCCTTACTCAATTACTATGAGAAGAGTCAACGCTTGCTGCGGATTCCCGCTGTTGGTTCACCGGATACGATCCACGTAAATATTCTTTCACAACTTTCTCACTAACACATCTCATGGCTCGAAAATTTAAAATCCCAATCAAAAGCAAACAAGAGATCGAAAAAATGCGTGCAGCTGGTGCGCTTGCTAGTGAAATCCTCCAAGCGACTGCGAAATTTATCGAAGCTGGGAAAACCACGCTGGAGGTGGACCAGTTTGCGATGGAGATGATGCATGAGAAGCGCTGTAAAAGTGCCTTCTATCAGTATCGTGATTTTCCTGGCCAGATTTGTATTTCGATGAATGAAGAAGTGGTCCACGGGATTGGTAGTGATCGTGTCATTCAAGATGGTGATCTCGTGAAAATCGACGTTGGGATCAAGCTTCACGGCTGGATCGGTGATAACGCACTCACTGTTCCGGTTGGAAAGATCAATGGGGAGCAAAAGCGTCTTCTGGCAGCGACAGAAGAATCTCTTCACATTGCGATCAGTCATGCCCGAGCTGGCAATCTCCTCAATGATCTCTGCGGTTCCGTAGAGGAATTTATTCTGAGCCAAGGTTTCACCGTGGTTCGAGATCTTGTCGGCCACGGTGTCGGTCGCCAGCTTCACGAGGAACCGCAGGTGCCAAACTACCGCCCTGCTGGGAAGTCTCCCATTCTCAAGCCAGGAATGATTTTAGCAATCGAGCCAATGGTAAATGCCGGTGTCGGTAGCGTTGATTGGCTTGATGACGGTTGGACCGTGGTTTCTAGTGATCGTCGTCCAACCAGTCATTTTGAGCATACAGTTCTTGTGACCGATGGTGATCCAGAGATTCTCACATGGCGCCCGCGGACCGCGCTCCCCGCTCAATTGGGAATTCCTCCATTGGTTTCATGATCGAAAGCGATTCCTCTGTTTTAGCATGATATAATAAATAAGCGATATTTTGTTTTTTTT
>JBDNAW010000067.1:0-20928 GCA_039768255.1 Akkermansiaceae bacterium | reverse complement strand
TTTCGAATTGGGTGACGGGAAAGATGTCTTCTTGGCCGTGGCCCCAGCGTTTTTTGACCTCTTTGAGGGTGACGTAGGTGGGGAGGCGTTTCGCGATGTCTCGAACGGCCGCGGCGATTTTTTCTTCGTTCTGAGTGAGGATGTCAACGCGGGTCAGTCCGAATAAGGTGAGGAGCTCGTCGAGATTGATCCACGTGGTCATCGTGTTGTAATAGCTGAGCGCGAATTCGTCCTCCTCGTTTGGAAGGGCGAGGCCTTCAAGGAGGCGCGGGCGGCCGTTGACACGGGCTAGGCCACCTCCTCGGTCTTCGAGACGGCGGGTGATGACTTCGAAAGAGAGCCCGGCTTGACTTTTGAGGTGGTGACCAAGAAGAGCGGGATCAAGATCGGCACCGAGGGTATCGATGTTATGAAGCATGAGGGTTTTGAGCTGGGGGCGCTCACCGAGAAGGCGGGCGAGGGTGCCGTTGAGGAGCATGTTTGGTAGCTCAAAGAAGTGCCCGATGGGATGGAGGCACTGGAGAGGAAGATTGTCGGTGTAGTTAGTCGTTTCTCCGGCTTCACGAGCCCAGCTGATCAGGGCGGAGCGGACGGATTCGCGCATTTTCTGCTGCTGTTCGTCGAGGGTTTGCTGGGGCATTTCTTCCCAGTTAAAGCGGAGATCGCGCTCAGCAGGGATCATGCGGAGGCCGACGGATTGACCTCGGGAAAGGTGCAGCGGGCCGTCGTAATTATAGTTCCCTTGGAGGTCGAGGAAGTGACGGGTGGGATCGTGCGTGAGGTAGGAGGTCGTGAAGACGTGCGGGATGGTGGCATTGAATTGGTGGCCGCGTTTGCGTGACTTCGCGAGGTGGGTCTCGATGAAGGTGCGGTGTTTTCCGCTGAACTTGTTGAAAGGGTGGAGCGCTTTGCAAACCCCAGCGCCTTGGGTCCAGCGGGAGCCCGCTCCAGCGGCGAGGGTGATCACTCCGACTTCGCCATTTTTGAGCGCCATCTCGCCGAGCTCGCGGAGGGTTTCGGGTGGGGAACTCTGCGAGTAGTCGGTGATGTCCTCGGGGAGGACGTCTTCGATCCGAGTGGCGGCGGGGAGGCGGTTTTGGGAAAGGCCGATGCGTCCTTCGCGGAGGGACTTGCGGATGGATTCGTGTTGCTCGTGGTCGAATCCGTTGTCCTTGAGAAGGTCTTTGAGAGAGGCACCGGAGGCATCGCCGTTTTCGACTCTTGGGATGAGGGTATCGAAGAGGGCTTGAACGGAATCAGAGAAATGTGGCTGGGTGCGGCAGGCGAGGGCGAATTGATCGAGCTCGGCGCGGTCGTGCGGGGAAAGGTCCTTGGCATCGGCGCGGAGGAGCTTGGCAATCCCGAGTTGATAGTAGCCGGGAGGAAGGAAGGCTTCTTCGCCTTCGAAGAGGTGGGCGAATGATCCGTGTGCGTTGATCCCGAAATCATAAACGACGGGGTCCATTGCGAAGGGAAGGGCGTTCTCTAGTTCGCGTTTGGTTTGGATCATGATCTCCTTCATGCGGCCGAGCGCTTCGGCCTTGCGCTTGGGATCGACGATGAAGCCCATGCCGCCGCCGGACATGCCGCCGAGCATCCAGAATCCCCAGAAGTCATCGCCGAATTCTTCTTCGGCGCGCTTAATGAGGGTTTCGGTAAAGTGGTTGGTGGCCCATGGGATGATGGTCTGGAGCGGACCTCGGAAATTTTTCGTAGTAAGCGCGCCGAGCGTTTTGATGTCGCCCGCTTTGAGGGCGTCGAGGACTTGGTCGAGGAGATCGAGCGCTTCTTTCCGACCTTGCCATTCGTCGGAGGAACGGAGGAGGTATTTCTCGGTCACCATTTCGAGAATGGGGCCGACGTTTGAAGCCATTCCACCGTGGACGAGGATGAGGGAGTCCTGGAGGGCTTGGCGGGCTTCCTCGGAAATCTCATTGGCGCCGAAGACGTGGTGCTTGGGCATGAGGCGGCCTTTGGAAATGCCGCTCTCGGGGTCGGTGTCGCCTGCGACTTCGCCCTCGATGAGCTTGATGCCGGGCCACACCCCGCCAGAGTCTTGCCAGCCGCCCCCGGAGCCGCCGATCCACTCGCCAAGGATGGCGCGCGCGAGAACGAGACGGCGCTCGTCTTCGGTGAGTTCGCCGGTGAGTGATTGTGTCTGCCCGGTGGCGCGCATGCAGGCGGCGATGAGGGCGGCGAGGAGGTTGGTGGAAACCGCGAGGCGGGAGCCTTTCGGGATGTTGTTGACGGAAGAGATGATTTCGATTCCGCGACCGGGGCCAGCGATGGCACCGAGGAGGTCGGCGAGAGATTCGCCGGAGCCTTCGATACCTGGAGGGATGATTCCAGAGGCGATGACGGCAGCTTTTAGAAGGCCGAGGTAGTCTTTGGCGAAGTCGAAGACTTCTGAGAGGGATGAGATTTCCGCGCTGGCCTTGAGGTCGATGGAAGTGAGCCGGAGGACAGGTTTATCAATGACACGGAAGTAGGCTTCGACGGGTGGTTGCGGGGAGTCATCGCGCCCATGGACGGCGAGGTCGATGGAGACGTTGATGACGCGCGCGCCCTCGGGGAAGTCCATGCCGAGGAAGAAGATGTCAGACCACGCCGAATGGGTGAGGTCCATGCGGACGGGGGTGCGCTCGCGGAGGACGGGGAAGAGGTTTTGTGAGTGACTGAGGAGCTCTTGGCGAATGCGGAGCGGGTGATCAACTGGGTGGCCCATGCGGAACATCCATTGGTTTCCCCGCACGGTGCGGACGGACTTGCGGACCTGATCGGCGAGGGTTTGAAAGGCGAGCTGATGGTAGGCAGCAGCGAGGGCGGAGCAGAGGGCATCGGACGCGCCTTCGGATTTCTGAGCGGTGAGGAAGAGGTCGATCGCTTCTTCGAAACGGCGGGCGAGGAGGTCTTCGTATGCAGGGAAGGGGATGGAGCCGCTCTCGGAATTTTCTAACTTCTCGGGAAGGTGGTAGCGGTGGATCGCGGAGAGGAAAAAGAGGGCGCGAACGCGGTCGTAGAGATTCTCGGCGGTGCGGCGGAAGTCATCGAGCTTTTGGCATTCCTCAAGAAGAGCTGCAGGATCGAGCGCAGCGCAGGCTTCGGCGAGAGCTTTGTCCCGCGTGGCGGGATCAGTGGAGGTGATGAGATCGGTGAGCATCGTGGAAATGAACGATTTACTGGGCTAGCGAGTGGTAGCGATGAGTTCGATGATGGAGGCCATGACTTCATCGCGGTCAGAGCCAGCGAGGGCCATGCCGAGGTTGGCTTTGAGGAGGCCGTAGTCTTCACCGATGTTGAAGCGGCGGCCTTCGATTTCGAGAGCAAGGTAGCGCTCGTTATCTGCGATCGCGCAGAGACTTGGAGTGAGGGGGACGCGATCAGGTTGGCTGGAGAAGGTGTTTTCCAATTCACTCAAGACGGATGGCGTGAGAACGTGCATCCCGAAGAAGCAGAGGTAGCGGCCTGCGCGGAGGCCGGGGATGAGGAGCTTTTGCTCGGCTTCGGTGGGGGTGGGTTTTTCGATGACGGAGTTGATCTCATAGAGACCGGAAGCGTTTTGGATACGTTCGCCTCCGACGGCTCCGTAGTAGGGGAGCTGACTTTCACGGGTTGCTTGTACTGCTGAGACGGAGCAGCATTCTTGATTAGCGACATCGAGAAGCTGCTGCATGCAGCCTTTTTTGCCCTGACTGAGGTAGAGGTGATCGCCGACAAGGAGGAGGAAGGGGTCGTCACTGATGAAGTCCTTTGCGCAGAGGATCGCGTGGCCGAAGCCTTGAGCTTTGGGCTGCTCGATAAAGGTGACGGCTTCAAGATGAGATCCGACTGCTTTTTCAAAATCATGTCCGGTTCCGGGTGCGATGATAATGGCCACAGATTCAATCCCTGAGGCCAAAGCTTCATCAATGAGAAGAGCGAGGACCGTCTTGGTTTCCCCAGAGGAGGAGACGAGGGTCTGGAGCGGGAGGTGTTGTTGGTCCGGGCCTGCTGCCGTGATGACGGCTTTGGTGATCTTCATAGCGCTGCAGGACTATGAGGGAAAGGGGGCTGTGCGACAAGCCAGAGAACTTGTCGAGAAGGCTTTATTTTTTGAGGTCCACCTTACGTGGAAATGTTGTTGTAGCTTTTCATTGAACTTTGGTCCCCGGAATTCACTGTTGTGAATTTATCTGTGAGAAGTTAGATTTTACCCGATGCGTCATCTCTTGATCTTCTTTGTCAGCTTTACTTGTTGCCACATCAGTGCCAATGCGGATGAGGCAGTTGATCGATTTCTCAACGATCTCAAATCCGCTTTGGAGGCTCGCAATTCGAAAGCCTTCCGGGCACTTTTTCATCAAACCGGTGAGGAGGGAGAGCTGCTGACCATATCGAAAGATGATCCCTTCAAGTATCAATACGATGGGAAAATTAAAACCCTCCGACTTGTGCCTCTTCCCGAGGGATTCAGCTCGGTCAAAGTGGCATCGGGGAAAAAATATGAACCCAATGCCAAATTGGCCGGAATGGTAGAAATCACCTACGAGGGAAGTGGTAAACTGCAAAGTTTGAGGCGGTATTGCCTAATCGAGGGACTCCCAAAACTCGCCGGCACAATCGTCACTGATCTCGACTGGAAGGGACCACCTGATCAGCACATTCACTTTTCCGTGAGCGGATCAAAGGAACTAGAGCCAGAGATCAAAGCCACCTGGAATGCCAGCGGTGTCACTCGATCAAAAAGCCACTTTCTCGTGCCGAGCCTCTCAACCAAGGGGCAATACTTTGAAGCAATCACAGTCACGAATCGCGATCCAGACGCGACGCTCATTCTCAAAATTACCCATAATTTCGAAGAGGTCATCTACCAGAGTGAGCCGCTCGTTGGAAAAGGAACCCTTTCTTATCAGAAAAACCCCAAGGATGGGGGGCAAAAAAACGTGGCAGAGTGAGGCTATATTTTCACTTGGGGGAAGACTGAAAACAGTCAACAGATGATGGCTCTGCCGAGTGGAGAGGTTGTAGTCACGCTCAGCGCGCGAGCGCCATTCGCACACCTCTTGCTTTATGCTCAGTTTCCTCGAATTCAGCGGCGGGGTCAGAATCCGCGACGATGCCGGCGCCGACGTGGTAGGCGAGTTGGCCTTTCTCGTGGATGAGGGTACGGATGGCGATGTTGAATTGTGATTCGCCATTGAATCCGAGGTAGCCGATGGCTCCGGTGTAGAGGCCGCGTGAGCCGGGTTCGAGTTCGGTGATGATCTCGGTGGCGCGTTTCTTGGGAGCCCCGGTGATCGATCCGCCGGGGAAACAAGCGGCGAGAGCATCGAGGTGGGAAATGTTTTCCCGAAGGGTGCCACGGATGGTGGAGACGAGGTGGTGGACGTGCTGGAGCTTCTCGAGGCGGAGCATATCGGTGACTTGCACGGAGCCGAACTCGCAGACTTGGCCGATGTCGTTACGGAGGAGGTCGGTGATCATGACGAGCTCGGCAGTTTCTTTTTCCGATTGGCGGAGGTCGAAGGCGGAACGGGAGTCGAGCTCGGGATCGGCAAAGCGGGGGCGGGTGCCCTTGATGGGGCGGGTTTCGATTTCCTTACCAGAAATGCTGAGGAAGGTCTCGGGGGACGAGGAGAGGACCTCGCGTCCGGCGAGGTTGAGATAAGAGGCGAGAGGAGCGGGGGAGGAGGTGCGGAGGTTTTCGTAGAGAGAAAAAAGTCCGTCTGGCGCGGTGCAGGGAGCGTGGATTTTCCGCGAGAGGTTCACTTGGTAGATGTCCCCGGCGGCGATGTATTCCTTAGCGCGAGCGACGGCGGCGATGTAGTCGTTTTTTTCGAGCGAGGGCTGCCAGCCTCCCCAGCTGGGTGTTGAAATGGCGGGAGTTTTGAGCTGGGTCGAGAGTGATCCAGTTTCCCACCATTGATTGGTCTGGTGGTGGTAGATGAGGAGTTCGGGATAGATGCCGAAGGTGTAGGTGCCATCGTAATCGACCCATCCGCAAGCAGCTCCGGTGGGGAATCCGGAGTCGTGACCGGAGGTGCTTCGGCGTGCGATTTCCTCTTGGAGTGCTTGGTGATCAGAAATGTGACCTTTGAGGATTTTCTCGGGTCGGGCCGCGATGATCGAGACGGGCGGGCGATGATTGGCGGGGAGATTTCCGGCGCTATCGAAGAAAACGAGGCCTTTGAGATGCTGAAGCTGTCGCGCAATGTCTTCTGGGTCGCCTTTCAATGAAGCAAGTTGTGGTGCGGGAAAGCGGGCGGCAGGCATTTCTGGGGGGAATGGACCACGAATCGGGAGATTTTTCACGTATTTTTCGCGAAGGAGTGAGGAACGGAGTTCGATCAATAGTGGAGAGGGTTTGGAAAAGAAGAGGAGTTCAGGTCCGTTGACACGGCTCAAGTCTCAATTTATAAATACTCTCCAACGATGGATTATTCGAATCAAGATTCCTCTCAAAGTCTCACGGCATTTCATGTCTCGTGTTGGCTGATGGGGCTGTTGGCCTTCTTCCAACTTGTTTTGATCGGAACTGCGATGGTATTTCGAAATAATGTTCCCGCTCCGGCTGAGGTGGTCACAAAGGTGGAGACACGATATATCGAGGTTGAAAAGCCTGCTCCAGTAGTAGCTCCGGGAGACCGGCGGACTGGGCTTACGGAACAAGAAGTGGATGCGCGGATAGCGGCAGAAGTGGCTACCCTGATGACTGCGAATCGTGCAGAGGACTTGGAGGAGCCGGAGGTTTTAAAAAGTGCTCCCGTCATCGGTGATCCGGTGGTTGAGAGGTTACTCAACGAGGCTCGTGCCGCACGCATCGCAAATGACGTCGTCCGATCGACGATCAAATTAGAAGAGGCTCAGGTGCTGGCGCCGAATAACGCGAATGTTCTCTATGAACTTGCGGTGAACTTTGAGGTCTTAGGAAACGTCGATAGCGCTTCGGATTATTATCTGAAAGTTTATTCCCTCGGGGTGCTTGAAGCTGGGTCGCTTTATCAAAAGGCCGCTAACAAATTAGAGCGAGGGGTGGTTCTTCAGACGCGTGGGCTGGCGGTTCTTAACGGCGCGCGCGCCCTTGAGCCCATGATCAATGAAGATGGCGAGCGCCGCAGTGTGAACCTCGCGATCACTACCGCGCCCAATCGGGAATTTGATCCCAGTCTGGTTCATGTCCAAGTCCACTTTTTTGAGGAAAGTAATGGGGAGTTGAGAAAAGCGCCGATCGACACCTCTGATCCGAATGCCGCCGGGAGCCAATGCGCTAGTATGCCTTATGACTGGAGCGATGGTGAGGAAATGATCGAGGTTTGGTATCAGCTCCCGCCACGAGACAGCGCGGATCTTGAAATTTTCGGCGAGCGGAAATTCCACGGCTTTGTCGCTGAGCTCTACTACGATGGAAAGCTCCTCGATATCCGTGCTCAACCCCGCACGCTGGTGCAGGAAATTCGTGCGCAGAAGCGGCAAAGGACCGCTGAGGCCTGGGATCCAGATCTTGATCCTATCCTTGAGGCACTGGAAAATCATAGTGCAGGTTCGACTTTGCTTCCCAAGCTTCCCGGGGAATAGTAAAAGGATAACTATGAAGCATAAAGGAGATTTGATTGGCGATTATCGCTTGGGGGAAGAAGTGTCCGCTGGGGCTCTCACTCGCACTTGGAAGGCCAGACAAATTTCTGTTCAACGTGACGTCATTTTGGAGATTCTTACTTCCAAGGCCGCTTCCGATCCTCAGACTAAAGAAGCCTTTGTTGCTGATGTCCGCGCGAAAGCGGGGGTGGCTCATGCCGTAATCGGGGCCGTTTACGAAGCAGTCGATCAGGAAGATGGCACACTCTACGCGCGCGAACAGCTCTCTGGAAAAACTCTCGAAGAACTCTACGAAGAAGGGAAACGATACACTCCGAAGGAGCTCGTTGTTTTGCTAGAGCAGATCGGTTCCGCGCAGCGATATTTAGAAAAGCGTCGTCTAGCCACCGTGCCTCTAGCGGCCCACCATATTGTTGTAGATGATCGCACCGTGCGTTTGGTCAATCTCGTCGCTGCGGGTAAGCGTGATGAGAAACAAGCGGCACAAGATAAGCATCTTCTCGGCGCTCTTTTAGATGAAATGCTCATGAGCAAGCATCCTGGATCGACTCGTGTGGGCTCGCTTCTCGGATTCATGGCCGATCTCGATCGTGAAATCCCTCTTACTTGGCGTCAGGTCCGTGATCTCTCCCGCCAAGTCATCGATCAATTTGAAGACCTCAAGCGTTCGAAGCGCCTCAAAAAAACCAAGGAAGAAGAAGCTTCAAATTCCGTTATTCCACCTTGGGTTTGGGCGGCCTTAGGTGGCGTTGGTGCCATGGCCGCTCTCTTTGGAGTTCTTTTGGCGATTGAGAAAGACGAGGCCCCAGTGAGCGTGACGGAATTTCCAGACCTTACGCCCGTTACTTTTGGTGATCCTGCTGCTGGCCTGAGTCTCGCGATTCATGAAGTCACCATCGCGGACTATGCAAAATTTCTCGCAAGTTTAGAATTACTTTCGAATCGGGATCGCGGTGCCTTTGATCATTCCAATCAACCTCAATCCAAAGATAATCACATCCCCGATGATTGGGAGAGACTTTTGACGGCCGCTCGCTCCGGAGGGCTCTGGAAAGAACGCCTCGTCAATGATGGCTGCCCTATCGTTGGCATTGACTGGTGGGATGCCCATGCTTACTGCGCTTGGCTGGGTGATGGTGCCCGCCTTCCTTCCCTAAAAGAGTGGACCGCTGCTTCTGGCACAACTGATAGTGTCTCTGGCTGGGGGAAAGCCTCTGCGCCTGAGAAAGACCGCACCGCTTCCGGGCTCATCGGGATGTCGGGTAATGTGCGCGAATGGACTCGGGATTCTGAAGCGAACCCCGCTGCTCCTCTTGCTTCTGCAAAGCCCGTCGCGGCTGGAGCCTCCTTCCGTGATCCGGCCATTGGCCATAAGACCCGCACTTGGCTGGATAGCCGCTCTGTCCGTGCAGATGACCTCGGTTTCCGTGTTCTGTTTGAAAAGGGAGAATAACGACTAGCTCGGCCCCCGCGGCCTCTTACTTTGACAATCGTTAATCGTTCGTGAAATCTCGTAACTACGGACAAAAACGGACTTTGTGAATTTTTTCACAAACTTTATCTTGCGTGAAACGCACGGTCTGGCTAAATCCCGCGCGTTGCCACTGAGTGACAGGGTTTTTATGTCCACGTTCCGCCGTTTTCTCCCACTGCTGGTTCTCTTTATGGGTTCCGTGCTGCCTGCTGCTGCCGCTGAAGGTGGAGCGCATAAGCTTCCTCTTAATGCGGAGGAGCTTCACGGTGTCCTCCCGATCACTAACTCGACGATTATGGTGTGGATTGCCACCCTGATCATCGTCCTCTTCTGCCGTGCTGCTGCTGGTAAGATTTCCATGGTTCCTGCTGGATTTCAAAACTTCGCCGAGTGGCTCGTCGAGGGTCTCTACAACTTCTTCGGCAGCCTTCTTGGCGATCATCTCATCAAAAAGACCTTTTGGTTCTTTGGAGGCACTTTCCTCTTTATTCTCATCACTAACTGGCTCGCGCTTATTCCCGGTGTTGGAACGCTAGGCTGGACCATCGAACACGAAGGTGGCGGTCAGCACTTCCTGCCATTGATGCGCGGTGGAAATGCTGACCTCAACATGACATCTGCAATGGCAGTCGTCTTTATGATTTGCTGGACTTACTGGGCCATTAAGGAGAATGGGCTAAAAGGATTCGTCGCCCACATCTTTGCTCCCAAAGGTAAGTTTCAAGGGATCATGGCCATGGGAATGGTCGTCATCTTCTTTCTAGTCGGTGTCCTGGAAGTCATCTCAATCCTCATTCGGCCAGTCGCTCTTAGCTTCCGTCTTTTTGGTAACATTTATGGTGGTGAGCAGGCTCTCGAATCTCTCATGCACCTTGTGCCGAAGACTTTTGCCTTCATGCCGGCGCTTCCATTCTACTTCATGGAGCTTCTTGTTGGCCTCATTCAGGCCCTCGTTTTCTCCCTCCTCGCAGCCATCTTCCTGGCTCTTATTTGTGACCACGGCGACGAAGAACATCACTAAATTTTATCCACTTTCCTCGGTCGGACCATGCGCAGATAAGTGTGGAGGCCGGAGATTAAACACAAAAACCAACCATCATTAATACTATGATCCTCGAAATCCTCCCAATGCTTGCGACCATCATCGCAACTACTAAGTTCCACGTCGCAACTGGTGCTGCCCTCGGTGGTGGCCTCGGAATCGGCCTCCTCGGAATGAAGGCCGCTGAAGCGACCGGACGTAACCCAGGTGCTGCTACTCCAGTTCTCGTTATTTCCATTATTCTTGCAGCTCTGATTGAGGGTATCTTCATCCTCTCTGCCTTCGCTGTCTAAGCTTTGTGCTTTTCCCGCGCTCTCTGCGGAGAGCGCGGATCCTTTTTTCTTTATCTCATCCCAAACAATACCAAGTCACATGTTTATCGTTCTCGCAGAAGGCGGTGGCCTCCTTGATACCGCTGTCGAAATCGGCCGCACTTTCGGTTGGAAGGCTCCGTATTTCATCGCCCAGGTCATTAACTTTGTCTTGGTCTTGTTTGTGTTGAAAAAATTCGCGTTCGGCCCGATCCAAGGAATCCTTGAGAAGCGTCAAGCTCGTATCGCCGAAGGCGAAGAAAAGCTCGTCTCTATCGAGGCTAAGCTTGCTGAAAGCGAGAAAGCGAACGCTATTCTCATCGAGAAAGCTAATGACGACGCCAAGCGCCTCATCGCTGAAGCTAAAGAAGGTGCCGCGGCCCTTGCTGAGCAGAAATCTCAGGAAGCAGTCACCCAAGCTCAGACCATCATCGCGAAGGCTCAGGAAGCTGCTGCGGCTGAGCGCGCTCAGATGACCGCAGAACTCAAGCAGGAGTTCGGCCGTCTCGTGGTAGCTACCACCTCCCAAGTTTCCGGTAAGGTCCTCACCGATGATGACCAAGCCCGCATCAACCAGGAAGCTCTCGCAAGCGTCCAAAACTAATCCCTTTTTAAAAATCCGACGATGAAAGCTTCTAAGGTCGCCACTAGCACCGCTCGCCGCATCTTCCGTCTCTGCTCTGAGAATGGCCAGATGAACGAAGCGCACTTGCGCACCGCGATCAACAAGCTCTCAACCGAGAAGCCCCGCGACTATCGCGGTATCCTCCAGGTTCTTCGTCGCCTCATTCAGGCTGAAGTTGCTAAAAAGCAAGTCACCGTGGAAAGCGCTACCACGCTGAACCCGAACACTGCTGAGCAGCTCGCCACCTCCCTCCGTCAACAATACGGTCAGGACCTCGTCTTTGATTTCAAGACCAACCCCGAACTCCTCGGCGGCCTCAAAGTCCGCGTCGGTAACGACGTCTTTGATGGCTCCGTAAAATCTCGTCTCGAGCGCCTCGCCAACTCTCTCTAATCTCTCTCCACTAACCTTTTTAAAACCATGAGCAGCATCCTCCAGGAACTGGAAGCCCAGATCAACAACGTCAATACTTCCGTTGAAAAGACAAACATCGGTATCGTCCGTGAAACCGGTGACGGTGTCGCGAAAGTGGAAGGTCTCAGTGACGCCCAGCTGAACGAGATGATCGAATTCCCCGGCGGACTGACCGGCCTCGCCCTCAACCTTGAGGAAGGTGAAGTTGGTGTCGTGTTCCTCGGTGACGGGAAGCACATCACGGAAGGGATGGAGTGTAAGACCACCGGAAAACTTCTTTCCGTTCCCGTTGGTGAAAACTTCCTTGGTCGTGTCGTCAACACCCTCGCCGAGCCAATCGACGGAAAAGGTGACATCGAAGCTGCTGATCAATATCCTGTTGAGAAAATTGCTCCTGGAATCATTAAGCGTAAGTCCGTTTCGGTTCCACTTCAGACCGGTATTGCCCCGATCGACGCCATGATCCCCATTGGTCGTGGTCAGCGTGAGCTCATCATTGGTGACCGCTCAACTGGAAAGACCACCATCGCGATCGACACCATCATTTCCCAAGCGAACCAGAACAAGGCCGCTGCCGAAGGCCGCCTGAAGGATCACAAGCCTGTTTACTGTGTTTACGTTGGCATCGGCCAAAAGCAGTCAAACATCGCGCGCACCGTTTCCATTCTCGAAGAGGCTGGTGCACTTGATAACACCATCATCGTCTCCGCATCCGCTTCGGATTCCGCGACCAACCAGTTCCTCGCTCCTTATTCCGGATGTGCTCTTGCTGAGTATCTCATGGACCAAGGGAAGGACGTTCTCATCGTCTTTGATGACCTCTCCAAGCAGGCGGTTGCCTATCGTCAGGTTTCCCTCATTCTTCGTCGCCCTTCCGGTCGTGAAGCATATCCTGGTGATGTGTTCTACCTGCACTCACGTCTTCTTGAGCGTTCCGCTCGTCTCTCCGAGAAAGAAGGTGGAGGTTCCCTCACCGCGCTTCCTATCATCGAGACCCAAGCTGGTGACGTCTCCGCATACATTCCGACTAACGTGATCTCCATCACCGACGGACAGATTTTCCTCGAGACTGACCTCTTCTATCAAGGCATTCGCCCGGCGATTTCCGTGGGTCTCTCCGTTTCCCGTGTGGGTTCCGCTGCTCAAACCAAGGCCATCAAGAAGGTCTCTGGAACGACCAAGCTCGACCTCGCTCAGTTCCGCGAACTTCAGGCTTTCGCCCAGTTCGGTTCTGACCTTGATGACGCCACCAAGGCGAAGATCAGCCGTGGTCAGCGCATCGTGGAGCTCTTCAAGCAGAACCAGTATGCGCCTCTCTCCATGGAGATGGAGGTTGCTGTCCTCTGGGCCATGCAGAACGGTCACTTCGACGATGTTGATGTTGAGCGCGTCAAGGAGTGCCAAGGAGCCATGGAAGAATTCCTCACCACTCGTAAGGCAGACCTTCTCCAGAAGATTGCAGACGAAAAAGCACTCTCCGACGAGATCAACGACGGCCTCAAGTCCGCCCTCGAAGACTTCAAGAGCAGCTGGAAGTAATTCCACTCAATCCTCCTTTCATTCTTCCTAGTTTCCCAAACGTTCACCTGAATCATGGCTAACCTTCGTGACATCCGCCGACGTATCAAGTCGGTCAAAAGCACCTCGCAGATCACCAAAGCGATGGAGCTTGTCTCGGCTGCCAAGATGAAAAAGGCACAGGACCAGGCCCTCGCGGGTCGGGACTACGCCGATAAGCTGAACAAGGTTCTCATTAACCTGAAGGCCAACACCGAAGAGGAATCTCATCCTCTCCTTGCCAAGCGTGAGGGTGGTAAGGAACTCCTTCTCGTCATCTCCACCGGACGTGGACTTTGCGGAGGCTTAAACACTAACCTTTACAAGGAAGTTATCAAACACGCTTCCGACGAGACGGACTACGTCACCGTCGGTAAAAAGCTTCGCCAGACCATCGCTAAGACAGGCGGAAAGATTGTCACTGACTGGGAAGTTGCTGACCCCGTTCCCTTTGGAGATGCCAAGCCGATCGCAAAATTCCTCACCGAGCAATTCCTGAGCGGTGAGTATGACAAGATCAGCGTTGCCTTTAACAACTTCGTCAGCACCCTGACCCAGACTCCTGAAGTCTTCCAACTCCTCCCCATCGAGTCCGATGACCTTGGCGAGAAGCAAGATTACGAAGGCGTCGGAAAAAACGACGTCGGCGAGACCGATAAGTCAGCCGCACTCAGCGTTGACTACGAATTTGAGCCCAATGCTGAGGGCGTCCTCGATAAGCTCCTCCCTCTCTACATTAACTTCCAGATTTACCAAATGCTGGTTGAGGCCCGTGCATCAGAGCACTCCGCACGAATGGTCGCCATGAAGGCCGCCACCGATAACGCGAAGAACATGATCAAGGACCTCACTCTGGAATACAACAAGGCGCGTCAGGCAGCCATCACCGCGGAACTCCTCGAGATCACTACAGCCATGAAGGCTATGGAGTGATCATCTTCTTAAACTCACCATTTTTTCAGACCTTTAAAATTTTTCACCACTCAGTCAGCGTTCATTTGCCACAATTGCCAATTGTTAACTGAAAACCTTTCCCACCACCACCATGAGCAACCAAGGAACCATCGTTCAAATCATCGGCGCCGTCGTTGATGTTGACTACTCTTCTGCCGCCAAGCTTCCTGAAATCTACAACGCCCTTGAGGTGCAGTATGATCTTTTCGGAGTCGCTACTAAACTTGTCCTCGAAGTCCAGCAGCACCTCGGTGATGGCTGGGTCCGTGGAGTTGCCATGAGCACCACTGAAGGTCTCAAGCGCGGCATGAGCGTTACTGACACCGGTAAGCCCATCGCGGTTCCTGTTGGTAAGCAGATTCTTGGTCGTATTTTCAACGTTACCGGTGACGTCGTGGATGAGAACCACCTTGCTCTCGAGGACGCCAACCAGCGCTCCCCAATTCACCGTGCCGCTCCTGCTCTTACCGAGCAGGCCGCGACTGCGGAAGTTCTTCCAACCGGAATTAAAGTCATCGACCTCATTTGCCCTCTTCTTAAAGGTGGTAAAGGCGGAATGTTCGGTGGTGCGGGTGTTGGTAAGACCGTTGTCATCATGGAGCTTATCAACAACATTGCGAAGGCGCACGGTGGTTACTCCGTCTTCGCCGGTGTGGGTGAGCGAACTCGTGAGGGTAATGACCTTTACTGGGAAATGATCGAGTCTGGCGTGATCTCTGTCGAGCAAGACGAGAACGGCCATCCTAAGCTTGATGAAAATGGAAACCCAGTCCTTAAGGACGGTTCCAAAGTGGCACTTTGCTACGGTCAGATGAATGAGCCTCCAGGTGCACGTCTTCGCGTGGCGCTCTCCGCTCTCACCATGGCTGAGCACTTCCGTGACGAAGACAACCAGGATGTTCTCCTCTTCGTCGATAACATCTTCCGTTTCTCTCAGGCCGGTTCCGAGGTGTCCGCCCTTCTTGGCCGCACACCTTCCGCAGTGGGATACCAGCCAACCCTCGCCGAGGAAATGGCCGGACTTCAGGAGCGAATCACCTCCACCAAGAAAGGTTCCATTACTTCCATTCAGGCCGTTTACGTCCCTGCGGATGACTTGACTGACCCCGCCCCTGCAAACACCTTCGCTCACCTTGACGCGACCGTGGTTCTTGAGCGTTCCCTCGCGGAGCAGGCTCTCTTCCCAGCGGTTGATCCTCTCGCTTCTACCTCTGCGGCACTTGCTCCAGAGATCGTCGGAGAAGAGCACTACAAAGTTGCTCGTGGCGTGCAGCTCGTGCTTCAGCGCTACAAGGACCTTCAGGATATCATCGCGATTCTTGGAATGGACGAACTTTCTGACGAAGATAAAACGACCGTGTTCCGTGCTCGTAAAATCCAGCGTTTCCTCACTCAGCCCTTCCACGTGGCTGAGGTCTTCACCAACGTGTCCGGAGTTCTTTGCTCCATTGAGGACACCGTGAAAGGCTTTGCTGAGATTCTCGACGGTAAGCACGACAGTGTCCCCGAGTCCAACTTCTACATGAAGGCTGGTATCGATTCCGTCGACAAAGGCTAAGTCCTTTGAAATCCTAAACTCTAGAACCAGAACTTCTCAACCATGCCATTCCAACTCGATATCGTTACTCCCGAGAAAACGATCTTCTCTGACCAAGTGGAGAACGTTTACCTTCCCGGAAGTGAAGGAGAGATGGGCATCCTCGCGATGCACTCGGCGATGGTGACCCCGATCGCTCCTGGCGAGCTTCGCTATCTTAAAGATGGCACAGTCGAAGAACTCGCCGTTGGTGAGGGATTCGTCGAAGTGACTCAGGAAAAAGCCACCGTTCTTACCGACCTTGCGGTTGGCGATGCCGAGATTGACGAAGCTAAAGTTGAGGAAGCGATGAAGCGCGCGCAAGACGCCCTTGATGGTGTCGGTGACGACGTTGATGAGCAAATGGCCCTTCAGGTCCTCATTGCGAAGTCTGAAGCGATGCTTAAGCTGAAGCGCAAGAGCCGCTAACGAGTTCCTTTTCTCAAATTTTCAAGAGCCGCGCAGTTATCATAGGCTGCACGGCTTTTTGGTCTATAGATGCTTCGCAAGAAATCCAAGACGATGAGCACCTCGGCATCTCTCTTTGCTGCCCATGTCTGGATCACGTGATCTTCACTCTACCACTTTCGGGCGCTCTACGAGGTAGCGTTCTAGAATGATCTCGGTGTAGGGGTTGAAGGGTTTCCAGCTTTCATCTTCTGGGCCTTCGTCGCCGGGGTTGAGGATGATGGTTTTGACGTTTCCCTCGCTCCAGAGATAGCTGAGGAGTGGATTACTCCAGCCCCAGTGTTTGAGGGGCTCACCGTAGGGCTCGGGTTTTACGAAGCCGGTTTCTTCGGCGAGGATCGATTTGAAGAGGGAGCGGAAGGTTACCCAGTCTTGAAGGTGTCTCAGGTGGAGAAGGCTAATGAGGACGATGAAGGCGCTCGTGCTGTAGACAAGAGCCTTACCTGCTTTCACCAAGCTAAAGGCTCCAGCGAGGACGAGGAAAATGGGAAGGATACTTAGGGTGAGCGTGCGGGTGGAGAAAGAGACGCCGCCGGGGATTCCGCTGTAGATGAGCGATCCGATCCCGATGACGGTGGGGATGATGAGTGCGAGTTTGAGAAGGCGTCGCTGGCGGAATAATTGCGCAAGGGCGGAGAAGAAGATGAAGCTGAGGCCGATCCACGGGTAAGGATGACCGAGGCCGTGGGTCATGGCGCCAAGGAAGCTGGAGCGGTTATTGGCATCGCGCGGGAAGAGGGTCCATTGGAGGGCGATGGCAATTGACCCGAGCGCGAGGATGACGAACAGGATGGAGAAGAGACGTTCCTTTTGACTCTCGAAAATCCAAGTGCGAAGCAAAAAGATGGAGGCAAGAAGAGAGCCGGTGATTATTGCAGATTCGTAGAGCTTGAGATGAGCGACGAGGAGAAGGAGGGTGAGGATGCGTTCGCCGCAGTTGTGCTCACGCTTGAGGATAGAGAGGAAAAAGAGGGGCCAGACGAGAGAGAGAAGGACGAGGTGTTCGCCAATCAGAAGGGCCCACGCGGCAAGGTTGAGCGAAGCAAGCGAGAGGAGGTAGAAAAAGATGAGGAAGGGCTTTTCTCGTGTGGCGTAGAGTGAGATTAGGAAGCCCAAAAACCAAGGGAACCAGAGGCCGAAACCGAAGATGATTTCGAGTAACTTGAGATCAGTGACTCCGAAATTCACGGCCACGACCATGGGCCATTGGCTGAGATATTCAGCATGCGTACGCGCGGGCGCGATCTCAGTGAACCACATCTTATCGGCGAGGATCTTAAAGTAGTAAGACCCGTCACTGGCGAAGTAGGTATCGACGGAAAAACCGATCCAAAGCACGGTCGAGATGAGGCCGAAGAGAAGGATCGCGAGCTTCCGGAGCGAGCTTGCAGAAAGCTCCGGCACCCGAATGAAGAGGGAACGAGAATCCGGAAGCGTGATCATGATTTTTCGATCCCAAGCCTCTCGGCGACAAGGTAGCCTGGGCGGCCTTTGACCTCGGTGTAGATACGGTTCAGGTATTCCCCGATCACGCCAAGGAAGAGAAGCTGCACGCCACCAAAGAAGAGAACGGCTACGATCGTTGCGGCAAAACCGGGAACGATGGGGAGCCCGATTTTGACAAAAGGCGCGGGGAAGATTTTCTGCACGATGAAGAAGGTGGCCATCGCGGTGGAGAGGATTGAGATGAAGCACCCAAGGTAAGCAGCGATGCGAAGGGGCACTCCGCTAAAGGAGAGGAGGCCATCGGCGGCGAGGTGGAGGAGCTTCTTAAAGGTGTATTTTGGCTCTCCGGCGAAGCGGGCGGAGCGCTCATATTCCACGCCGATTTGGCGGTAGCCGGACCAAGCGCGGAGACCGCGGAGGAAGCGGTTTTTCTCAGGAAAGGCGACGAGGGTATCGACGACCTTACGATCAAGGAGGCTGAAGTCACCGGAATCAAGGGGGAAGTCTTTGATCTCGGTCATCGACTTCATGAGCCGGTAGAAGTAAAAATAAGCAGTTCGTTTGAGAAGGCCCTCTTTGCGTTTTTTTCGGACGGCGTAGACGACCTCGTAGCCCTCACGCCATTTTTCGATCAGCTCAGCAATGAGCTCGGGCGGATCTTGGAGGTCGGCATCGATGATGGCGACGGTTTCTCCGGTGGAGGCTTCGAGGCCAGCGGACACGGCAGCTTGATGGCCGAAGTTTCGGCTAAAGAGGAGAGCTTTCCACTTGGGGTTTTTCTCGTGCTGCTCGCGGAGGAGAGCTGCGGTGGCATCGGACGAGCCGTCATCGATGCAGATGACTTCATAATTTTCTGGCCAGTCTTTGGCGACCTTTTCAATCCGCTCAAAGAGCTCAGGTAAGCCTTCGGCCTCGTTATAACAAGGCACGATCAGGCTGAGGGATTGAGGGCGGGACTTCATGGTGGAGTGGTGAGTTATCACTTTGTGTCTCAATAAGCAACCTTCGGCGCGGGCACGAAAAAACCCATCATTCAGAAGAATCATGGGTTTTTGAGAAGGTCAGGGGCGGGGCTTTAGGGAACGAGGAAGATGTCGTTCGTGCCGGGGACTTTCGCACGTTCACCAGATTTGAGGCCTAAGACGCGCACCTTCTGGTAGGGCGGGTATGGGCTCCGTACGACGCCAGCCTGATCCGTTGGAGTCGCGGTCTTATATTGAGGAGTCTGCGGGACTTGTGGAATGGGTGCGTAGTCACCGCCGGTGTTATAAGCTCCGGCGTTGCGTTGCTGATTCTCTTGGTAGGCGGCAGTTCCAGCTCCAGCGGCGGCTCCGAGTGCGGCTCCTTTGAAGATATCACCGGAATCATCGCCAAGGATGGCTCCAGCGGCAGCGCCAGCAGCGGCACCACCGAGGGCGTAATTTTGTTGATGCTGGGAGCAGGAAACGAGTGCTCCTGCGGTGAGTAGAGAGAAAAAGAGGGATGCTTTCATCATATTTAAGACGGAGAAGTCCGTTCAATATTCGAGATAATAACGGAAAAATGATAAAATGCCAAATTTAATGCTGTTTTTTCTGCAGTTCATTCACAAGAAGGAGAGCTAAGATGGTCCAAATAGGGGACTTTGGATGATTCTGGCAGTTAGGCGTAACCGCTGGGGCCGCGAGCCCAAGAACTTGGCTTTCATGTGTGCATGAATCGATCTATCAATTGAGGGGATCTTTAGCAGGTGGGTTTCCGGCAGCATGTGGAGGAAACCCGTATTTCCATGATCTTAGGAAGGATATCGTCTCATCGTTAGCGAAGGATAACCCGTGTCACCGAGGGTCAAACCTTAAGCGAGCTTCAAGCGCTCATCTGATGCGAGTGCTTCGGTGAGGCTTTCCCAACCCGTCTGGGTCTGGAGGTTGAAGACTTGGAGGTAAAGAGTGACGAGCTTGGAATCGTTTCCATCGAGAAGTGAATCGATGGTGGTCTTGAGCTTATCGGCATCAAGAGTCTCTGGAAGGTCTCCTTCGACTTGGCCTTCACCATCGTGCTCGATGTTCATGCCGTCACAGAATGCCTTCAGGAGTTCCTGCCGCCCTCTCATGAACCACACTTGGAAGAGGTGCTCACCCACGGTGTCGCTCGTGCGGAGCTTGAGGGTTTTGTGTAGCCATGCCGCCTGATCATCGGGTTTCTTTTTCTGCACAAAGATCGGGCGTAACTTGCGGTTCGCAGCGAGGCTGGCGAGCGCAGTGTTGTAGAGCTCCTTTTCATTGGCACGGAGCCATTGGCACATCTCCACTACGAGAGTGGGATCGATTTCCTGATAGATTTCGTAAGCTTTCACGGTTTTGTTCGACTGCGGGGAGTCAACACTCCGTATCAGCGAAGGCAAGACCAAAGCCCGGTATCGCTTTCGGCATCAGACGATTTCTACTTATGAGTGATTCTCCTCCTCTTCAGAAAAAGCCTAGTCGGGTCCTCTCGTTTTTCATTGGCCTCAGCCTTTTACTCGCCGTTGGTGCAGGTGCTCTTTACTTTTTAGTGGCTCGCCCGGCGATGCAGGCAATGTCTCCGGTGGCTCGTTTGGTAGAAGCATTGGAAAATATCACCGATCATGAGGTCTCGGTGAACGGATCGAGCATCACTCTAGCACGAGCAGAGATGCGCGAGCTCGCGGTGGTGGAGCGGCGCGTGCAGAGCATGGTGAAGTATGAGACAAAATGGCTCGGCTCCGATAAAATGATCATCGTGAAAGGGGATTTTCTCGTGAAGGCGGGCTTTGATCTAACCGAGTTCGAGGGCTTCGAGCTCGAAGGGGAGAGGGTGGTGGGCCAATGGCCTGATGCGAAGGTGCTCAGTGTGGAGCAGCTTGATTATGACATCTTTTTCTCCAAGAACGGCGTGGTCAATAAACTGAGTGAGAATGATTACGAGGCGGTCTCAAACCTTCTTCAAAAACAGGCACGCGAAGACGCGGAATTACGGAGCGATATCTTGGAGTCTGCCGAGCGCGTGATTCGGACCCGACTCGATGACCTCAGCGGAGGTCTCTACGAGTGGGAGCCAAAATAAATTTTGCTAATCGTAAAGGTCCGCGACGGTTCCGGTGAAGCCGATGGACTCAAGGGTGAACTCGCCGCTAGTATGGGTCTCACGTTTCCATTCATTTTTACGACGATGGATGGTCACTTCAGGTTCTTTAGCCTTTTGGCTGACGATAACGTATTCCTCTAAAGTCGGGATGTGTTGATAAACGAGGAATTTCTCAAGGCGATCACGTAGGGCGTTTTGAGAAAGGATTTCGACGATGAGTTTGGGCGATTCGATATAGTAGTCGTGCTTCTCGTTGGGGTCACCAGTGACGACGATATCGGGGTAGTAAAATCCTTCCTGTCCGTTGACATCGACGTTCACTTTCATGTCGGATTTGAAAGCTTGGCACGGGCCGCCTTTAAGATGCCCGTGAAGAGCCATTGATAGATTCATCGAGACGAT
>JBDNAW010000066.1:0-7747 GCA_039768255.1 Akkermansiaceae bacterium | reverse complement strand
GAGACCGGCTTCAGGTAGGGTTCTATCTCAAGAAGATCTTCCACCTGCATCGCGGCCTGTCTTTGATCTTCCGATTGGAAGAGCACTATGACGTAGCCGCCGTGTCCACCGCCACAGTATTTCTGAGCGATTGATCCCTCGACGCCAGGAAGTTCATCCATTCCTTCGCCGAGCTGAACTTGGTAGGACATTTTGATGGCCTCCGCGAGGAGCTCGATGGAATCCTCTCGCACCGCTTGCGCGGCGACAAGTGAGGCTTTGGAAATGAGATCATAGTCTCTCTTGATGTCCACTGAGCCTGGGGTGTCATGTTCTTGTCCGGACCATTTCAAAGCCATGCATCCGCGTAAAAATTGTCCCCCGTTTTTAAAGGCGAGCTCCGGTCGGGATCCGCTGTGCCAGACGCAAACCCCGGTCTCGCGAATGATGGCCGGATCCTGCCAGCCGACGCCAAGATCGAGCTCTGCCTGCACCGAGTCCCGACCGTTAAGAAGTGCCCAAGCTCCGCTTCCTCCCAGCCCGGCGTTTTTGTGGTAAGGCCAATCGTGCAAGCTCACCATCGGTGAAATGGCACAGTTGACGATAAATGATCCTTCGCGGGAGTGCTTTGGCACATCCAGCCAACCGCCTGCGAAGTCTACTCGTAGCGGTGTTCTTTCCTGTGCCGTGATTCGGTTTAAAATATCAGTGGTCGAAACGGGTTCGATATCGGGCGGGCTTTTTGGCAGTTTGATAAATTCACACCCTAATTCGTCGCAGAGAGCTTGCTTTAATTCTGAATAACGATCGTCTTCGGTAACGACTAGAATATCTGGTATCAATTCTCGGAAAGCGGGCTCAAAATCGAGACCCAGTTGTTCACCCTCACAATTCACCACGGAATCGACCATCGGAAGTGCTTCGAGCAGCGCCTTTTTATGAGCATCGGGAAGTGAGGGTTTGCGGCTTTTGTGTTTCCGTAGAATTGCCTCGCTCGCAAAACTGACGGTGAGGTGATCACCTAGGGCGCGAGCCTCGCGGAAAAACTGCAGGTGACCAGCATGTAAAAGATCGTAACACCCAGACACAAACACTCGCTTCATTGAGAAAATAGAAACAAGCGAGAGAGGGGGAGGGAACTCCTAAATCCTTCTCTAACGTGTTTTGAAATCACCGCCTAAGGAAAGGTAGAGATCGATCCGGTTTTGCAGGCGATCGTTACGAAGTCGAATTAGCGAAGCGCGGGCGTTTTCGGCGCGGCGTTGGGCTTCGAGATATTCGAGGAAGGAAGAACCTTCGATTCCTCGGGTGATGTCATCGAGGGCGCGTTTCTCGGCGATGTTTGTTTGGGCGACTTCCTTTTTGAGGAAAATTTCCTGCTCAGCGAGTGAGGTTTCAGCTTGGAGAGCCGCTTCGACTTCACGGAAGGCGCGAAGGGCGGTCTGCGAGTAGACGTGAAGCTGGGCTTTGTTGCGTTGGAGTGCTGCCCGAGCGTTGGCATTGAGGGCGCCGCCGTTGTAGATGGTCTGGCTGAGCGAGGCGGCAGCAGAGTATGCGAGGAAGGTGGGGTCAAGGACGCGCTTGAAGGAATCCTCTCCGCCAGAGGCTCCACCACTGAGCCGGATGTTAGGGAGGAGGTTTTTACGGGTCGCTTCGGCTCGTTGGGCTGAGGCGTAGAGGACTGCGCGTTCTGCTTGGAGATCAGGGCGGCGCTCAATCAGTTGAGCGGGGATGCCAGCGGGCACATTCTTTGATAAAGAGGGGAGCTGGGATGATGAGGAAATGGAAGCGGAGGGATAGCGGCCGAGAAGGAGTTCTAAAGCACGAGCGGCATTCCCCCGATTGAGTTCTCGGATACGTAGGGTGCGCTCGGCGGAGGCGACATTGTTACGCGCAAACTGAACATCGACGGCACGAAGGAGATTCTTTTTGTAGCGACTTTCCACCACAGGCAGCGCGCGCTTGTAGGACGCGACGGTTGTGCGAGCGAGGTTGAGTTGAAGCTCAGCGGTGACGAGATTACACCAAGCACTCGCGGTATTCGCCGCGAGTGAGAGTCTGGCCGCACGGAAGTCTGCGAGCGAGCTAGCGTAGTCAGCCCTAGTGGCGCGCTCGAGATTTCGTAAACGTCCCCAGAGGTCTGGTTCCCAAGAGGCATTGAGAGAAAGAGAGTAGTTTTCAGTAGTGGCGGTGACTTCACTATCACTGCGGCGATAACTCGTGCCGGCGGAGAGAGAGGGGAGACGAGCAGCGCGGCGGATGATGTTTCCTTCCTTCGCGGCACGGAGCCGGTAGGCCGCTGCTTGGAGATCGTGATTCTGCTTCAGAGCTTCGTTAACGACTTGCGTCATGCGAGCGTCACCAAAATCCGAGAGCCAACCCGTGCTGATACGCTCGTTTTGACCGGACTGGGCTTTGGCGTAAGTCGCCGGAGCATCAAGCTTGAGAGTGCCGATTGCTTGCGGACCTTTCATCGCCTCACATCCAGCAAAAAGCAGGGCGAGCACGGAGAGAATATGACGGGCAAATGGCATGGCAAAGAAGTTGAACTCTAACTACGCCAGCGCAAGCTGGAGCGTATCACTTTTTCCGCTGACTATTCTTGAGGGGCGTTCCAAGCTTACGACTTTTCAAGGTGACTTCGTGTTTTAAGACTTCGATGGCTTTGGTGAGCTGGTGATCGGAGCCGTTTGGGAGGTCATCGGGTTTGAGGTCAACGATGAAATGCGGGACTGCTCCGTGAAGCTCCATGTCTTGGCCGTCGGGAAGATACCATCCGCGGAAAGGCATGCGCATCCGACCGAGGCTGAGGATATTTGTTGATCCGGTAGAGATCACGCCGCCTGCGGTTTTAATACCAATCAGCTTTCCTCGGTTCAGTGTCTTGATTGCATGAGAAAAAATTTCGGCATTTGAAAATGAATTTTGATTGCAGAGCACGACAATGGGTTTGTTCCAGCTCGCATAAACGTGACGGTCTTGCGGGTAGCCGATCTCACCATTTCTTGGAACGGTGTAGGCATGGAATGGCTGAGTGAGCACGGTGAGAAGGTGGTCGGCGGTGAACCCGCCTCCGTTGTCACGGACATCAATGATGAGGCCGTCTTTTCCAGCTCCACGTTCGTAGATGTGTTGCTCGAATTTCTCAAATTCATCCCACATCATGCGGGCGACATGAAGGTAACCGAGTTTTCCTTTGCTAGATTTTTCGACTTTTTCTAGGCGCTCATCGAGTCGCCAACTTTGCGCGAGCGCTCGTGCTTGGCTGTAAGAAATCGGGCGGAGAGTCACATTTCGGTCTTCCTTTTCCTCGGCAGAAATGGTGAGGGTGATGTCACGATCTATCGGTCCGGTGAGGAGTCGGGTAAGGGGGGTGTCTTCGCGCAGTGTTTTTCCGTCAATCTGACTGATGCGCTCGCCAACGTTGATTTCACTTCCGGGGCGGTCTGCGGGTCCATCCGGATGGACAAAAGTCACGGTGCGAGTGGCGTCGAGCCTGAGGCCTAGATGTGCGGTGATTTGACGCCAGGATTCGTTGAATTTCCATTCCCCAGGGAAAGAGTTTGGGTAGAAGCCGAGGTGCGAACCATTGAGTTCACCGAGCATCATGTTCACGACGCGGCCGTAGCTGGTTTTTGTGGCAGCGCGAGCGGCGGTGAGTTCGTATTTTTCACGAATGTGATTCCAGTTGCGATGGTTCAGTGCCTCATCGTAGAACCCATTGCCGATCTCACGCCATGCCATGCGGAAGCCCATGCGTTGGTAGTTTTCGCGGTCGCGGAGGTAAGGGGTCGAGAAGCTGTATTTTGAGAGTTTTCCGCGGTTGAGGTAGGCTGGAACACCTCCGGAGATCACGTAGAATTTATCGTTTTCATGATAGCGGATAATCGAGGCAGAACCGCTGAAGAATTGGCTCGGCTTGGCATCGGCCTTGGCCTGAACTCGGTAAATTGAACTTCCTGATTGAAAGAGGAGATACTTGGAGTCCGTCATCCAGGTGAGCCCGCTTGGGGAGAGCCCTTTCAGTGGGATCCGCTGAATCCGGCGATGAATGTCGGTGAAGTCGATTGCTGGAGGTTCGGCTTTGACTTCTTCTTTTTCTGCGTCGTCTTGTTTGGCTTGTTCCTTTTTCTCTTTCTTCTTTTTGGGTTCTTCTTTGTAAGTTGGGTCCTTTTTCATCGCCTTCTTAGCTGAGACTAGGCGGGCATCTCGATCACTCTGGAAGTGGGTCGTTTCTTTGAGGTGAACGAAGAAGAGATCCGTAGATGTCGAGTGACGGCGCCCACTAAACGCGAGGAATTTTCCATCTCGCGACCAGCGAGGGGAGTCCTCATTATCAGGGTGACGTGAGACGTTCACGGGAGGGCTTTTCCCATCGGTGGGGATGATGAAAATATCACGGTTAAAGTTCGAGTCCGCAGCTGCGTAAGCAAGGTGCTTCTCATCTGGCGACCAGACATAATCGGGCTCAGTCCATTGTGAGAGAAGCTCGCGGGCTTCCGAGCCATCAGGCTTCGCGATGATGAGCTTGCCGGGGTAAGTGACGTAGGAAATGTAAGTGCCCTTCGGGCTGATTCGAAAATCCGATTTAAGCTCTGCCCCTTTGGTCACGGGCTCATGTTTGAAATTGGTCGCAGTCCACCAGAAATCTTTCGGGTTGTCCTTAGACATGCGCCAGTAGTTCGCGGTGATGCCATTGTCTTTTAGGTAGTAGAGGAATTCTCCTTTTTCATCGAAGTGGATATCGCTCTCATGAGCGGGGGAGTCGGTGAGCTGATGAGGCTCCTTGAGCACAGTGTCCATGGCCCAGATTTCTCCTTCAGCGACGAATGCCCACTCCAGGCCTGCTGCAGTGACGGCGGCATCGCGGGTGGACTTGATGGTGAGGGCTTCGGTCTTTGGATGCGCGAGCGTGGCACGGTGGAATAAGTTGATTTTTTCGGGCTCCGCGCCCTCGTTGGTCGAAATCTTGTAGAGATCGAAAAGATGACGGAAGACGATGGTGGAACCATCATGAGAAAGCGCGGGGTAAAAGACGGTATCATTCGCGAAATGGGTCAGCTGTTTGTCCTTTTTTGCCGCAAGATCATGATGCCAGAGGTTCAATGCTCCAGAGCGACCGCTGATATAATAAAAGCTTTGACTATCTGGCGCCCAGATGGGGTAGCGGCATCCTTTGTCGTTACGTACGGGCTCGGTGAATGATTGCGTCTCGAAGTGATAAAGCCAGATACGGCCCGCTTGAGGCCCGTGGTAGTTTTTGCGATACCTCGGTGCGCCTTCTCTGCTGATGAGGAGGTGTTTACCATCAGGAGACACACGCCCGCTCCGAGTGCTGACATCGACGAGCAGAGATTCGTCGCGAGTGACATCGAAAGGTTTTTCAATGAGTCGAGTGGGGCGTCGGCCAGCATGATCGCGATAGCCACTCACGATCACGGAATTTTTCAGAGGATGAATCTGTTCTAAAAATGACCCTTCTGAGTGAAAGGTGATTTGTTCGGGAGAACCTCCCACCATTGGAACGCGGAACACCTGATTCGATCCGGTGCGCCCTGAATTGAAAAATACCGACTTTCCATCGGCTGAAATCCGAGGGTTCATATCCGGTGCCGGATGGTGTGTGAGGCGAGTGGCTTCACCACCATCTGAAGAAGCCTTCCAAATGTCGCCTTCCCAGCCAAAAACGATGGTTGAGCCATCGGCTGAAATATCCGGAAAATCAGGAAGCTGGATTTTTTCCGCTGCTGAAGACGCCGAGATGAAGGCATTAAATGACGCTGCAAAAACACAGGGACGGACCAAACGGCCAGCCTTCGCACAAATATCAGAGAGTTTCAGCAGCATCAGAGGGTGAAGCTGACGCATGAATAGTTATTAACATTCGGCAAAATTTCCGCCAAGCCACGAATTCGCCTCACGTGAGATGATTTAGCAGGGGAGAGCTAGAGCTTTCAGCGGGTTCTTATTTCTGGGAATCATCATTCATCAATCGTCGCCATTTTTTCTCCACCACGGTGCTTCCCAAGAGCCTCGAATGACTCCGGAAGCACTTCTAAGATTTCCCGATTCATCTTCGGTAGAATTTCCGCTACTCCACCTTCATGCGCATTCGCCTTTTTCTGGCTCTCACCGTTCTCACTGCTTCTGCTGAAAAGCTGACTCTTGAGGCGATCTACACGAGCCCGGGGCTTTCTGGTCCTTCGCTTCGAAGCCCAAAATTTTCCCCAGATAACAAGCTTGTCACATACCTTCAAAATCACCCAGACGATAAAAGGCACTATGATCTCTGGGCCTATGATCTCACCACCAAGAAGCACGCTCGGCTCGTCAATTCCGATGATCTCATCGAAGGAGAAGAGGTCCTTTCTGACGAAGAGAAATCCCGCCGTGAGCGTATGCGCATTGATGCTTCCGGGATTATTTCTTACCAATGGGATCACGCTGGCGAAGCGCTCCTCTTTCCCCTCGGAGGTGATCTTTTCCATTACAAACTCTCCACTAAAAAATCGCGCCAGCTCACCATGACCGAGGCTTTTGAGTTAGATGCGAAGTTTTCCCCCGACGGAAAAAAAGTCGCCTTCGTTCGTGAGCAAAACCTCGTCGTCCTCGATCTCGCATCTGGGAAGGAATCTGCCCTCACCACCGACGGCACCGGCCCGGTCAAAAATGCGATGGCCGAGTTCATCGCCCAAGAAGAAATGAGCCGCTATACCGGCTACTGGTGGTCACCTGATAGCTCGAGCATCGCTTACATTCAATTCGACGATTCACCTGTCAGCGAAGTTCAGCGAAACGAAATCTATCCGGATCGAATTGAGATGGTATCCCAACGCTATCCCTACACCGGGGAAAACAACGTTACTCTCAAGCTGGGCATCGTCACCCTGATCGATCAAAAAACCAACTGGCTTGACCTCGGCCAAGAGACTGACATCTACCTTCCGCGTATCCAGTGGGGAAGCACTTCAAATCAGCTGACTTACCAGTGGCAAAGCCGCGACCAGCAGCAGCTCGAGCTCCGCTCCTACAATCGTAAAACCGGAAAAACCAAAGTCCTCGCCAAGGAAGAATCTAAAACGTGGATCAATCTTCATGACGACCTCCGTTTCTTGGAAGACGGTTCCTTCCTCTGGTCATCCGAGCGTTCTGGATTCAAGCACATCTATCACATCAAAAATGGCACAGCTAAAGCCCTTACGAGCGGTGAATGGCAGGTCCATCAGATCGAGTCCGTCGATGAGGAAAATGGCCACCTTTATTTTACCGGTTGGGTGACCACCCCGATTGAGCGCCACCTCTATCGCGTCCCACTCGATGGCGGCGCGACCACGGACGCTGAGCAACTCACTCAAGTCACCCGGCGAAACGGCTGGCATAGCATTACCTTCAGCGATGACAGCTCCTACTATTTCGACCACTACTCAACTATCCGGCAGCCAACCCAAATTTCTCTTCACAAATCAGACGGTTCCCTTCTCGAATACCTTTTGGAGAATAAGCTCGGCGAAGAACATCCGCTCTTCCCTTATCTTAAAGACTGGGTGAGCCCAGCCTTCGGGACTCTGCCGGCTCGCGATGGCACCCAGCTTTACTATCGCTACTACCGCCCCAGTATTGAAATGCCAAAGGGCGGTTACCCCGTGATCGTCTCTCTTTACGGTGGTCCACACGTTGGCCAGCAAGTTCGTAATGCTTGGAGTTCGCACAATCTTTGGGCGCAGTATCTCCTCGAAAAAGGCTATGTTGTTTTCACTCTCGATAATCG
>JBDNAW010000065.1:0-24619 GCA_039768255.1 Akkermansiaceae bacterium | reverse complement strand
ATCCCGACCGTCGTCATTTCCGAAATGAGGATCGCCAAACTTTTCTCACCGAGCGCGCTATCGATCCGCATGATCTTTCCCAGCTCCTAAAGACACATCTTGAGCGCGATCACTTTCTTTCACTCGACACTCTCTCTGCCGCGCTGCCCTTTACCGCTTCGGAAATTAAAAGCGCTCTTAAAAAACTGACCAAGGCCAATGAGATCATCGTGATTGGAAAGACGGACTTTGCGCTCACTTCATTCTGGAAAGAGCTCAGCCGAAAGGCAATCACCCTCGTCAAAGGCCACCATCAAGCGCACCCTGATCTCTCCGGCATGAGCACCGACCTCCTCGCGGAAAAACTGGAGCATCCTGCTTGTTTCGATGCGGTTCTCGGTTGGCTTGCTGAAAATGATTTTCGTGTTGCCGAGAACCTCGTCTGCCATAACGACCACGCCCTTGAACTCCCTCCCGAGCTCGAAGCTCCCGCCGCCGAGATTCTTAGAACGCTTGAAAACGCAGGCCTTCAACCTCCACTTCCCGGCGATCTTCAGCCAACGGCAAACCACGAAGCCGCTTACCGCTTCCTGAGCCGCACGAAGCAGATTATCCCGCTTGATCCCAAGGTCACTTTATCAAAGAGCGCGTATGAAAATGCGCTTAGCCTTGTCCGCGCTCACCTCGAAAAAGTAGGTCAAGCCACAGCTTCAGAAATTCGTCAAGAGATTGGCACTTCGCGAAAAGTCCTCATGCCGCTGCTTGAGCGTTTCGATCGTGATAAGGTGACCCGTCGCGATGGTGACTTTCGTACTCTCGTTTAGCGCGAAAGCTAGAATACAATTTCAAGATTGTTTGGACGATCTTTTATCATAAGGTAAGTATTATGCTTATTCTTGTTCTCTTGGTCATTTCTCTCCTACCGCTCGCGGCCCAGGTCTCTAGTGAGTCGGAAAAAACCGCTGCGGCTCTTCGAATCCTCGATGCCTGGCATGCCGAGTCGCCGAAAGAAGAAGAGCGCTTCCTCCGCTTCGTCCTTTGGACACCAAAAGGCCGTGAAGCTCCTGCCGATTATCAAGCGCGTCTGGATCGCATGATGCGGCACATTCAGAAATTCTATGCCAATGAAATGAACCGCCTCGGCTTTGGCTCTCGCTCCATCAATCTACCTAAGAATAAGGATGGATCACTGAAGATTCACCTCATCGAAGGACTCCATCCGGAAGCGAACTACGGCATGAGTTCGGGAAATGAGATCAAAAAAGAATGTCTCGCTCCGCTGCGTGAAAAAGGGATCGATGCAAGTAAGGAAACACTCGTCATCTTTTGCAATCTCGCTAAATGGGATGCGGAGAAATTGATTTTCAGTCATAATTCCCCCTACTATGCAGGAGGAAACAATCAAGGAGGCACAGCTTGGCAACTCGATTCTCCTGAGCTTGATCCTAAAAATCTCGTACTTCGTGAGCCAATGATACGTGATGGCCAATACGGCCGAATTTCTCTCGGCAAACACAACTCCATCTTCATCGGTGGTGTCTGTCATGAACTCGGCCATGCTCTCGGGCTCCCTCATTGTAAAGAACGTCCTGATGAAGCGGCACGAGGCACCGCGCTGATGGGATCTGGAAATCGAACATACGGCGACGAGCTCCGGGGAGAAGGAAAAGGCTCTTTTCTTACCCTTGCGCATGCCCTCCGCCTCGCCTCTCATCCACAATTCTCTGGCTCAACAAAAGGGATGAATCTTCCGGTGATGGCTGAGATCTCTAATCTTGAAATCACCACGAAAGAAAAGAGTATTTACATTTCTGGGACTCTTACTGCTGATCCGCCAGTTTATGCTGTCGTTGCATACTTTGATCCTGCAGGTGGTGGCGATTACAACGCCACCACGGAGACTGCAGTTCCAGATGAGAGCGGAAATTTCATCCTTTCTACTGATGCGCTCGCTCCCGGAAAATCTGGTGAACTCCGTCTCATTCCTCTGCACGTTAATGGCTCGACCGGCGGCTGGATGTCCCAGACGAAGTTCCGCTACCCTTACTCGATATCAAAGGATGGGATGCCGAATCTACAAACCTTCCACACCAAGGAAGCCCTCGCTCCCATCATCGAGGCCCTTCGGATTCAAGATGGGCGGCGTGTCGCAGCATTAGCGCATCGGCTGACCGATCCTTTTCAAAAAGAAATCGCGCAGAACCTTCTTAGAAGTAGGACTCTCGCAACAAAGACGCCTGCGGAGGCCGCTCAAGGGAACGGACCGCTGACTCGCTTCAAACCAAGTGAGGTAAAAGTCGGATGGGGGCGCCCCAGATACGATCGCCTCCCCGGCTCATCACCTCTGATCGAATCTGGCGGTCAGCTTTTCAGTACTGGGATTTATGCCCATGCTCCTTCCACATATGATTACGATCTCGGTGGAAGTTGGAAAACGCTCACGGGAACAGTCGGTTTGGCTGCTGGGAAAGGTGGGTCGGTTCAATTTATCATTCAGGGTGATGACAAAGTTCTCTGGCAATCCAAGACGGTAAAAGAAGGTATCTTACGGACTTTCGAAGTTGATCTCACAGGAGTGAAAACGCTCAAGCTGCTTACGGATCCTACTCAAGATGGGCCGAGTCAAGATTGGAGCCTCTGGCTTGCTCCGAAGCTGATACGTTAACCGCGGTCGACTACCGAGACCATCTTACGAATCCCGCGGAGCGCTAGGTTGAGAAGCGGGAACTCGGCATACACCCCAACTCCGGCGTCCCAGTAGTCACGCTGGCGTCTTACGAGCCCGTTCTCATCGAACTCAAAAAATGACCCCCCTGGTAGCGTACGCTGTTTGCCACGGAACTTGTAAGACATCACCCATTCAAGAGCTCCCGGCTCATGCTTCGCAGTGATTTCCATTTTAAGTTCTTTCAGTTGCTTAAAGAGGTCTTCAAAAATGAGCTCAAGGTCTTTAAGCCCCTCTCCCCGATTCATCGGGTCTTCGAAGCTGACATTTTCTGCGTAACGCTCGGAGATGTGGGCGACGTTCTCGGGTGTTAAACCGGAAAAATAGGCAGCCATTTGATTCAGGGGTGTATTTTCCATCCCTCACCGTGGCCTAGATTTTAAATTCCTCAAGCAGACTCACTCGTCTTCCTCTGCGGAATAGTCGACGATCTCGATTATAGCGTTTGGCCGTAGTTGATCAGCAAGCCCTTGCAGCGCATTACGCTTCTTGCGTGCCAAGGTGCGATTCTCGATCTCATCACGCACTTCGTCTAAAGGCGTGATCTGTCCCGGCTTCACACCGGTGACTTTGATAAGATGGAAGGCGTGTTCGTAGGTCATTACGGGTGAGATTTCCCCGTCACGGAGAGAGAAGAGCACAGCTTCGAAAGGGTTCGTCGGGCGATCAAGGTCGATCCATCCGAGATCAACTTCGCCGGTCGACTTTTCCGTTTCCCGTTTCGCAAGTTCCTCAAAGTCTGCCCCATTGAGCGCTTCCTCCCGAATGTCGCACATCTTTTGGTAAAGCTCGGGTGGGGCGATTTCTTCAGAGATTGGCTTCATGATGTGAAGACATCTCGACTCTGGCGCGGTGCGGTAGTCATCGAGGAATTCTTGGTAGAAGGCTTCTACTTCTTCCTCACTCACCTTGTTGTCATCACCCAGAATGCCATCAATGAGCTTCTCCATTCGGAGAGAGGCGGAGATTTCATAGCGCATGGCATCGCGCTGCTGCTCGAGCATTTCCCAAGAAGCACCGTGTTCGCGGTAACGATCAATCAGAACTTTGAGCTGAGGCTTCACCTCCTCTTCTGGAATCTCTGGAAAACGCTCTTCGGCTTCTTGCGCGATGAGGATGGAATCTGCGACTTCCTTCTCGGCTTGCGCTTGAAACTCTGGATCCTTTTCGCAGCATGAAACCTGAAGCCGTTGTTCAGCCTCTGCTTTGATGCGAGAAAAAGTTTCCTCAACAAGGTCGGGATTTACAAGTTCGCCATTCACTCGGAGCATGCGCGAAAGATGCACCGTGAATGGCTAATCGCCAAGTGAGGAGGTAAATTTTTCCGAGAGGATCGTTACTCCGACCATTCGTGAATAGTCACCGGTTGGGTGGGGATGGTAAGCTGTAGGCGCTGTTCTTGTTGGCGAAGTTTGACTTTTTTGAGAAGCTCGCGGGCGTCGTCATATTCTTTGTTCATCTCGCGATACGCGAGTTGGATGGTTTCGAAAGTTTTGGCATCGCTTGCAGGATTTTGGGCAATCTCATCTTCCGCTTTGTTGATCTGTTTTTTGATCAATTCACGGCGGGCTCCAAGCAGGTCTTTTAATATTTCTGTTTCTTCAAAGCATTCGTCGTGGAGAGTTTGGATCTTCATTTCGAGCGCGATCATTGAAGGATGCTTAGGGCCTAGCCCCATCGCTGTATTGATGTCGTGTTGACGCTGGGCCTCGAGTCTATTCTCATAAAGCCTAGTGACCAAATTCTCTGAAAATTCTGATCTAGCAGCAATTCTGATCCGTTCATCAAGGTTGGGCTCTTTGAGTTTGCCAATTTGGATCGAAAGTTGGTCTTGATGTTGCGTTAAAGTCTCCAGCCATTTTTTTGTTTTCAGAAGTTTCTCTTCTTTCTTTTGGGGGATTCCATGTTCCTGAATCAGCGCAGCGATGGCGTCCTTCTTCTTTCGAACGATCGCATTTTGGGAGCGGTGCTCTTCATCTAAAGCCGCGAATTGGGCTCGCACAAACTTTGCGTGACGTTCTGCGGTCTGCACCGAGTAAGCGTTGATGATTTCTTGTAAGGCTTTCTTACCAAGGGTGGAATCTCCGAGGGTTGTCTCGATTTTTACAAGGTCTGTTCCTTGAATCGAAGAGACTTTGAGAGCAGACTTGAGGGTTTTAGAATCGAGTCTGAGATTTTGCGCTGCTTGCTTGATGATATTTCCAGTTTGAAGAATCGCGATTTGATTGTTCGCGAAATTTGGCCCTGTTGGAGCGGCGGTATGCATCGGATGAATCTGGATGACGACGCGAGAGGAGAGTTCTTTTTCCTCTGCGGCGGCAGGGAAAAGGAGGGCGCTACAAGCGAGTGTGGCGAGGATGAGAATTTTCATAACGGTGGTTCAACTCAAGCGAGACCACTCAGGAGTGAGGAGTAGCCTGCGGATAGGTCTTAAGACTCTCCAAAATGTAAGATGTTCAAAAGTGACGGACTTTGCGCGTAAAGAACGTATGTTTTCCGCATGAACAGTTGGCGATTCATCCGCGAAGGTGTGCGACATTACAAAGCTTCTTATCTCGGTGTGCTTTTAGGAGCGGCGGTAGGTGCAATGGTGCTGCTCGGGGCCTTGATGGCTGGAGACTCGGTGAAAGGCACGCTCAAGGAAGCCGCGGAACTTCGAAGCGGAAAAGTCTCTACTATTTTCTCAGCTGGTGAGCGGTTTTTTGAAGAGGATCTCGCTTCGCGAAATAACGGTGCCGCCGTTCTTTATCTTAAAGGCCAAGTGAATGTCGGTAAGCGAGCCGAGGGACAGGTGCAGGTGATGGGGGTTGATGAAAAATTTTGGGATTTCGCACCCGCGCTCACCAAAGGTCTTTTCGGAATCGGGGAAGACGCGATGGCGGTGAGTGAAAAATTAGCGCAATCGCTAGACCTCAAAATCGGCTCCTCTCTCGTTGTTCGGCTTCAAAAACCCGGCCTTCTTTCCCGCGATGCTCCGCTTTCAGGTGAAGGTGAAACCGTTGTTGCGATCCGTGGCACCGTGGACTGGATCGTACGCGATGATCAATTTGGGCGGTTCAGTTTGGAAGGAACGCAAATCGCGCCGTCTTCGGTTTTCCTCCCGCGCGAGCGACTCCAGAAAGCCCTCGAACTTCCTAATAAAGCCAACCTTGTCCTCCTCTGTGAAGAGCAAGATTTCGATCCTGATACCATCGCGCTAGTGGACTACGGTGTTACGATCGACGAGGTGCCTGGTGGTCATGCCATTCGTTCCTCGCGCATTTTCATCGGTCCTCAGCTGGAAGAAGAACTCTCTCAAAAACTTCCCGTCCAAAAAGTCACCACCTATCTTGTGAACACGCTCGAGACCGAGGTCGCAGAAACGCCATATTCCATGGTCACCGCTGTGAGTGGTGCGGACTTCCTTCCTGCTGATCTCAAAGATGATGAAATTGTTATAACCGAGTGGCTTTCCGAAGACCTGAGCGCAGGTAAGGGCGATGAACTCACTCTGCATTACTTCACCGTTGAGCGCGGGAGTGAATTGGTTGAAAAGAAACGAAGCTTCACGGTGCGCGGTGTCATTCCCATGACTGGCGCCGCAGCTGACCCGCGTTGGATGCCGGATTTCCCCGGTGTTGCGAATGTCAAAAGCGTCCGTGATTGGGAGCCGGGCCTCCCTCTCGATCTCAAGCGAATCCGTGATAAAGACGATGATTACTGGGAGAAACACAAAGGCACCCCGAAGGCTTTCGTCACTCAAGCTGCTGGCCAAGAAATGTGGTCGAACCGATGGGGGAATGTCACCGGACTTCGAGTGATAGATTTATCAAGAGATGAAATCGAGAAAACATTGGGTGAGTCAATAACTCCTGCGCTCGTTGGAATGCAGCTCCAAGATTTTAAAACCCAAGTCGAAGCAGCGGCGCAGTCACCAGTGGATTTTGCAGGCCTCTTTTTGAGTATGAGTTTCTTCCTCATCGTCGCCTCTGTGGCTCTCGTCGCGATGCTTTTTACTTTCAATGTCGAGCAGCGCACTCGTGAAGGTGGCCTCCTCACTGCTCTTGGGATTTCCTCAAAACAAGTCACCCGTTGGAGACTCGGTGAAGCACTCATCGTCGTTCTTCTCGGTGGGCTTTTCGGGATCATTCTTGCGATTGGCTTCTGTCTACTCGTCCTCAAAGTCATCGGTTCGATCTGGGGTGGCAACCTATTCAGCTTCCACTTCAATCTCGCCTCCACCATCACCGGTTTTCTGATTTATACTCTCATCGCGCTGGTTGCAGTATGGCTGAACCTCAGAAAACAAGCAAAACGCAGCGCGAGTATTCGCCTTTCTAGTGGAGCCGAAGAGGGGCGAGTCCAAGGGAGTAAGTGGACGATTATTTGCCTTTCTCTCGGTGTGTTAATGATCCTCGGTGCCGGAGGAATTGCCGTGTCCGCAGGACCACAAGGTGCGTTTTTCCTCGGTGGATTCGGCCTCCTTTTTCTTGGTCTTGGAATTTTCCGCAACTCGCTCGGCAGGATCAAATCCCTCTCTGCTTTCACTGAAAGAGGACTCGCTCGCGTGAACCTCAGCCGTCGCGCGGCACGCAGCCTGACCGTCGTCGGTGTGCTTGCGGCGGGCGTTTTCCTTGTCCTCTCTGTCACCGCTTTTCGAAAAAATGGAGGCACCGATTGGAAGGATCAGCAAAGTGGAGCCGGCGGATTCGCTTGGTGGGTTGAGACCACCAATCCTGTCAACCGCCCTGCCGATGCTGAAGGCGAGGTCGCTTGGTTCGGTCTCGTTCCCAATTCCGTCGTTCCCCTCCGAATCGGTACCGGTGACAATGTCGATTGTTTCAATCTCAATTCCACTGCGCGACCTCGCCTCCTCGCCGTTAATCCTTCACAACTTACCGAGCGTTTCCACACAGTGGGTGGTTGGGACGCTCTCTCTGGGCAAAGTGATGTCATCCCCGCTTTTGTTGATGAGACCACCATGATGTGGGTTCTCAAAATGAAAGTTGGTGACACTCTCAGTTACCAAGACGAATGGGGAAATGACTTCACGGTTCAACTCGCGGGCGTCGTCAAAGATTCAATCTTTCAAGGAAGCCTCATCATCGATGAGTCCCGCTTTCTCGAAAAATTCCCTTCCGCGAGTGGCTACTCTCTTTTCCTTGCGCAAGACGAGACTGCTAAAGAAACCCTCCAAACCGCGACCGCCGACCTCGGTGGAAAAGTCACCTCGACTCAAGAACGCCTCGCCGCGTTTCATGAAGTCGAGAATACCTACATCGCGATTTTTCACGTCCTTGGAGGACTTGGAATCGTGCTCGGGAGTATCGGCGTCGGAGTCGTTACCGCGCGAAATCTCATCGAACGCCGCAGCGAATTCGCTCTTCTCAAAACCCTCGGCCTTAGCCGCACGCAGCGGGCTGGCATCGTTACGAAAGAAGCACGCACCCTCATCTCTTGGGGCCTTGGAATCGGTCTTGTTTCCTCCATGGTCGCGGTTCTTCCACTTCTTGGAGAAAAAGTGAGCCTTCTCGATCTCGGTTGGATGTTAGGCCTCCTCATGGTTATGGGAGCCGTCGCCACGGTCAGCGCCGTGCTTGCCAGAGAGAAGTCCGGGGTGTTGGATAGCCATGATGAGCTACCTAGCTGATGACGCCCGCAGCGCGATGCTCGCGAAGAATGCTGTGACCGAAGAAACGCCCTTCGGTCCTGACGTTCTCGTTTATAAAGTGGGCGGGAAAATGTTTGCCACGCTTGGTTTCGAAGATGAGATCGGAAACATGAACCTCAAGTGTGATCCCGATCGCGCAGTTGAGCTGCGCGAAGAGCACACCGCCATCATTCCGGGCTACCACATGAATAAAAAGCATTGGAATACCCTCATCCTCGATGGCTCCCTTTTTGCCTCTCTGGTCGCAGAACTCATTGACCATTCCTATGATCTCGTCATTTCCGGAATGACCAAAAAACAACGTGCTGCTCTCGAATCTGATGCATCCTGAACTCCGACAACGCCTTCCCATTCTCGCGCTTGTGGTCGCGATCTCGATCGTCACCTTTGCCGATTGGTTCATCGGGCTTGTCGCATTGCAGGCTGTTCCTTTTGAGCTGACCCTAGCGTGGAAGCAACTTCTTGCCGGTAGCGGGAATGGCGAAACCTTTGCCACGCTTCTGACCTCTCTCAGCGTCGCTCTTCTCCATAGTGATGCCAGACACCTCATTTTGAACATGATCTTCTTCTGGATTTTTGGGGTCGCTGTTTTAGAGATTATTAGTTGGAGATGGACGCTCGCAGTCCTTCTGCTTAGCACCATCGGAGCTACTGCCGGGCATGTCCTAACGGATCCTTATGAAACGATTCCCATGGTCGGTGCTTCTGGCGCGGTCAGAGGATTCCAAGGGGCCTTTCTTGGCCTCGCTGTTCAAAAATCTCAACCTGCATCTTACATCTGGCCCGTCGCCCGTCCCGTTTCTCCTGCTGAACTTTGCGCCGTTGGAGTTTTGGGGGTCATGATGGATTTCATGGGGATCACGAGTGAAGCAGCTTCCAACGTCGCCTTCGCGGCTCACCTCGGAGGTTTCTTCACTGGAATGGTCCTCGTCTTTTTTCGGAGAGCATAAATCGACCGTGACTCAACGGCCATCTCCTCGCACCATGAATTCTGAAATGAAACTCTTCATCATCTTTCTTCTTACCGCGTTCTCCTCTGCTCAACTCAAAGAAGCTCTCGAAAAATCCGTCGCCGATGGAACTCCTGGGATGGCTGCCATCGTCTTCGATCAGGAAAAAATCATCGCGCGCGCCGAAGTTGGTCATCAAACCTCCGCTCAGAAAACCCCCATCACCAAAGATGACCTCTGGCATATCGGTTCCGATGGCAAAGCCATGACCGCTACACTCCTCGCGCGCCTAGTCGAGCGAGATCTCGTTCAATGGGATACACCTCTTTCAAAAATCTTCCCAAAAAACTCCCAAAAATTTCACCCCGCTGCGCAGGCTATCACGATTGAGCAACTCCTGAGTCATACCGCCGGACTCCCTGCCAATGTCGATGATGCGCTTTTTATGAAAGCGCGAAAAGCAGGCGATAAAAGGATCGTTAAACAACGCCTCGAAGTCGCTCAAATTATGCTCGCACGTGAGCCCCTTCATCAACCGGGCACAAAATTCCTCTACTCAAATACCGGCTACGTTATCGCCGGAGCAGTCGCCGAAAAACTCCTCAAGACCACTTGGGAAAAGGCTATTCGCAAAGAAGTCTTCGACCCCCTCGGGATGAAGTCTCCCGGCTTTGGCGCACCCGATGGTAAAAATCCGCGCGGCCACATGGTCAACGGCAAGACCCGCCAAGCCACGTTTACCGGATACATGGGAGACAATCCTGCCATTTACGGCCCTGCTGGAGGTATTCACCTTTCGCTCCATGATTGGCTCAAGTTCGCACGTGATCATCTCGGCGGACATCAGCTTCTCGAAAAAGAAACCTACACTAAACTCCATCAGCCTGTCCTCAATGACTACGCCCTTGGCTGGGGAGCTCGTGAAAAAGATGGCGTCACCACTCGCCTCGCCCACGATGGCTCGAACACCCTGTGGTATGCTCGAATTCATCTGCGACTTAATCGAGGCAAAGGCTTCCTCATCGTCGCAAATGACGCTGCAAAATCGACGAAAAACGCGATTCATGAAATCGACGACATTTGCGTCGAGATTATGCGAAAATAGCTCAATTATTTTCCTGCTGAATAATGATATTTCGCTGCGGAAATGGCATCGAAATCCCAGCTTCATCGAAGGCGATTTTCACCTGCTCATTGAGCCCAAATTGAACATCCGAATAATCCGCCCGATCGACCCACACACGGACCGTTAGGTCCACTGAACTCGCCCCGAGAGCCCCAACTTTCACAAAGGGCTCGGGAGACGCATGAATCTGCGGCAGCTCGGAAATCACTTTTAAAATAACATCACGCGCTTGGTCGATCCGGTCATCATAACTAATCCCGAAGCTGGCATTGACTCGCCGTGTCGGCATCGTCGAATAATTAATGAGCGATTCATTGGAGAGCTTCCCGTTTGGAATATGAATGACCTTGTTATCTCCCGTGACGAGAATGGTTTGGAAAATTTGGATTTCGCGCACCTTGCCAAGGTAGCCTTGAGTTTCGATGGTATCACCCACTCGGAACGGGCGAATGATTAAGAGAATTACCCCTCCCGCAAAATTCTGAAGTGTCCCGCTCAGGGCCATACCCACAGCCAAACCGGCCGCTCCGAGGATAGCGGCAAAGGATGTCGCCTGCACACCTGCGGTCTGGATCGCGGTGACTACTACCGCAACCTTGATGACCATACTCACGAGCGAGGTCAAAAAGGGGCGAAGAGTCGGATCGATATTTTTCTGATCGAGCGCGCTTCCTAGAAGCCTTCCGGCCCAATTCGCGACTCTCCACCCGCCGAATACGGTCAGAAAAGCTATTCCAATCTTAATAGCCCACTGAGTGATGACTGGACTGATAGCACTCCAATCAACGGAGTTGAGAATTTCTGACATGCCTTTCCCCTATGCCATCTCAGGCCATTGTTCTACCTTAAAAGTCTAACTGTAAGAAACTTTCCTGATTCCTGATCTGGATTACAAAACCCGACTCGTGTGATCATCTTTGCGCGCGGAGCTACGGTCGCTTCTTCAGCTGGTCTGCAGTGGAAAATTGCGCTACTGTTTTCTCCATGAGAACTCTCGCAATCCTCCTCTTCACGATTCTTGGCCTTCATGCCGATGACACCATCAACGCTGGAAACTTCCAATTCACCGCTAAGAAACCGTGGGTTACCATTGATTATCCAAGCCACATGGTTAAGGGCGCGCTCACATATGGCGAGAAAGGCCCGCTTCTCAAGCTCTACCACTTCGGCCAAGGGCAGGGCGGGGGAGTGGCGGCGAATATGAAGCGCTGGAAAAAACAGTTCGAAGGCGAAGCCAAGATCACTCAAGAGGCACTCAGCTACGGAGAACAGGAGGTTTCCATTGTCCTGATGGAAGGTGTTTTTCTCGATGGCGGAATCATGGAGCGTAAAACACCCAAGGAAGGTTATGCTCTTCTCGGTGCCGTCATCCCTCATGCAGGGGGCGATGTTTTTCTTAAGATGACTGGCCCTGCCGAAAAGGTAAAAAAATCTCAGGAAGACTTTAAGAAACTCATTGCTACGGCTTTTGCGAAAGAGAAGTGATCATTCGGAAAAATAGTCACCTTCTTCAGTTGAGGGGTTCAACCATTTTAAATCATCAATCAGCGCTAGCCCCCAAAAAAATTCATGACAGCAGTCGTGCCCGGTAAGACGGAAGTCGAAGGGGCTGTTTTCCTCTTTCACGCAAACGAAACCGATGAAAGATTTTGCGGCTATGAAACCCTCTATCTAGATAAGAGCACTCTTACAGCGACCGCGATGACCAAGATTCCAGTCACGCGGCGCGTCCAAAGCGCATTGAAAAATCCTTGCAGCATAGAAGCGCCGATGAGTCCACCGGCTGCCACCGCCACTGGGAGGAGCATAAATCCATCCAGTGGTTCTGCGCCGTCTTGCACCCAAATGACGATCAACCCAACTGCCGAGTTCACTAAAATGAAGCACGTTCCTGCCGCCGCGATTTCTTTGGCTTTTCCAGCGCGCATCAAATGGAGCACTGGCACCAAATAGATTCCACCACCAATCCCGGTCACTCCTGCCAGCAGCCCTAGCAAAAAGCCAAGTGGTAGTAATTTCTCCTGAGAAATTTCTTTATATTTCGTTCGCGTTGGAAATCGAACCATCAAAAGCCCTCCTGCTACCAAAAGAGCGAATCCAAAGACCCAATCAAACCCCTCGTGACTGAGCTCCATCCGTGCACCCAGAATGACCCCCGGAAAAGCCCCTAGTAAGAGAGGGGCGAGCAATTTTAAGTTCACTTGCTGTGCCTTCACAGATATCCACCCCCCAATCCCCGCGACGATGAAATTGCATACCAGTGAAATAGCCCGCACAGCCTCTAGCTCTTCACCTCGCCAGAGTAAGAACGCGGTGTAGGACGATCCTCCTCCAAATCCCGCCGAGGCATAACACAGCGCGATTAAAAAAAAGAGGCCTACGATAATTCCCACGCCCCCACTCTTCCGATCTCCCGCTTGCTCATCCAGCCCAAAGTGTCATTCTTCTTTTATGAGCAACCTTACCCACCTCGATGAATCGAACCAGCCCCGCATGGTCGATGTTTCAGAAAAAGCAATCACGACACGCACCGCCGTCGCTACTTGTTTGGTCCAGCTCGGTTCTGAGCTCATCGACCAGATGGAAAATGGTGAGTTGCAGAATAAAAAAGGTCCCGTTCTCCACACTTCGATTCTTGCTGGGATCATGGGTACTAAAAAAACCTCGGAACTCATTCCGCTTTGCCACCCGCTGCCGCTCGATTCTTCAAAAATCACCATCGTTCCACACGACTCTGAATCCCTCCTCATTACTTGCACCGCACGCACAACTGGAAAAACTGGAGTTGAAATGGAAGCCCTCACTGGTGCCTCTACCGCAGCACTCACGCTCTATGATATGTGCAAAGCAACCAACCCCGCGATCGTCATCTCTGATCTTAAACTCAAAACAAAAACTGGAGGAAAATCAGATTACTCCCTAGCGGGAAAATCCTAAATGCTAGAGGGCGAAATTTTAAATAAGCTCGAAATCTAAAGTTCCCAATTCTCTTCTTTTTCAGCGCTCGCTATCGTGAAAAAACTCCATCTTAAAGCTCTCATCCTCGCCGGCGGAAAATCCTCTCGGATGGGTGAAGACAAGGCCTCTCTTAAGATTGGTGGTGTCAGCTTGCTTGATCGAATGACCGAACTCCTCTCCGAGTTCACCTCAGATCTTTACCTCTCCGTCGCTCATGGTTGTCAGGATCCAGCCTCGGGGATTCAGCAATTGCCAGATCTCGAGCCTTCTCCTGGTCCGCTCGGTGGTCTTCAAGCTGCCTTCGATAATGATCCCGAAGCTCACTGGCTCCTCATCGCAATCGACCTACCACGCATCACTCGTGACGATCTTGCCCTGCTCCTTACCTCACACAATCCGGAAAAAGACGTCACTTGCTTTCTTAATCCGCTCGATGATCACCCTGAGCCGCTGTGCGCGCTCTATTCGTCAAGCGCTTCGCCCAAGCTCGCCCAAGTCATTTTAGAAAATCGCCGCTGCGCTCGCCGCTTCCTTCGTTCGCTTACTCGCACCGAGCTCGTAGCAAGCGATCCGCAAGCGCTCCTGAACCTAAATCGCCCTGAGCACCTCACGGAGCTTGAACACCTTTACCAACACGGAATCGTGGAAAAAGAACTCACTATCGAATACTTTGCTAAGCTTTCCCAAGAAGCGGGCACGAACTCAGAAAAAATCCGTACTTCTACTGCTACCCTTACTGGCCTCTGGGAAGAAGTCCGCCTTTGCCATCATTTTTCCCTCGATCTCCCTCAGATTAAGCCTGCCATCCATGACGCCTTTACCGATTGGGACACGCCCATCAAGGAAGGTGATCGTGTTGCTTTTATGCCTCCCTTTGCCGGAGGTTAAAAACCACCCCCATCTCTCAGTCATGTTCCAAATCCAAGACACCCCGCTGGACCTTTCCACTCTTCGTCGCGACTTTGCTGATGCCACTTCCGGCGCCTTCGTCGCCTTTGAAGGGCTCGTGCGGAATCACCATGAAGGACGAGAGGTCCTTCGTCTTCACTACCAGCACCATCCTGTTCTCGCTGATCAGGAGGGTCAAAAAATTCTTGCGGAAGTCCTTGAGAAATTTCCGATCACAAGTGCGTACGCAATCCATCGTGTGGGCACTTTAGAAATCGGAGAACCCGCAGTCATTACTCTAACGGCTTCCGCTCACCGTGCAGCGGCCTTCGATGCCAATCGTTATCTCATTGATGAGATCAAGGCTCGCGTCCCCATTTGGAAGCACGAATTCTATTCAGATGGCTCCGACGAGTGGACTAGCCCTTGTCCTAATTGCAAGTCGCAGCACGAGCATTAATTCCTGATTGTTGGAATAAATTTCACTGAGGCGATGACAGCTCGACTTAAGAGGTGAAGCTTTGATAGGATAACGCCCGTGAAGCTCGTTACCCTTTTTCTCGTGCCTTCCTTGTTTTTTATTGAGGCGGGGGCGCAGGGTATTCACGAGGGTTACGACCCGCGTCCGGCGTTAGAAGAGCTTGATTTATCGATCGTGATGCATGATCTCGCTTCATCGGATTTTGAGGAACGAGAGGCGGCAATGGCTCGGCTTTTGGAGGGGTCTCGCGATCGCTTACCACAGGTGGCACGAGCACTTTTTAAGCAACTCAAGACATCGGATGATCCTGAGGTGCTGGCCCGTAGCAAAGGAACCTTTAAACAGCTCTTTGAGTTTCACGTTTTGGGGAAAGGGGATTCCAATTTGGGGGTGCTTTGGCATTGGCACATGCAGCTCGCGCATCAGGGAGAATTGCGAGCACGTCCTTTAGTGCGCAAGATTGAGCCGGAATCAGCAGCAGCCCAAGCGGGGCTGAAAGAGGGAGACATTGTCTGCTATGTGAACGGTAAGGAATTACACCGCACTAAGGGGGTCGTCGCTTTGAGAGAAATCTTGCGCAAGGCCGAGCGTGGGGAAGAGATTACCTTGACGGTGCGGAATGTCAGGTTGATTTGTCGCCGTATCACGACGAATCCTAATGCTAACCGTGAAGTCGTTCTCAAGGTTTCGCGCGCGTCTGACACCTTGCGCGCCGCACAGCCTGGAGAATATAAAAAGTGGTTCGCGGCGATGAAAGACGAGTACGATTTGGATTAAATCTGAGCCACTTATGGGCGTGGGGGAAGATGGCCAATCTTGATGAGGAAGTCTTCGGCTCTACGGCGATGTGTGTCGCCGTTGGGAAATTGATCTGCGATGAGCCTGGTGGCGCGTTTTTTCGCTTCGGGAGTCATCTTTTTTTCGGTTCGTTCCCAGAAGCCTTGGTCCCAGTATTCCTTCATCTGCTTTTGTGTCGCGAGAGCGCAGGCGTAGCCTTTTGCAAGGTTCTCGGTGGTGGGCTTAAGACTGAAGTAGTGCCGAGTAAGTTCCCCAGTAGCATTCACGCCATGATGTGAGTGGGCAATGAGGTGATTACGGGCCCATCCAGGTCGCATGAGATTAGGGTTTTTTGATTTCTGTGCACGCAGGTAGAGACGACCGAGGATATCGTGCAGTGAGCATCTAGTGGCGACATGCTTGAGTAGGTCTTTTTCGAGTCTTGGAAGCTTTTCTTGGTACCCTTTATTCCACGATCGACGGGTGATTTCCCAGCCGGCATCACTGAGCGATCTGCTGGTGAAGACGCCTCGCTCGTAGGCCCGCATTGCCATGTTTCCGATGCTTTGTTCATGGCCCCAGACAATGCCGCTATCATCCCCGTGGTGGCCGTATGCGGCCTGGCGCCAGAGCTCAAACCACGCTGAACCATCTCCGAGGTGGGCGCTTTGAGTGTAGTAGCTGACCGCCGTCTCCATATCTCCAGCTTCGTGGTAAAAATTTCCGAGTTTCAATAGGGCACTTCGCTCCTGTAAGTCACCGTATTCTTTGAGCCGCTCAAGGCATTCGCGATGGAGATCATCTTGATCTTCCCAGATTTTATGGGACCGCATGGTCTTGAAGAGCTCAGCCGAGGCCATTGGGAAAATCCGCTTTTCGTGGAGTTGCCGAAATATCCCCATCGCTTTCTTCATGTCTTGATCTGGCCCCTTACGAGAATACTCAATGCCGAGGTTATATTCTGCAGCAATACAGCCAAGTGCGGCGGACTTACGGTTAAATTCACGGACTTTTTCGAGGTTCCGTTTTTTCACATCGTGATGGCCGTAGTAAAGATAGCCCATGATTTTCAGTGCGACGGGATGGTTCCTTGCGAAGGGTTCTTTGATCAAGTGGCTCGCCCGGCGAACGTTTCTCACCGTGCCAACATTAAAGCAATAGCAGTGCGCAAGGCCGACTTGGCCATCGTGGTTCCCCTTTGCGGCCGACTTTGTGAAATAATCAAAGATGAGTTTGGGCTGAAATTTTAATCCTCCCATGCAGCGCAGTGAGTGAAAGGCATACTCTGCCATTGCCGTGGCGTCACCAGCATCAGCCTTTTTCTTCAGGGTTGGAAGGTCTTGGTGGATCTCTCCTTTCCAAGCTTGCGCCTGTAAGAGAGGACTCGTCAGGATTAGGAAGATCGAGACAACGTGTAGGGGGATCATTTAAAAGGGATCGATTTTACGGTATCCAGCTTTGTAAGCTGGGTGCGGAGATATTGGAAGGCCTCTTTTAGGGGCGATTTTTAATGCTGCTCGACGTGTAAGCGCAGGTAGAGGGAGGGTGTGTTCGAGGTCATTCGCGAGCGGACGGTGACCTCTTCGATATTTTCGGTGATGACGGTTGGTTCACCGACGACTTCGAGTAGGGCGGCGGTGCGGTGCCAGCTTTCGGCTGCAAGATCGGTCGTCTGCTCGACATAGTAAACGACTCCATTTGCAGTGTAGCCACGCCCGGTGTCCCCATACCCTCTTCTCCATCTTTGGTAGGTGATTTGGAGCTGGCCTGTGTCGGATACTGATACTGTGGGGGTGGGAGCTGATGTGCTATCAGAGAGCGCAAATTCAAGAAGGTTGGGCAGTCCATTGTGGTCAGGATCAGCACTTGTTCCGCTGATTTTGTCATCGGCGAGTTCGTCGGCGGTGAAGCGAGACATTTGCCAATTCATAAATCCAGTATCGTTTTTATAAAGTGAGGCCGCTTCGGCAGGAGTGAAGCTACGGCCCCAGATTTTGACTTCATCGATTTCACCGTGGAACCAGCTGAAGCTTGCATTTCCTGAGCCGCCGTTTCCACCGAAGATACCATCGGTTGCAATGGCGGTGGGGAGATTGGAATTAATCGAGGCGATTCCGGAAATATCACGAGTGCCAATTTGTTGACCGTTTTGGTAAAAAGTCGCTAGACCATCCCGATCATGGACCACGATGAGGTGATGCCACTGATGGTCACTTAAAGCATTGGAACCACTCTGGAAGGTGCGTGTCTGAGAGCCATCGGAGAAGCTCCATTTCCAGCGGCGGTTTGTGCCAGCACCGATGTGCCATCCGATGTTGCTATCAAGTCGTGAATTCTTATTTCCGATGATTGCGGGATCATTCGCCGATCCACCTAAGTGTGTACGATCCGGAAAGCCGTCATCATTTTTCACCCAAACGGAGACGGTGAAGTCACCATCCTCTTCAAAATTTAAGGCATCTGGGTTTCCTAAATTGACATATTCGTGCGGGTCCGTCCGATCATCGAAGCTCAACGCATTCCCAAACACACCCTCGGTATAAACGGGTTCACCACTGATGGTTCCGTCGATACTTGAGCTGGAAGAATCTAAGGCATCGCCATCGAATCGGAAATAAGCGAGGAGGCCATTGGAAGGATTACGTCGGATGGTGACGTTGGCGGTAAGGTCTTCGCACAAATCTGCATCCGGCCCTAATGCACGAAGGGTATAAACGAGATCACCACCTGCAGGAGGCGAGTCTTGGTAGCTGGTGGCGGCGACGCCAACGGTTGCGATGCTGGTTCCATTTCTAGAGATCTCGTAAGAAGTGAGGTCGATGTATGAGCCTAGCTCCCAGCTGAGATTGACGACATCTGGCGCATTGAGCTCATCCACCGTGCCTTGGAGCTGGTTCGGGCAGACATGGGGGAGAAGGGTGTCATTGAGCGTCTGGACTTCATCATCTAGAAGTCGGCGGTGCCAGACACGGAATTCATCGATACCGCCAAGAAAAGTGGCGGCGGTTAGTGTGCCGTCCGTCCCGAGCGCGGTGGTTAAAGAATCGATGTTTCCAATTTCATTCATCGATACGTGGCCGACTTCGTTACCATCAAAATAGAGAGTCATCATGCCATCACGGTCATGCACCGCAGTTACGCCGTGCCAGAGTCCGTCATTGAGCACCTCAGGAAGACTGGAGAAAGAAACCTCGGTAGAGCCATCGGCCACATTCCAAGTCCAACTTCCGTTGGTATTTGCGGTGAGTGACCAGCCTGCGTTGAGTGAGCTTGAAGTATCCTTATTCCCCGCAATGACGCGATCGTCAGACAAGAAGGTTTCCCGGTTTACGAGCATGGAAATGGTAAAGTCGGTTTCCGCCCCAAAGTTTAAATCCGCAGGGCTTCCCAAGCTGATACTCTCGGCGTTCTCATCGAATTGAGCATAAGTTCCATCGAGACGAGAGTTGAAGCTCACATCACCATTGATGATTCCATCATTTGCATTTGCGCTGTCAGAAGTATCGCGCCATGGACTCGCTCCATCCATCGGGAGTTTGAGGACGAGAGTGGTGCCCTGATCTCCGACCAGAAAGGAAGCAGTGCAAGTGAGGGTTGGGCAGTCATCGCCTTCGGCCTCACCGTAGAGGCCCACGGTGTAAACGAAATCGTGGATGCCCTCTTCCAAACCAGAAAAATCGAGAGTGTCAGTGTAAGAGGTCTCTGTGAGCTCCATTTCAGCTAGTTGAATTCCATCTCGGCTCACTCGGATTCCGTCAGCAAAGATTAAGCGCGATGGTGTCCAAGTGAGTCTCACCGAACGGCCTGTGATATTTTTCTCACAACTTAAATTTTCGATATTTATGGCGAATTCCTGAGCCCCACCAGCCCAAATGCTTGATGTCAGCAGGGGAAGAAGCAGAAATTTTTTAATCATGGAGTTAATAAAATATTATGCATATAAAACTGGTTTACAAGGGAGGAGTTTATAAAATACCCCTGATGCCAGTCTTTGGCCTCGCGCTGCGCTGGGGAAACGATGGTGACGGCGATCCACCAAGGAACGAAAAGCGTAAATCCTATCAGCACGGTCAGAGCGATAAGCCCCATTTGAAGAAGTGATTCTACTGATGGCTTCTACGCTGCATAATGCCTGATAAGCGGGACGGGTGTGGCACTTTGTCCTTATTCTGGAATGATGTTCGAAAAATATCGTAAGGGATGTCTCGCTTTCAGATGATTTGAGAGGCAGAATGAATCTGTCGGAGAAAGAACCGACGTCCATTGTATGAAATTATTTATCGGCAATTTGCCCTTCCAGACCTCAGAAGAAGAACTTCGTGAGGCCTTCTCAGCTTACGGAACGATCGACGATCTGTTCATTCCGTTAGACCGCGAGACGAACCGCCCACGCGGATTTGCATTCCTGACCCTTGCTGATGACGATCAAGCCCGTAAAGCAATCGAAGAGATGGATGGCTCCGACTATAATGGCCGCGATATGCGCGTCAACGAAGCTGAAGAACGTAAACCTCAGCAGCGTGGCGGTGGTAATCGTGGCGGTGGCGGTGGTGGCTATCGCGGAGGTGGTGGCGGTGGTGGCGGTGGTGACCGACGTAGCGGTGGCTATGACCGCCGTGGTGGCGGTGGCGGTGGCCGTGGTGGTCGAGATCGCCGAGATCGTCGTAAAGACAACGAGGGCTGGTAAGCCGAATGTTTTATCAGAGAGCGGCGCGCCGTTTTCTTTACTCTCGGAACTCACCGTGATGTGCGCATCATTGGTGGGTTTCTTTTTGCTTTCTTTAAAAGAAAGTCACGAGATCTTGACTGCGTATTAACAGCCCATGCGTTTCGCTATCTTCTTGTTCTTGTTCTTACCAATGTCTGTTTCGGCTAAGAAACCGAATTTCATTTTTATCCTGAGTGATGACATCGCCCAAGGTGATCTTGGAGTTTATGGTCAGGAGTTGATTCAGACTCCACGCCTCGATCAGCTATGCGCGGAAGGTACCCGCTACATGCAGGCTTATTGCGGAACCAGCGTTTGTGCGCCTTGTCGCTCGGTCTTTTTTACGGGTCTTCATTCTGGCAATTGTCCGGTCAGAGGAAACCGTGAATTGGCTCCGGATGGTCAGTGGCCCATTCCGGCGGAAACGGTGACCATCGGGGAGGTGGCGAAGTCGGCCGGATACGCTACCGCGACGTTTGGTAAGTGGGGGATGGGTTTTTTCGATAGCCCAGGGAGCCCGGAGAAGCAGGGGATAGATCGTTTTTTCGGCTACAATTGCCAGCGGCATGCGCACTCGTATTTCCCGAGGTATCTCTACCGTGATCGGGAGCCGGTCACACTCGCTGGAAATACCGGAAAAGGGGTCGGAAAGACTTACGCGCAAACCTTGATCCAAAATGAGATGATCAAGTGGGTGAAGGACAACGGAAAGGATCCTTTCATGATGTTCTACGCGATCACGCTGCCGCACGGAGAGCATGAGATTGATGATCTCGGCATCTATAAAGATAAACCATGGACCTTGAAGCAGAAATCCTACGCCGCGCAAGTGACGAGGATTGATTCCGATGTCGGTCAGCTCGTTGATACCCTTCGTGAACTCGGAATTGAAAAAGACACCCTCATCGTCTTCACTGGTGATAATGGATCTTCGTTTAACCCGAGTTCTGAAATCGGGAAGCTTTTCAAACAAGATGCCAATGGCCTCCGAGGTTACAAGCGGGGGATGTATGAAGGTGCCCTTCGTCAGGCGGCTTTTGCTTGGTGGCCGGGGACGGTTCCCGCAGGACGAGTCGACGAATCTCCATGGGCTCTTTGGGATCTGATGCCGACATTCGTCGAGATGAGTGGAGTGGCACCACCGAAGGGTTATGAGACAGATGGTCATTCTCTTCTCTCCTACCTCAAGGGTGGAGACGCCCCGAAGCGTGATTATTTTTACTGGGAGCTCCACACTGGAAGACCGATCCAAGCGGCCCGTTGGGGAGATTGGAAAGCAGTGCGAAACGGAATCAAAAAGCCCATCGAGATCTATAACCTCGCCAAGGATCGAGGTGAGAAGAACAACCTTGCGAAAGATCATCCTGAGCTCGTGAAACGAGCAGAAGAGATTTTCAAAGATGCGCATCGTGTTGACCCTGATTGGCCGCTTACTGGGCCCTCAGAGCAACAACGCTCAACCGCAAAGCGCGCTTGGGAAATCAAACGCAAACGCGATGCGGAAGCATGGGTGCCTGAGGGTGCGAGTCCATACGAGTTTAATCCATAAAATCACGAAAAACCGCCCTTAATGCGTCATCATGATGATGATTTCTAGCAATGCGAGGAAGAGGAGCCCAAGAATGATCTAGATGCCCAGCGATGTCTCAAACTTCAAGTATGAGGTTTAGGCGTTGATCATGGCATGCTTGGGCCATGGACCGGAGACATTACTTGAGCTCCTTGATTCGGAGATTCCGGAAGCGGTAGGTCTGGCCTTTTTCACCATGGTGCTGGATGCCGATAACGCCGGAAGCATCTTCGTCATCTTTAATGTCAGTGGTGACGACTCCGTTGACTTCAACCTTGAGGTGGTTGCCCTTGCAGGTGATGCGGTAAGTATTCCAGTCGTTGCGTTTGAAGGTATCGCCAGCGCGCTCACGGAAGGCGGCTTCACTTTCTTTATCACCGCGTTTCGGGCTGATGAACCACTGTCGGCGGCCCTCATCATACAAGCCGCCAGACCAGTTGCGTGGGGAGCCATCAACTTCAGTTTGGTAACCGAAGACTTTATTCGGTTTGACGTGAGCGCGGAACATGAAGCCGCTATTCGCAGTTCCTTCGGGGAGGAGAATATCGCCCTCGAAGACAAAATCAGAGTAGGTCTTTTCGGTGACGAGGAAAAATTTCTTATCTCCGGTGAGGTGGAGTTCGCCATCGACGACTTCGATTTCCCCCCATTCGTATGGATTTTTCCAACCGTCGGTTGTTTTACCATCGAAGAGGTTGGTCCACTGATCTTTTTCAGCAGAGGCTTTTTTGTCGGTGGTTTCTGGCTGATCACAGCTAGTGAGGAAGAGGGCGGCACTGGTAAAGGTGATCGTGAGGAAGGTCTGCTTCATGGAGGTGAGTGTTAGAGAAAGTTGGGTTCTTCGTCATGCCTAAAAAAAATTAGGACATGGGAGAATTGGGAATGAGAGGTTGCCAGGAATTCCAATCGTAGTATTCGGTAGCGCGGAATTCTTTTTTATAATCGTAGCGTGAAGCTTCGCGGTAGGCGTAGCCAGGGTAGTAAAAAGTCATGCCATTTTGCGCGGCCCAATCGAGCTCGAGAAGCATGGTGAAGATACCGAGGCGGCGTGCCGATTCCTCGGGGTCAAACATGGCGTAGATGCTGGAGATGGAGTCTTGCCCGACATCCAAGAAGCTGCAGGCGATCAGCTTATCACCGAGGCGAAGCTCGAATTGGCGGGTATCGGTGGGCTTGATTGCGGGATCTTCCCCGAGGAATGAGCCCAGTGATTCAGGGAGATCATGGGAGAAGCGCGCTTTGTGGAGATCGAATAGGGTATCGAGTTCCTCGGTCCGATTCAGCGGAATGAGCCTGATAGAGAGGTCGCAATTTCGGTTCCAAGTGCGGCGTTGGGATTTTGAACGGCTGAATTTTTCAAGCCGAATCCGGAGTGGTCGGACGTGGCGTAGTTCGGGTTCTTCGACGGTTTGATAATAATAAAACAGTTCGCCAAAATGACGCCAGCCAAGTGCGAGAAGACGATCAAAAATTTCTGGAGGAACGTCGTGGGCGATGAAGGCTTCGTGCTCCATTGGGCTTGTAGTTCATGGCTTCAGGATGTGCGCAGAACCGTGCTCTAGAGATGCTAAGAGCACCAAGAGCATTGCACATGAACTACAAGCTTTTTGAAATTCTTTTAGCCTTCGAAGGTCAGGTTCCGGAACTCTTCAGCGGCGGCGGTGACGGCGCGCTCGATAGGAAGGCGCTCGGTAGAACTACCGGTCCAGAAGCCGTGGCCGCTGGTGTTATTGAGAATGTATTGCGCGTCGGCGGGAGTTTCCATCGCGGCGCCGTGGGCGACGAGGAGGGTGTCGGGGCTGAGCTCGCGACACTTTTGGTAAACTTTCTCGGTCTGTGCGGCGGTTTCCTCGATGGTCATGCCGTTGTCGTAACCTTTGATTCCACCCTTGGTGGTGCCGGCGTGGTAGCAGAAGATGTGGGGTTTGGCCTGCTCACAGATGGCGTAGGAATCTTCTTCGGTGAAGGCGAGTCCGACGGAGACCATGTCCATTTCCTCTTTCGCTAGGATGAGCATGTCGATCTCGTTCTGCAGGGTAATGCCGGCAGAGGTCATGACTTTAAAAATTTCCGAGTCGTGATCGATGTAGGAGATGGAAGGGCCGATGTTCGAGACGGATTGGACACCCATGTCTTTGCACTCTTGGAGGACCATACGCATGTCCTTGAGGGGATCGTTGGCATTAAGGCAGGCGCAGACAAAGGATTTACCCTCAAGTGCGGGCATGATGTCTTCACGAGTGTAGTTGAGGGTCTGCTTATTTGAGTCGAGAATAGGCCACATCATGGACATGGTGCCCATGCCATTGGAGCGGAGGCGCGCGCCAGAAAAAGTGTTGATGCAATCGGTGCCCTCGCGCTCAAGAAGCTTAGCGACTAGGCCGGACCCTGCGGAAGAGATCATGATGGGGATACGTGCTTCGACCTTGGCTTGAAGGTTGGCGAGGATTTCCTGAGTGGTAAGACGTTTGGTGATCATTTTAAGAAGTTGTTGAGGTGTTTGTTAAGGGAAGATTGGTATGCGGCGGGCTCGTGATAGCGCGCGGGCAGGTGGTGTAATTCTGAGTTGGGAAGGGATTGGTGGATTTTTAGGGCGACTTCAGCGGGGTGAAGTTCGTCTCTTGGACTATCGAGAACAAGTGCCAAATGGGAAACGTTTTTTAGTTTTTCAAGTGAGTCGAAGGGACAGTCACGCCACATTTTTTCAAGGACTTTATTGTTTGTGCGCTCGTAGAGCCCGAGGACGGATTGAGCAACCGGAGGGTTTGCCGCGAGGAGAGCTTGAAAATCGGGGTTGGCGGTGAATT
>JBDNAW010000064.1:0-32366 GCA_039768255.1 Akkermansiaceae bacterium | reverse complement strand
GACGGAATGGCTTCGTAATCAGCATCCAGAGGCTGGACGAGTGGCTGCTATCTTTAATCAGACGAGTGGGCGATTGGTTGCTAAGGCTGTTCCGGAGGATCATGTGACTTATTTCGAAAGTCGATGGGATGAGATCAACTTTCAACTCCGTATCGCGCAACGGGTAGAAATTTACGAGTTTCCGGGAAACCAGATATCGTGCGCGCAACGAAACCCGAAGAAGCTACCCAATGGGGCGCGGAAATTGTTGGAAATGACCAATTTCGTGGAAGAAGGTTCTCTGACCAAGTGCTCGGTTGCGGGTTTAATTTGGGAGTCTGAGTCTCACTTCGAGGACCGCTGGGATGAGGTAACGACCACATTTAATTTGAGTGGGGGCATAATGGTCGATGATCACAGTTATGAAGTCAGATTGAAACACACGTTGACCGGAAGAGATGGCTTTCCTAAGTGTTATGAAATAGGAGGTGTTCGAGGGCGTGATAAAACCTTGGTGATGAGGCTCACGAATTCTTGTCAGTTTCTCGACGGATTTTCTTTTATCGAGTCAATTATGGACGAGAACGATGAGGGACCATTTCTGACGAGACGGGAGAGCCAGTTTGAGAGGTTTTCCGATGTCAGAAGAATGTCTGAAGACGGCAAGGAATTTGCATGTTATACCGTGCCACTATCAATCGTGGAGTTTCTGGCACACAATGATGAAGCGGATGACGATGATGCAGAGAGATACGATACTGATGATCCATTTGCAGACCCGGATGCAGATGTGAATACTGAGGATGATCGTTTCAATATTGAATACGATGAGGTCAGAAAAACACGGCAGAGGAAGCTGCTACGTCTGCTGCGAACGTTCGAGGTTGATCCTCGAATAGACCGGAAGAAGAGAGATAGGCTTTATAATTTGAAAACTCTTTTCGAGGCGTCTGGTGTGCGGTTTGGAAAAGAGGATTTTGCAGTTTTTAATGAAAGCCAGGGAAGGCTTTCAGTTTCTCTTCCTTGTGCTCAGGCTGACTTGATTTACTCCATTGTGAGAGCGTCTGACCTTGATGAACTAGATCGTTCACTATACGTGAGCGAGTTTCGACTACTGGAATCTGAGCAGAGAATCTCGCTAGAAAATGTTGAGCTGGGTAATGTGAAAACTCTGGGGGTTTGTTATGCTCACGCTCTGCCCGGTGAAAATTGGAAGTTGTCTCTTGGTTTTGATAACGAGCAGGTATCGGTCGAATCTGTAACTAACTCATCTAGGAATCATGGGCTGATTGAGCAACGTTTTGCTGTCAGTTTTTCGAAAGACAAAGAGGAGTTTTTTAAAATGACTAAAGACGTCACTTTACGTGTGGGGAAACCTCTCTTAATTCACGAATATCTTGCCGATGGTAAATGGCGAGCGTTGTTGGTGCAGTGCATGCTCCGAAAATTGGCGGAGACTCCTCCGTGATAATAGTCGCCAAGATTTTGTAACAGCAGTTTGCGTTTGTTCCGGGCTTGCGGTGAAGACGCGAATAAACGGAATTTGGTGGTGACATCCCACGCTGTAAGTTGAGTTTTCGGGTTTTGCTGGAAACTCATTAACATTGGTCTTTTGCAGTTATTCTACCCTAAGTCGTAAGCATCGAGATCGCTGGTGACAATGACGTCTTCCGGGGTGGGGGTGGCATCTAGGATTTTTTTAATATGCCGTGAGAGGGCTCGAGCGTTTGGGCCGCGGAGGAGAAGTTGGAAACGAAATTGAGAATGCGATCTGGTGAGGGGCGACGGGATGGGGTCGCCTAGGATGACTCCTTCGGGGAGGTTTTCTTTGAGCTTGAGGTGGAGGGTTTCAAGGGTGAACTCGGCGCGGCGCTCGTGGCTTGATCTCGCTAAGAGAAGGGCGAGGTGGGTGTAGGGCGGGTAGCAAAAGGTGCGGCGCATTTCGAGCTCCTGATCAACAAAGCCATTGAAATCATGATGCCGAGCAAATTGGATCGAGGGGCTGTGCGGCGTGGATGTTTGGATGATGACTTCGCCCGCCATTTCTCCACGACCAGCGCGGCCTGCCACTTGGGTAAGAAGCTGAAAGGTGCGCTCGCCTGCACGGAAGTCTGGCGCGTAGAGGGAGAGGTCGGCATTGAGGACTCCGACGAGGGTGACGTTTGGAAAGTCGAGCCCCTTGGCAATCATTTGGGTGCCGAGGAGGATGTTGATTTTTTTCGCACGGAAGTCGCGGAGGGTATCGCGGAGGGCGTTCTTCCGGCGGGTGGTATCGGTATCGAGACGGGCGATTTTTGCGCCTTTGAAAATTTTGTTGAGGATAATCTCGGCCTTTTCAGTGCCGTAGCCTTGGAAGCGGATGGCCGGATCTCGACACTCAGGGCAGAGTTTGGGGACAATGGCTTGGTGGCCACAGATATGGCAGACGAGGCGTTCTTCGGAGCGGTGATAGGTGAGGGGGATGGCGCAGTGATTGCACTCGATGGCGTGACCACAAGGCGGGCACTGGAGGGAGCGGGCGAAGCCTCGGCGGTTGAGGAAGAGGATGACTTGCTCGTTCTTTTCAAGACGCTCATCAATGGCGGCTCGGAGTTTTTCAGAGAGGATGGCGTCGCGCCCTTTTTGCTTTCGCGACTCGATCCGCATGTCGACTACTCGGGTGAGTGGAAGGGTGGCTCCATCGGCTCTTTTGGTGAGGTTGACGATTTGGTATTTGTTGAGCTGGGTATTGTGAAAGGTCTCGAGAGAGGGGGTTGCGGAGCCGAGCACGACAGCGCATTTTTCCAAATGACAGCGGACGATGGCGAGATCGCGTGCGTGATACTTCGGGGTGTTTTCTTGCTTGTAAGCGGGCTCGTGTTCTTCATCGACGATGATGAGGCCGAGGTTTCGGACGGGGGAGAAGATGGCGGAGCGAGCGCCGATGATGATGCGGGCTTTGCCATTGCGGATGCGTTGCCATTCATCGAAACGTTCGCCCTGCGAGAGGTGGGAATGCTGGACCGCGATCTGATCGTCGATCTCTGAGAAGCGAGCTTTGAAGCGGCGGACCGTTTGGGGGGCAAGGGCGATCTCGGGGAGAAGAATGATGACGTTTTTTCCGAGATCGAGTGCCTTTCGGGTGGCTTGTAAGTAGACTTCGGTTTTTCCAGATCCGGTGATGCCGTGAAGGAGGATGGGCTCGGGCTGATCAGAGGCGGTCGCGGTGGAGATGAGATCGAGTGCTTCGGCTTGTTCGTTATTGAGTGTGAGTGGCTCGGTGGGAACGAAGGTTTCTCCGGAGTCGGGATCACGACGGACTTGGAGATCGACGATCTTGATGAAGCCTTTTTCGGCGAGAGCTTTGAGTGACGCGGAAGCGGAACCGCCGCCGAGTTGGGAGATGGGAATAGGCTTGGTGGCGCCTTGTAGAAGTCCGAGGATGGTGTGCTGTCGTTTAGCTCGTTTCGCGAGGGTGGCGAGCTCATCTGCGGTAGGCGTTTTTTTTAAGACGGCGGCACGGGCGGTTTTGGCGGAGGTTTTTTCACCCCGAACGGAGCCGGGAATGATGGAGCGCATGACCTGTTCAAGCGGGGTGGAGTAGTAGGAGGTGATCCATTCGGCGAGCTTGAGGAGTTCGGGTGTGATAAGTGGCTCGGGGTCGACGAGATCGTTGAGATATCGAAGGGCGAAGTCGCCTTGTTCCACTTGTGCAACGCGGAGAACGGTGCCGGTGGCGGGTCGATTTCGAAGAGGAATGCGGACGCGGCAGCCTGGAATGACGTTGAGATTTTCTGGGATGGCGTAGTCGAAGACGAGCTCGGATGGCCCATCAATAAGAACGCTGGCTGCGAGTGGCATGGGTGGATGGTGAAAGATTGATGGTTTTTAGGAAAGCATTGCCCGAATATTTTTGCGTTCTGCTGTATAGATGGGAGGGTTGGGGGTGTTTGAAATGATGATGTCTTTGAGGGTTTACCTACTTGCCGCTTTTATTTCACCGATCAGCGCAGCTACGTATTATTGGACTGCAGGTGGAGATGGGAATTCAGTCTATCAAGAGGCGAATTGGACCGAAAATGCCGATGGCACGGGTGCTGTTATACCAGTGATTAATAACAATGTGGCGGTAAATCATGATCTCATTGTGAATAGGGGAACTCCTGGCGGTGGCGGCGGTGCAGGAGCCAATCTTGCGCTGGGTTCGGGATCGCTAACGGTGAATGGCGGAACATTCCGAATGAATGTTGGAGGTAACGCGGGAATTACGAGTGCTGATCTCATTGTGAATGGAGGTGAGGTGATTTCTCAATATCTGACTAATGGGGTGGTTACTCTGAATGGTGGAGATTTACGTCTGCACGGTTCGGGCAATTTTCTGAGTTCAACGACGATAAATTTTACCGCCGGAAGCGATTCGTTATTGTATTTTGTAGCTCTGAATCCCTCGACGGTAGTTGCTACTCATCTTTCTAAAATGACGGTAGCTGGCGTTCCCGCAGAGGCTTCTGGTGCTGGTCAGAATGTGATCGTGGGGACTGATGCGATGGGGACCTTTGTGATGCTTGGAACTGGAAGTTCGGCCACCCTGGATACTGACCAAGATGGCCTTACTAATGATGAAGAGGCAGCGTTGAATACCAACCCAAATGCGCGCGATAGTGATGGCGATGGAACTCCAGACGGGCTGGAGGTTGAGAGAGGACTCAATCCCAACGATCGCTCTGATGGGTTGACGCGCCCGAATATCATTTTCTTTTTCGTTGATGATTTGGGTTATGGTGATCTCGGGTGTTTTTGGCAGGATTCGAAGCAGGGCTCACAAAAATTTGATACGCCGGGGATCGATGAGATGGCGGCGACGGGGGCAAAGATGACGCACCACTATATTTCGGCTCCTGTTTGCGCTCCATCAAGGGCTTCACTTTTACAAGGGCGGCATCAGGGGCACTCGGATGTGCGAGATTCTCAGTTCGATAGAGCCTTACCGAATAATCACAGTATGGCAGATACCTTGCGTCGCGCAGGTTACCGGACAATTCACGTGGGAAAAAACGGACTTGCAGGTGGAGAAGGATCGACGAATTTGATGGGGTCAGGCTCGCAAAACCTTGGCGCGCACCCGATGGACCGTGGCTTCGATGAGTTCTTCGGTTACCTCTTCCATGGTGATGGACACGAGCACTACCCACGGAATGGAACGACTGACAAGACGGCTCATATCTACAATGGCTTTCAGCAGGTTAAGAATGCCTCAACCGATCTTTACACCACAGATGCGTGGACGGCTTACGCGAAGAAGTCGATCGTAGATGAGGTCAATGATGCTGACGGGCAGCCGTTTTTTCTCTACCTCGCATACGAAACCCCACATTTTAAGATGCAGCGACCGGCTGTGGCTTATCCTGCGGGAGGAGGTTTGAATGGTGGAGTGCAATGGACGACCGCCACAGATGGAGCGGGAAATATCCGCTTTGCGAATACGGCGACTGGAACCGGGACGATTGATGGGTTTAATCACCCAGACAATAACACCTCATGGCCAGTTTCTAATCAGCAACATGTGGGGATGATTCGCCGAATCGATAACTCGGTGGCAGACATTATCCAGCTGCTTAAGGATTTGAATATCGATGACAACACGATCTGTGTGTTCTCGTCAGATAATGGTCCGCACAATGAGGGAAATAACCCGCGCTATTTTGAGTCGTTTGCGAATTTGGAAGGAATCAAACGAGACATGTGGGAAGGTGGAATTCGTGTTCCTACGGTGGTGCGCTGGCCGGGAAATATCGCGGGAACGACCGATGATGAGGGCAATATTCACGAGATTGCTTACCCATCGTCAATTTGGGATTGGATGCCAACTTTTGCAGAACTCGCCGAAGTTCCTGCTCCCGCATGGTGTGATGGTGTTTCGCTCGTGCCAACGTTGAAAGGGCAGGGAACTCAGCGGGATAAAGGGTATCTCTATTTTGAATTTAATACGAACGGCTCGACTCCGAATTGGTCCGATTTTCCAAATCATCGCGGTGATCCCAAAGGTCAGATGCAGTGCTTGAGAATGGGGGACTACATTGGCGTCCGCACCTCGATTAGTAGTGCCGCTGATAATTTTCAAATTTATGATGCGGTTTTAGATCCGGGGCAGGAGCTCAATCTAGCGGCGGCCCTTCCTGATCTTCAGTCAGAGATGAAGAACCTCGCCCTGCAAGCACGACGACCGGGTCCAGTTTCGCGACCGTACGATGGGACGAATCTTCCTGCCATTCCTACTTCAAGCGGGCCGGGTCTGGAAGTGGCTTCCTATGAAGGTGTTTGGAGTTATGTTCCGGAGTTTCGTGATCTTACTGCGGTTGCGACCGGAGTTTCCACTGGGCTTGATTTAAGTCAGCGATCAAGAGATGAGCATGTGGGTTTACTTTTCAGTGGATTCGTCTCCGTCCCAACAGCGGGGAGTTATACCTTCTTTTTGCAAAGTGATGCGGGCTCGAATTTGTTCATTCACGACGCGCATGTCATTGACGACGATTATCTTTTCAATGGGACCGAGCGTTCAGGAACCGTGCCGCTCGCAGCTGGGCTTCATCCGATTCGAGTTTATTACCGCCATGCCACGGGAAGTGACTATACCTTGAATTTGTCATGGTCTGGCCCGGGGATTACTAAAGAACCTGTTCCAAATAGTGCACTTGTAAAATCTGCCCCAGTCCCGCCTGAGCCCACTGCGACAGATGATGTCGGACAAAGTGATGGGGGTGCTGTGGATATTGATGTGCTGTCCAATGATCTCGATGATGGAGCGCCGATGGCGTTGTCCATTAGCTCGGTGGCGGCACCTAATTTTGGGATCGCAGCAGTGGTCGGAAACCAAATTCGCTACACTCCTGATATTGGGTTTTATGGGACCGAAACATTTCTATACACCATTACGGATGGGCAGTTTAGCGCATCTGCTTCGATCACGGTGACGGTGAATTATCAGGCAGCGGATTTGTGGATTCCGCTCAATGAAGCATCGGGCACCGAACTTCACGAGGCCGGGGGGGCTCTGCTAGGGGCGATGACGGGCTTTGCGAATTCCGAAACAGCACGGATTCCCGGGATTCATGGGAATGCTTTAGAATTTGACGGGAGTGATGATGTGGTTTCGCTCTCTGGTATTCCGGCATCACTTCTACCGGACGGGGACTCTCCTCGGACAATGATGGCTTGGGTGAAAACGAATCCCGCTCTGGAAAATCAGACCATCTTTGGCTATGGTGCAAACGCGAATGGTCAGCGCTTTTCCTTTCGGACCAACGGATCAGCAGGTAGCCCGGCATCGCAGCCGCTTCGTCTTGAAGTGCAAGGGGGATTTATTGTCGGTTCAACCAATTTGAATGATGGGAGTTGGCATCACGTCGCACTAGTGTGCGATGACTTTAACTCTGACGGAACGATGAATGTCAATGAGACGAAGCTTTACGTCGATGGGCAGCTGGAAACGATCGCCAATAGCGGCAGCCGTGCCATCAATACCGCGGCGGGTTCGACTGCAGTTCTTGGAGGATCAAACCATAGTGCAAACTACAGTTTCGCAGGTTCAATTGATGAGTTCCGTTTTTATCCTGTAGCGCTGACGCAAGCTCAGGTTTTGGAAATTTATGAAGCCCCAAACGAGGCCGCAAACGCTTGGCATCGTGCGAATTTTGGACCTGCTACGATTGATTGGACTGCTGATTTAGATGGTGATGGAGCGAGTCGCTTGGCGGAATATGCTTTTGGGATCAACCCGAACGTTGCTGAATTTTTTCAGCTCTTAGTGACAGAATTTGATCCTGAAACTGGCGTTCTTTCCGCACAATATCGCCGCCGGTCCATTGCAGAGCCTGGAGTGTTCTACGCTGTTGAGGCATCAAATGATCTCATCGATTGGGATACTCTGACCGTGACACAAACAGGAACGACTCCCGTAGATGGCGATGACGCTCTAGAGTGGGCGACGATCTCCGCGGATGTTTCTGCCGCTGTTGAACCAGTCCAGTTCCTCAGAGTGCGAGTCAATTTGGAATGAACTCAAAAAAGAAACCTCGGAAGGAGTGATTCCCGCAGAGGTTTGAGGTGATTTGTCAAATTTGGAACGACGATCGCTTCCGGCGAGCAAAGGCCAGAAGTGAGAAGTGCAGCTCCAGAAATCGAAATATCCTGCCAGCCGTTGAATCCACTTCCGCGAACGGTTGCGCCCGTTCAAAGGACAAGGGCACTGCCAGCTCCTCCCCCTACAATTCCTCCTGTGCCAATGTCAAAATAGTTAAGAGGTATGACTCAAATGCTGAGCTTGAGTGCTTGAATTCGAAGGGTGGAAGAGCGAAGGTTATGGGCGTGAAATCTAAGAATGCGGTCTATTGTCTTCTGTTGGTTCCGAATCTTTTGTGTGGGCTATCCTTCCCAGATGAAGTGTTGGTTGATGAACCGGTGGCGTATTATCGTTTGGATGAATCAGTGGGCACAGTTGCTGAAGATTCTTCAGGCTCGGGTCTCACGGCAGCCTACGGTGGAGCTAATTTACCGATTCGAGGACAAATGGGATTTTTGCTCGATGGAAATGGCGCGATAGAGTTGAGCGGGAGCGATGCTGATCGTTCCCGTGTGCGAGTGCCATTTATGCTCAATCCGGCAGAGACAAGTTTCACCTTAGAGGCGCTGCTGCAGACAGATGTGATCGGCGCTGCTCAAATCGTTTTCCAGCAACTCGATGTCAGCGGAGTGGGGCGGACTTTGTTACGTATTAATTCCTCTGGGCAGGTCGATTCTTTTATCGGAGGAACTTCGCGGGTGAGCGGAATTTCTGTGGAGGTTGGAATTCCCCTTCACCTCGTGATGGTCTTTGACCGGTCAGGACTATCATCTGCGGGAGAAGCAGAAGGAACACTCACCTTTTACGTAAATGGGGAAAAGGGAAACACGATTCAGATGAGTGGCAGCAGTGGGGTGGAACCAAGTATCGGAGATTTTCTCATCGGGATTAGTAAGGGGTTTAATGGACAGTATTTTAATGGGACGATCGACGAAATTGTCTTCTATGACAAGGTGCTGTCTGAAGCACGGGTGGTTGAGCATTATGAGTCGATTGATCAGTCATCAATGATTACTTCTTTTAACGCAAGTCCTCGCGGGATCGAAGAAGGAGGCTCCACGGTCTTAAGTTGGACTCTGGCCGATACCGTCACCGGTTTAGCGATGGATCAAGGACAGGGTTTTTTAACCGCAGCTGATGGATCAATTACGGTTAGCCCTACGGTTACGACGACTTACACTCTTTCTGCTGCGGATGGAGCGCGGACCGAAGCGCGAACCGTGACGGTTGAGGTCGGTGAGATCGGTCCCTTTCGCATTAATGAAATCATGGCCGGAAATGTGGGGCCGCTTGAGGATGAAGATGGCGATAATTCGGATTGGCTTGAGATCACGAATTTAGGAAATGTGGTGGGAAGTCTTGATGGATGGTATCTCACTGACGATCCGACCTTCCCGACCAAGTGGATGATCCCTTCGCTCGAGATTGATGGGGGCGGGTATGGACTCGTCTTCGCAAGTGGAAAAGATCGGGTGGGGCCCGCGGGTGAACTCCATGCCTTGTTTAAATTGAGCCAAAGCGGGGAGTATCTTGCTCTGATCGAGCCGGACGGTGTGACGATTCATCATGAATTCGTTCCTGGTTTTCCGGAGCAGATCCTTGGTGTGTCATGGGGGCTTGATGGTGACAGGGCCGGTTACTTTGCCTCGCCAACACCGGGCGGGAACAATGGGGAAGCTTCGCTTGGCTTTGTAAGTGAAGAGGTAGCGGCTGATGTTACAAGGGGATTTGTGGATGCGCCATTTCAGTTGAATCTCAGCACGGAGGCTATAGGTGCTGAGATCTATTACACCACCAATGGGAGTGAGCCCACGGTTGAGAAGGGCGTTCTATATACGGGGCCGATTGAGATTTCGACGACGACCGTCTTGCGAGCGGGAGCCTTTCGTTCCGGTGAAGTGCCAACGAAGATCATGACGCAGAGTTATATCTTTCTCGATGATATCGTCGATCAGCCAAATAATCCGGCAGATTATCCTTCGGTTTGGCAACCATCGGTGACCGCGGACTACGAGATGGATGACGATGCGAAGATCGGAACAGAACAAGAGATTAAAGATGCATTGAGATCGCTACCAACTCTCTCGCTAGTGATGGAGGTTGGTGATTGGTTCAATAACAGCACCGACCCGGCGATCGGTGGTATTTATTCGAACTCGGTGATTGCGCGAGGCTCTCAGTGGGAGCGAAAAGTTTCCGCTGAGTTTTTTGATTTCCCGCATGGAAAGGAAATTCAAGTGGATGCAGGGATGCGAATTTTTGGAAATGCGAGCCGGGCGACCTCTCGGAAGAAGCACAATATGCGGCTCGTTTTTCGGAACGTCTACGGCACCTCACGGCTGGCTTTTCCGCTTTTTGGAGATGATGGGGAAGATGATGTTGTGAATAGCTACCTTCTACGGGGGCAGAATGGTGATTCGTGGTTCCACCCGACGGCGGCGCAACGTGAGGAATCTCTTTATATTCGTGATCAATTAGCGCGGAGCTTGCAGGAGCGCATGGGGCAACCTTTCACGAAGCAGGATCATATTCATGTTTATCTCAATGGCATCTACTGGGGTGTATTCAATACCATTGAACGAATTGAGGCGGACTCGATGGCTTCCTCTTATGGAGGAAATAAAGATGATTGGGATGTGGTAAAGGCTTCGCCTCCCTCATCGGTAGTGGTTGAAGATGGAACGGCGGATGCGTGGGAGCAGTTGGTAGCGATCTCTAATAAGAATTTGGCCGCCGCTGCGAATTACGAAGCGATTCAAGAATATCTTGATTTGGAGAACTACATCGATTGGCTATTGGTCAATTTCTATAACGGAAATTCAGATTGGGATAATAACAATTGGCAGGCGGGGAGACGTCGAACGGGGGGTGATCGTTTCCGTTTTTTCGTGTGGGATTCTGAGAGGACTCTTTTGGGGACGGACGTTAATGCGACCACGAAAAATAATGCCAATCGTCCGACGGGAATTCATCAAAAATTAAAAGCGAATGCTGAGTATCGCCTGTTGTTTGCGGATCGAGTGCATCGTCACTTTTTTAATGAGGGAGCTTTGACGGTGGGGTCGGTGGAAGAGGCTTTCGATGGGTGGGTGAATGAATTACAAGTGCCGCTGGTAGCGGAATCGGCAAGGTGGGGAGACGCGCAGCGGTCGGCAGAACCATACTCAGTGAACGATGAATGGCTGACCGAGGTGAATTTTCAAAAGAATACCTATATCCCAAGTCGCTCAAACACGGTGTTGCAGCAGCTTCGGAATTCAGGTCTGTATCCGGCGGTTGATGCTCCGGTCCTAAACCGATTTGGGGGAGAAGTAGAGCAAGGGTTTGAGCTTTTGATGGCAGCCATCGAAGAAGAAATTTTTTACACACTTGACGGGAGTGACCCAAAGGACGCGGCAGGGATGTTATTTACCAGGGAGATTGAGCTGAATGAATCGGTGATTGTGAAGGCGAGGTCTAGGAGCAATGGGGAATGGAGCGCGCTGACTACGGCTTCTTTTTATGTCGGGACGGTTCCGGCGAGTTCTTCGAATCTTGCGTTGAGTGAAATTCATTACAATGCCAAGGGTAATGATGAGGGTGAAGAATTTGTGGAGTTGATGAACGTCGGAGACCAACCAGTAGACTTACGCGGAGTGAATTTTGCAGACGGAATTGAGTTCAGTTTTGATGAGGGGGCAAACCCTGAGCTGTGGGTAATTCCGGTGGGTGGGCGAGTGGTGTTGGTCGAACATGAAGAAACATTTGCGAATACCTACGGAGACCTTGGAAGCTTGCTTATTGGGCAATATGCAGGCGGTCTTGATAATGGTGGAGAGCGAGTAGCGCTGCAGGATGCGAATGGAGTTTTAATTGATGAGGTAACTTATGGTGACTCTTTTCCATGGGCTGATGCGGCAGATGGGGTGGGGTATAGTTTAGTCCGGATCGATCCTGCGAACGCTTCTCAAGAAGCTCACGCTTGGCGCAGAAGTGTGCAGCTGAATGGAAGTCCGGGAACTTCAGATGAGGTTCAGTTTGTCGGTAATATTGAGCTGGATTCCGATGGAGATGGCTTGAGTGATTTCTTGGAGTTCGCGATGGGATCGGATTCAGCTGATGGGAACGATGGGCTCGGTTTGATCAAGTTGGAGTGGGGTGATGAGGCTTGGAAATTCAGCTACCCAGAGCGGGTCGGGGCGAGTGGTGTGCGACTCGTGCTCGAGAAATCTGTGGACCTTACCTCTTGGTCAGAGGCCGACAATGTGACACTCACTTCGAGAGCAGTTTCCAAAGGAAGTCAGGATCGAGTGACCTACGAGATTTCTGGCGATGAAGACGAATTATTTTTCCGCATCAAAACCAAAAATTTGGTTAACGGAGAGTGACTTTGACCCGGAGGAAGCGCTTCGACGGTGTAGGTGTTAGGTCGAAGGTTTGTTGGGTGAAGCCATTTTGAGGAAGTGTTTCTGATCTTGGATTTGAAAGGTCCGTCCAGGTGATGAGATCACTTGAAACCTGAGCTCTGATGATGACGTCATCAGCAGCAAGATTTCTTGGAACAATAACGGATTCAAAATTCGGCTCAAAGGTAAGCTCGTTTCCTTGCATTGCGTAATCGATGAGGTTCCCGCCAGAGAGGGTGGAGGCGTCGGTGGTTCCGGCATTTCCCCCTGTAGTAGTAGAGGAGCGCCAGTGAGCAGGATCGTTTCCGTTAAGCTGACGGACGGGGCTGATACGCACGAGGCTGAAGCCAGCGCCATCGGCTGCCGTAGGCCAAGGAGAGGCATCGTTGTAAGTGAAGCTCTCGATGATTGCTCCAGAAGCATCGACAAGCGTGAGAGTTTCACCATCGTTATCGAGGCTGCCTTCATAGTCGGCTGGGGTGAGAACGATTTGTGACTCGGGAGCCAAAGTGACTCCGATCGGGAAGGTGTAAGTCAGGCCGGCGGCAAAAGAGACTTTGCTCAAATCAATCTCAACGTTAGCGATGTTGGTCAATTCGATGAACTCACTTGTCTCAAGCGGTCCAGGTTCGTTATAGAAGATTTCTGAAATGACGAGGTTTGTCGAATCGGCGGGTGTGCCGGTAAGAATATCGAGAGACTGGAGAGCGGACCATTCTCCGTTTTCTTGAACGCGCGAATTGTAAGTCGCGCTTGTAGGTAAGTTGATCGTTCCGGTGTAGGTTTGGGAACCAGGGGCACGAGGATCACTTCCATCGGTGGTGTAAAAAATGGTGCCGCCGGAATTGGGGTTGGTCATGGTGAGAGTTCCTCCGCTTTGCGAGTAAACTGGGGCTTCGATATCTGGGTAGAGATTGCGGGCGCGGAGTTGATTGAGGAAAATGGCAGGGCGTTGTTTGAGGTAAGTTTCGGTAATGTAGTCTTGAATGGGATCGTAGTATTCGTTGCGAGTGTAGAGATCGAAATCGGACGAACTCCAGCCACCGGCAGCTTGAACATCGCGACGGTAATCTCCCCAGCGAGCGGATTCAGCGACGATGGCGAGGCTCATGTCATCAGAACGGCGACGCCAGATTGCTTCTGCGCTTTGTCCGGAAAGTGGTCCGTTATTGAAGAATGCGGCGTGAGCGGCATCGGCAAATGCGAGTCGGTATTCTGCATTTTGTGCGAGGTCTTGATGAATACCGGTGGGTCGGTTGTTTCCGTTGAGAGTAGTCCTGTTGACCGTGAGAGCGTCATTGATGGTAGAGGTCGCATTACGAGGTGGCGAAATGGCAAACTCAGTATCCCATGGGAAAAAGTGGAAGGGGACACCCGTGGGGCCGGTTCCGGCGGCGCGCCAGTTATGGCCATCCCAGTCGCTATTTCCGAGGTAGAGATTGATGAGCATGTAGTCGATGAAGGACTCGATATCGAGATGCTTTTTCATCGTGTTGTAGACCGAGAGGGAGGCGATGTTTCCCTCCGCAATATCGGTCATGGCGCCGTAAGCCGTGGTGGTGCCAGAGACGGCTTGGCCAGAGTTGATTGCATCGTAATCAGAATCATCTCCACCGAAGTAAGCTTCCATGAAATCTTGATCGGGGCGTTCGTGAATATGGTAGATTCCCCAGTAAATTCCATTGATGTAGAGATGGATCCAGCGACCGTGGACTCCGGTGTTATCGAGTTCTAAAAAGAGGTCGTTGGTGAATTGATCACGTGCGTATTGGGCCTTGTTAGCTTGCCAGAAGTGGCGGTGCGTCCAGCCGTAGTTGTAGCCTGAGCGGAGCTGAAGGGTGTCGAATTTTTCAACGGACTTCCGCCCGTGTGGAGAGTCGCGGAAGAGTGGGTAACGCAGTTTCCCCGCACCGTAATTGTTTCGGAACCGAAGGCTCATGCTGTGCTTTGGGGTGTCAGGATTTCGGCTGCTTCCTCCCTGGATTCGGATGCCCGCATCGATTTGGAAACCGGCTTCTGCGCCGTTATGTGCGATGAGTTCGGCTGATACCGTGCGCTCCCAATTGGGGCCTGAGCTTTGCGGGTTTTGATAGATTCCCTGTGGTCCGTAGAAGTCATCTGGATCCATCGTGAGAGAGAGTGTGGCATACCTTTCCAGCGCCGGGATGATCTCAGCTGCATAGTCGGGGTCATTCACAACATCAGGGTCCATTTCGTAATCTGCGATCTTGCCAGCCCAAGTGGTCGTGGTGTTGGGCGGATTGTTGGGTTGCGTGATCACGTCGTTTAGGAAGAGGTAGCTTTGAGTGTCGGTGTTTGTCGGAATGAATTGATCCTTAAACGCCGCGGCACGGAGAACGGTGGTGGTCGTGATCTTGATTGGTGCGGAGTAAAGTGTGCCGTTGGTTAGAGTAGGCTCGGTGCCATCGGTGGTGTAGTAGATTTCGGCTCCGGCAGTGGAGGTTGTGATGGCGAGATCGAAAGGCGTGGTGTAGTGACCGCGATCGATGCTGAAGGAGGTGTCTTTAACAAAACCTTGCTGAGCGGTGCCGGTGTTCTTAGCGCGTGGAGTAGGTTCTAAAAGAAAGCCGGCGGGGGTGTAACTGGCGCCGGTCTTTTGAGCAGGATAAGAGGGAGCAAATTCTTGCATGATTGTGCCATTCGGAGCGACGAGTGCGAGGTATTCACCACTGGATTTGAGGCTAAAATTGGTGTGAAGGTGACCTGCGGAATCTGGGGTGTCATTTCCGGAGGCGAAGACGACATAGTATTCCCCTCCGGTCAGCAAGGTTCCACTGGGGAAGCTCCATTTTTGGAGGTTGGTGGAATCATCGGTCAGAAAATATCCGCTGAGATCGAAAGGGGTTGTGTTTCGATTGTGGATTTCGATCCAGTCAGAAGATTTGCCATCTCCGTCGTCGAAGTTGGAGTTGTCGGCGACGAACTCGCTGATCTGCGGTGGAAGAGCGAAGCCATCTACCGTGATTTGGATGTCTTGGCTGACAGAGCCTTCGGCATTCGTTGCCGTGATGGTATAGACTTCGGTGGCTGATGCCGTGAAGCTGGTGCTGCCATTTGCAGCTATGGTTCCGAAAGTTGGGGTCAGTTCGACCGTGTCTGCGTCGCTGATGCTCCAGTCGAGGGTCACCGTTTCACCACTGTTGACTGAGGTGCGGTCTGCGGTGAAGAAATTAATTGTTGGGGGAGGTTCCGGTGGGTCGAAGGCAAGCGCGCCGTTGTTGTAAACTTCAGCAAGCTCGGCATTAGTGAGAACCCCGAAGGTATTACCGGTTTGAAAGATTGCGATATCATCCATCGCTCCTCCGAAGTCGTTACTTCCGGCGGCATTGGCATCATCGGCAGCGATGAACACTCCGGTTGCATGATTGAGCGCGGCTGTGCCGAGAGAGGTTTGTGTAGAGGTGGATGAGCTGATAGTGGCGCTGGTGATGTTTCCGCCGGTGTCTTGTAGAACGGTGACTTCACAAGAGCTGTTGATGGAGTCGTAGCGGAGGGCGAAAAAGTACCAATTTCCGGTGCTGAGGATGAGTGGGTGGGTGATGCTGGTGTTGGACACGCCGTTCCCATCGCGGAGCAGGACGCGGAGTTTGTTTCCCGGCGAACTACCAAGGTCGATTCGGATTCCGTTCCCATCGTTTCCTGTGCCTGAGAGAGTTTCAAAAAACCGATCGAAGTCGTTGAGGGTCGTGGGGCGAAACCAAAAGCTGATGGTGAATTGGTCTGTCGGTTGAACTTCAGGAGAGGGATCAATCTTAAAACCAGAGCGGAGTGGAAAGTTGTAACCTGTGGAAAAAGGCGCAGCGAATCCTTTGGTCGGGGAGCTCGCGCCGATGAGGGTGCCGTGATTTGAACCAAAGGAATCTGTCACGGTGCTGGAGTTGCCGGTTTCATCGAGCGCGTAGTGCGCTACGAGATCGGCGTCGAGGGGGGCTAGCAGAGCTAGCATCGGGAGAAAGAATTTCATCAGTTGATGATGAGGGGAAACTCAAAAGTATCCTTTTCAAGAAGCGATGACAAGTCAGGGGATTGGAAGGGAGGTTGAGAGTGGGATATCCGGAGTAGCACAGCTCTTAGAACCCCACATCGGAATTGAGATTCCGGAACGCAGTCAAAGACGCGCGGAGACAAAGACGGTGAGCATGCCGGTGAGAAGGAAAGCCTCCGTTGCCGTTCGAGGCCACGCTGTCTTTATGGACGGTATTGCTGAGACATCCGGGGTGTTCGTCGAGAACGTGGCGATGGCCGACTCTTTACGACTGACTCTCTATTCTTCCGGATAGCAGAGGTGATCTAGGCTGCTACGCGGTGTGGGTGAGCTTGATACCCGCCCACACCGCGATTACGCCGATGACAACACTTCCGATTAATTTGATCAGTGCGGCACCGGTCATGCCAGAAGTCCACAGCTCATGGCCATTTTGAGCAAAAGTCGAAAAGGTGGTGAAGCCACCTAAGAATCCGGTGGCGAGAAAGGGGAAGACCCATTCAGGGGTGTTTCGATTTGTAAAGTAACCGAAAAGGCACCCGATGAGAAAACAGCCCAGGATGTTACAGGTGAAAATGCCGATGGGGAATCTTTGCAGCGCAGTTTTTTCCATAACTTGCTGAACCCCGAGAGAGAGGGACCAGCGAGCAAGCGAGCCGAGCCCGCCGCCAAGGAAAATAAGCAGGGCGTGCATCATAATTTAATGAGATCGAGGAAGGCGCGCACCTTCATGGAATCTTTTCTCCCAGGAGACTCTTCTGCTCCCGAAGCCACGTCGATGGCAACTGGCTGAACTTGCTTGATCGCTTCTTCGGCATTCTCGGGGGTGAGTCCACCTGCGAGAATGATCGGAATATCGGGGTGTTCCTCTCTAAAAGTTCCCGCGATCGACCAGTCAAAAGTGCGCCCAGTACCACCATATTCTTTTCCAGCTGGGGTATCGATGAGGAGGGCGAAGTTCTCTTTGGGGAGATCGTGCTGAGGCAGGTTTTCAGCCGATACGGCGCGAATGACGGGAATACCTTGCTCGAGGAAATGCTGAATGTCTTCGCTTGTTTCATCACCATGAAGTTGCACCACGTCGATGAGGCTGTTCCTAAAGAGCTCTTCTCCTAGCGGACGGGAATTATTCACGAAAACTCCAACTCTCAGGATTCGGCCTGCGACCTCGTGAAGGAAAGGTTTTGCCATTTCGGGATCACAGTATCGGCGAGACTGTGGCCAAAAATTGACTCCGAGGGCATCTACCCCGAGATTTGCGAGCAGGTCGGCATCCGCGCCGCGAGTGATGCCGCATATTTTCACCGAAGTGAATGTGGGGGATAAGAAGGTTTTCATGAGGGAAGATGATCAACGAGTGACAAAATTTGATGCCTCATTGTTCGCGCGTGAATATCAACATTTTGAGGCTGGGTTGACCACGGAGAAATAGCGATAGGCAGATGAATTATTCATCGCTACATTCTTGGGTGTGATTCGGATACGCGGTGCGCGACAACATAACCTGAAGGGGGTCGATTTGGATATTCCTCGAGGGAAGCTTGTGGTGATTACTGGAGTGAGCGGGAGTGGGAAGTCATCGCTCGCGTTTCACACCTTGTATGCGGAGGGGCAACGTCGATATGTGGAGTCACTCTCGAGCTACGCGCGGCAATTCCTCGATCAGCTAGAAAAACCGGAGGTCGATTCCATCGAAGGGCTCAGTCCTGCAATCGCGATTGAACAACGCACTGGAGGCGGGAATCCACGTTCCACGATCGCGACCGTGACGGAGATTCATGATTTTCTCCGCATTTTATACGCGGCAGCAGGAGTCCCGCATGATCCAGCCACCGGTGAAAAGCTCAAGCGGATGACAACGGGCGACATCGTGCGGAGTCTTTGTGAGCGAGAAGAAGGAACGCGGCTGATGATCCTCGCGCCGCTTTCGGTAGAGGGTGATGGCAAAGGGATGATCGAGGATCTCCAACGTCAGGGGTTTGTCCGAGTTCGGATTGCGGGGGAAATCTTAGAACTTGAAGAAGCTTTGCATCATTGGCCCGAGACTGGGGGAGAGGTTGAAATCGTGGTTGACCGACTCGTTCTCAAAGAAGGCATCGAAAGCCGGATGGCGGACAGTATCGAGATTGCGCTCCGTATTTGCGGGATGGAAGTGCGCGCGCTCACTCAGCTCAAAGGCGAGCCCGATTGGAGCGAGCTTTCCTTTGCGACGAGCTTTCGAAACTCCAAAACCGGATTCGAACTCGAAGCTCTCAGTCCTAGGCACTTTTCTTACAACTCACATCTCGGAGCGTGCGAGGTGTGCCAAGGTCTCGGGAAGGAGTCTTTCTGTGACCCAAATCTCGTGGTGCCAGATCGCAAAAAGTCACTCGCGCAAGAAACGGTTACGCTTTGGACGAAGGGATCGAAAAAAAAGAAGGGCTGGAACCAGCTCCATATCGAAGCCCTGGCGCAGCATTATCAGGTCAGTCTTGAAGAGCCCTTCGAGGACCTCCCGGATCATTTTCAGAATGCGCTCTTTTACGGATCAGGCGGTGAAAAAATTCAGGTCCATTGGGAGAAGGAAGGACAGGTCATCCCGTGGCATAAAGAATTCGAGGGTGTGTGTCGCCAAGTCGAGCGACTTTATCGCGAGTCAGAAAGCGAGAGCGTGAAGAGAAAGATGGCCCGTTTCATGACTTCTCGCGAGTGCACGGCCTGTGCGGGAAAACGTCTCCGGCCGGAATATCTCGCAGTCACACTTACGAGCGCAAAAGCCGAACTGGGGATTCATGAATTCTGTGATCTTTCGATCTCTTCCGCGCTCACGTGGATGGAAAAGATTTCTCTCTCCAGCCCTCAGCAAGAAGCGATGACTGGAGTGGTCACGGAAATCTCTAAGCGGCTCTCTTTTCTTGATGAAGTCGGCCTGAATTACCTCTCACTGAGCCGCTCGAGCAGCACCCTTTCAGGAGGAGAATTTCAACGCGTTAAGCTCGCGACGCAGCTTGGGTCCGGTCTTGCGGGTGTTCTTTATGTTCTCGATGAACCATCCATTGGTCTTCACCCGCAAGACAATCATCGACTCATCAAGGCGCTGTTGCGTCTTCGCGATTCCGGAAATACGGTGATCGTCGTCGAGCATGATGAAGCAATGGTCCGTGCCGCCGATCAGGTGATCGAGATTGGTCCCGCAGCCGGCGCGCATGGTGGTCAACTCATCGCGCAAGGCACCCCCGCAATGGTCGCAAAACTTAACACTCCCTCGGGTCAATGGTTGAGTGCTGAAAAGGCAGATCCTAACCGCGTCTCACTAAAAGCTTCCGCTTTTCTCAGTATCATCGGCGCGACGGAACACAATTTGAAAGGCGAACAAGTTGACCTTCCGCTCGGGCAACTCGTCGGTATCACCGGCCCCAGCGGAAGTGGAAAATCCACCCTCATTGATGGCGTGCTACGTAAGGCTCTCGCACGTCATTTTCATCGAGCAAAAGCGGTCCCTGGGAAATACGAAGCGATCGAAGGGCTGGAGTTCGTCGAGAAAGTCGTCGTTGTTGATCAATCTCCGCTCGGGAAATCTCCGCGCTCCAATCCCGCCACTTATTCTGGAGTTTTTGATCTGATCCGCGACCTCTTTGGTAAGCTTCCGCTTTCTCGCCAGCGTGGCTATCAACCAGGGCGTTTTAGCTTTAATATTAAAGGCGGCCGCTGTGAAAAATGTATGGGTGGTGGCTCCATCCGAATCGATATGCATTTCCTTCCCGATATCTGGATTCATTGCGAAGCCTGCCGGGGGGAACGATACAATCGCGAAACCCTTGAGGTCCGCTACCGTGGGAAAAACATCGCTGATATTCTCACGATGACGGTCGAGGAAGCGCGTGAGTTTTTCGGCTCCGTGCCCAAGCTCAATGCCATTCTTTCGGCAATGGACGATGTGGGCCTCGGATACGTGAAGCTCGGCCAAGCCGCCAACACCCTTTCGGGCGGAGAAGCCCAACGGGTGAAGCTAGCCTGTGAACTCTCGAAAACTTCTCTCGGTAACACCCTTTACCTCCTCGATGAACCCACCACCGGGCTTCACTATCATGATGTGCAGGTTTTGCTCAAAGTCCTCCACCGCCTCCGTGATGCTGGGAATTCGGTGATCGTCGTGGAGCATAATCTCGATGTGATCGCGGCCTGTGATCATTTGGTTGATTTAGGTCCTGTTGGGGGTGAAAAAGGCGGTCATATTGTCGCCACAGGTACTCCTGCAGAGATCATGAAGTCCAAAAAATCAGTCACCGGAGCGGCATTTCGGAAGGAGTTCGGTTGAGCTTTCAAAAAAAACAGGTAAAATTTCGAGAACCTCAGACAAAATTACGAGATTTCTTCGCTTCTTTGTCGACCACCGAAACATTGTGAATTTGGCCACTGCAAAATCACCACAACCCTCGAGATGGAGGCCTTGGCTCGATGAGCATGGGGCGAAGCTTCTCTTGTTTGCTCGTCAGCAGACTCGCTCGCTCGCCGATGCCCAAGACGTCCTTCAGGAGGCCCTCGTGAAACTTGCCCGTAAAGTTGAAGAAGGGACTTTTGTCGGTGGACAAGAATCTTGGCTCCCATTCATTTACACTCAGATCCGCCGTGAATCGATCGACCTTGGCCGTAAAGATGACCGCCGTAAGAAGCGCGAGATTGCCGTGGTCGATGATACCAAAACTCGTGGCGAAGATGTTGATATTCCTCTCTTCAACACTGGGGACGGGAGTGATGAGACAAAAAATCTTCTCGCAGAAGGCCTCAAGACCCTTCCGAAAAAATTCTCTGAAGTCATTACGATGAAACTTTGGGGTGAGCGCACCTTTGCTGAAATCGGTGAAGCACTCGACATCTCACTCAACACCGCGGCCTCGCGCTACCGCTACGGCCTCGAAGCCCTCCGGAAGCACCTCGCGAATGCTCGTCTCAATGGCGACCTCTAATTTTTAAAATCACCAACCTCTTTAAAAAAGAACGTTACATTCATGGAATCTGATCTCCAACAACTCGAAGCTGAACTTCAGAAACTCTCTCCGCAAGGGGTTCCTGATGACCTCGTGTCGCGTCTCGATGAAGCGATGTGTAAGTGGCATGAAGCCGTCCCAGTTGAGGAAAAAGTGATCGCACTCAATGAACCCATGCTCCCGCAAAAGGAATCGTGGTTTCAATGGCGTGCTGTTGCAGCGGTTGCCATCTTCGGTGCCGCCGCCGCACTCTTCCTCACTCAGCAGAAAGATCCGGCTCAGCAACAGCAACAGCAACAGCAAGTGCACGTGAATCAAGCTGGGGTCTCTCAAGCCACCTTCACTCCACGTCAAGCAAAGGCTCAAGTCGTCGGTTTCCAAGAGCAAGGCTACGTCACCAGCCCATCGGGCCAGACTCTTCGGGCCGTGAAATTTCAGGTTTTAAATCAAGTCTACTTCCGGAATGGTAATGGCGATCATGCTAAAATCGAAAAGCCGACCTACGAAGTAATTTACCTTCCGGTTGAATCTGACTAGACAAGCATTTCACTCTTTGACGCTTCCCGCGTATGAACACAATACTGATGACTCAAACTAAACTTGGTTTAATCACTGCCCTCGGTCTTGTCTCTAGCCTCTCGGGCATCGAGCGACCCGGCAAAAAAAAGGAAGATCTTCTTCCCGCTGAAGTTCTTCCTCAATTCGAGGAGGCTCAAAAAGCAGCGCTTCCTGATACTCCGAAAATCACTTGGCTCGGTGTTCGCAGTGAGGCGGTTACGCAAGACCTCGCCTGGCACTTGAAGATCGACTCCGGGGTCATTGCTCGTGTCGTCGATCCCACCAGCCCTGCCGCCGCCGCCGGATTGAAGGACCGTGATATTATTCTCAAAGTTGCAGACCGTGCGGTGCAAAACCGTGAGCAACTCCGCGCCCAGATCGTCGCTCGCGACCCTGGTGAAGAAGTCACCTTGCAAGTGCTTCGTCAAGGCGCACCGATAGAGCTCAAAGTCACTCTCGGTGAGCGAGAAGCACTTCCGCTTGTTTCTGGAGCACGACTTCTCGATAAGCCACTTCCTGGTTTCGCTCAGATGATTCCTCGCGGGATGAACAATGATGATCTTGAGTTTCTTCAGAAACAGCTCCTCAAACGAGTCGAAGGGGCTCTCAAAGACGGGCCTGGTGGAGCCGCTGGTCAGATGAATCTTCGCCTCAATGATCTTTTGGAAGGGAATTTTTTTGATGCTCAGGATTTCAATTTTGACCTGAAATCTTCTGGTTCTTTCAGTCTTTCTGATGACCAAGGAACAGTCGAAATGACAATCCAAGGTGACCAGCGTGAGGTCAAAGTCACTGATCCCAATGGAGAGATCCTCTACGAGGGTCCTTACACTACTGAGGAGGAAAAGAAGGAGGTCCCAGAAAGTATCCGCGAGCGCATCGAGAAACTTGGCGCCGATGGGGCGAATGGTAACGGACTCCGTTTTCAGCTCAACCTCTCTGAGAAGCCTCAGCAGAAAGACGAGTAAATCGCTTTTTTTAAATGACTCTCAAAAGCTCGTCAACACGACGGGCTTTTTTGTGGAGATCAATTACAGAATACACCGCGGAAGCAAAGTCACTGTCGGAGCATGGAGTTTCGTCCATACTTCGGATCACCAGAAAGAGCGACGGAGCATGCTTCACGCTCTTGCTGCGATTTTAGTCCAGTTCGAGACGATAGCGGGGTATCGAGGAATCAATTTCCAAAGCGTATCGGTCGATCCCGCCATCGACGCCAAAGGTCAGCTTTAAGCCGTGACCACGGAACCACGCACATTGATCGAGGACATTTCGACCCTGATGATCGATGAGGATGACTAAGTCATCTTCGCTCTTCTCTCCGAAGAGCTTGGTCTGCAGCTCCTGTGTCATGAGTTCGGTTCCGGGTAGGGCAATGGCTTCATGTTCTTCGCGCGTACGGATATCGAGGATGACAGCATCGCTGTTTTTTAGATGCTCCGCGAATTTTGTAACGGAAATGAGCATACCGGCATCGTGCTTCTGGCTTTCTTCAAGAGTCCGGATTGCTTCGGTGATCTCGATTTCATTGGCTTCGCACACTTTCGCGAGCGAGTCCTCTAACTCATAGGCGCAGGACTGGCATCCTCCGATGTGGAACGCGGAGAACAAAGCCCGTCGTGCTCCAGGGTATTCTTCTAAGAGCGCTCCCATTGTCATTTCCGCATTCATGTGCCCAGCATGAAACTCCGCTCCTCCGAGGAAAAGCTCAATTCACAGGAAGGAGAGGAGAATGATCTTGAGGCTTTAAAATTGAGCAATTTCTGAGAGCTTTACCACATGTCCGCTCCTGATCTCGATCCCGAGGAAGAACCCAAGATCTATCTCCTGCCGAATCTTATGACCGCAGGAAACCTCCTCTGTGGGTTCCTCGCGGTTCTCACGATCTTTAAGGGAATGCAGGCTGAGACGCTTTTAGAAGCGAGTAAGGATTATGAGATTGCGATGCTCTACATCTTTGGATCCTGTATTTTTGATCTTCTCGATGGTCGTTTAGCCCGTCTTGGTGGGCAGGAGTCTCCTTTTGGGCAGGAGTTTGATTCGCTGGCTGACATGATATCTTTTGGAATCGCTCCAGCTCTTTTGGTGTCTCGTGCCGTTCTTGCCGATTTAGAATGGGAAACTCGCCTTGATCCTAATGGAACCGGAATCACTTGGGCGGTGGCCTTTATCTACTTACTCTGCGGTGGGATTCGTCTTGCTCGCTTTAATTGCCTCGCTCGGATGGGTGTAGGGGGGAGTGATTTCCGAGGAATCCCGATTCCAATGGCAGCAGGCTTTGTCGCATCTTTGACTTATCTGATTATCAGCAGTCATCGGCAGCAGGAGGGGTTGAGTTTAGGGGCTTGGTCGTATGTTTTAGCGGTCATGATCTTGGGAGTTTCATTTCTCATGGTGAGTAACATTAGCTACCCAAGCTTTAAAAAAATAGACCTTAAAACTCGGGCTAATATTTGGACGCTTCTGTTAGCTGCAATCCTGCTCTTCGCGCTTGTTCGCTTTAGGCTCTACGCGCCTCCGCTTCTGTTTGTGGGCTATCTCATGATCCCATTGTTCCGCAGAAAACATGAAAAATTGCGTAAGAAACAGCTGAGTTGATTGTTTGTAATGTTAAAAGATCAATTTTTTCTAAAAATTTATTGACCTTTTATATGAGGAAAGGTAATTCGTTTTACGCTCACTCGCAAAGTAGATGAATATCGGGAAGCTTACTTTACAACTCGCCTCACTGTTTTTTCTCACGGTGGGGGGGCTGAGCTCCGCGAAAACCTATACGGTCAAACCCTCTGAGACCCTTTACTCCATTGCTAAGAAGCATGGGGTGAGTGTTTCAGCTCTGCAGAGTTCTAATGGCATTAAAGATGTTACCAAGTTGAGGATTGGCCAGAAGCTCTCAATTCCTTCACTCAAAGTTTCTTCAAAAGGAGATAAGATCGTTTCCGCGAAGGTGACTACTTGGAAGCCGACCAAAAAATATCTCCGTGTCGTGCTCGATGCTGGGCATGGGGGGAGGGACAAAGGTGCATCTTACTACGGCACTCGCGAATCCGATTTAAACATCCGAGTGGCACGGAAAGTTGAGGCCAGTCTGAAGTCACGTGGTTATCCGGTGGTCATGACTCGCCGAAGTGATGTCTTCCTTTCACTTACAAAGCGGGCTGAGATTGCAAACCGCTACCGTAATTCCATTTTCGTAAGTATCCACTTCAATGCGGCTAATAATCCCAGCATACATGGAGCAGAAACCTTCTACGGAGGTGGTAAAAAAGGATATTACTTAGCCAAAGCGATCCAGTCCGAACTCGTGAATCGCCTGAAGCTTAGGAATCGTGGAGCGCGCCTCGGTCGCTATACCGTTCTCCAAAAGACGATCTGCCCGGCAGTCCTCGTGGAGTGTGGCTTTATCAGCAACACCTATGAGCGAAACCGCTGTAAGACTTCCTCTTATCAATCGTCATGTGCTCATGCAATCGTCGCTGGGATTGAGCGTTACGACCGAGTTTATTAGAGTGCGATCGATCGTCTCAAGTTCTACTCGTCATCATCATGACTCCTCGAAGCTTTTGGTTTCGGGGATTTTTTTGTCTGGGAGTGAGGGTCGTCGAAAAATTTCACCTTGTTAAAACAAACTTGAACCACATGCTCGCTTAACTTTGTGATGCAAAGTAAAAGCCAGCCTCACAAGTTTTCAACCTCTCGATCCGTTAACTTATCCAGTACCGTGGTTGAGCAAAGTGAATTCACGATCCATCTCGCGAATCACTGGGGGATGTGCTTTGGGGTGCGTGATGCGATTTCACTGGCGAAAGAGAAAGCGGTTGATGGGAAGCTCACGATTCTGGGCGAGTTGGTTCATAACGAAGTCGTCCGAAAAAAGCTCCGTAAAGCGGGAGCTCACGAAGGAGACCTCTCCCACCTTCAGGCGGGAACTCCAGAAGTCTTGATCACTGCTCATGGCGCATCTGACCGAGAAAAGAGGCGTTGGGCGGGCCTGGGGCATCGTGTGCAAGATGCGACTTGCCCGCTGGTGAAGAAAGCGCACACCACGCTTGCGACTCTTGTGGCGGAAGGATGTTTCCCCGTCGTGATTGGACAAAAGGGTCATGCTGAGGTGGAAGGATTAATCGGAGATTTTCCAGAAGCGGAAACGCTTCTCACGGAAGAGGCGATACGTGAGCTTCCTTCACGTCAGAAATTCGGAATTATCTCTCAAACGACACAGCCCATTGAGTGGGTGGAATCACTCGTGGCTGCTTTTAAAAAGTTTCATCCACATTCGGAAATTATCTTTCGCGATACCGTCTGTCAGCCGACGAAAAATCGCCAACGCGCGCTCGATGATCTTGCGAGAAGGGTCGGCTTGCTGATCGTGGTAGGAGGATCAAATTCTAATAATTCTCGTCAGCTAGCCGAAAAAGCTCAGCGTCTTGGCTGCCGTGCGGAGCGAATTGCTCATGCCGGAGAATTTGATCTGAAATGGCTGGAAGGAGTGGAATCGGTGGGAGTCACCGCAGGGACTTCGACCCTACCTTCTTGTGTGGAGAAGGTGATAGCGCAGTTAGAGTCAATGGGTGGCACTCGAGTTGCGCGATAGCCAGAAAATGGATTTGCCACTCTGTTCACTATTTCCGGTATTCACCAGAGGCCTCACCGTTTTTTCTTTAATGACGGAAAACTACGCAAAAGCGCTATTTGAGTCACTTACCCACCCGCCGCGATGACGATGATCTCGAGGCAGTCTCCATCGCTCAGGGACTGCTCAAATTCCGAGGGGGAGAGCGCTGTTTCATTCAACTCGATCACGACCGGCTTTTTTCCAAGGCCGAGTGATTCCAAAAGCGCAGGAAGAGTAAGAGGATGATCGAATTCCCGAGAGTCGCCGTTGATTTTGAGTGTGATCATTTGTTGAGAATAGCAGCATCCCAATCTTTCCAGACGGGATCAAATCCTTTTGCACGGAGGAAATTCGCGATTTCTCCGACGGGGCGTTTATCATCGATCTCGAATTGCCCGGTTGCACAAGACGAGGTTTCTTTTTTCTCGAGTTCGACCCGGCGACCTTTCACGGTAAGATGGAGATCATCACGACCAGCTCCGGTGTATCCTCCGGGGTTGGTTTTTGATTCGGCAGAGATGTGAGTGACACCGAGACCGAAAAGCGAGTCGCGTAGGCTCGCTGGCTCACGGGTTGAGAGCACGATGCCGACCTGAGGGAAACAGATACGGAAGGCCGCAATCACTTGCACTAGGTGGCGATCCGAGAGGCTCAGGCTTTCATCCGCGGTGTATTCGTAATTTCCCGCGTGCGGCTGCATCCGGGGGAAAGCCACGCTAAATTGTGCTTTCCAGCCGATGCGCATCAAGTAGTCGAGATGGACCGCGAGCGCTTTCGCTTCATGACGCCAATCAGCGAGTCCGAAGAGCGCTCCGATTCCAATGCGGCGAAACCCACCTGCGTATGCTCGCTCGGGGCAATCGAGTCGCCAATCGAAGTTCTTTTTCGGGCCTGCGGTGTGAAGTTCTTCGTAGGTCTCACGATGGTAAGTCTCTTGATAAACGATGAGGCCCTCCGCGCCGTGATTGACAAGCTCGGTGTATTGATCGTCTTCCATTGGGCCGACTTCGATCCCGATGGTAGGGATGAAGGACTTGATGGCATCAATGCACTCCTGAAGGTAGCCCTCGGAGACAAACTTCGGATGCTCGCCGGCGACCAGCAAAATGTTGCGGAATCCGAGTGCATGAAGATACCGTGCCTCTGTGACCACCTGCTCGATCGTGAGGGTGGTTCTTAAAATTGGATTATCGCGTGAGAAGCCACAGTATTTGCAATTATTCACACACTCATTAGAGACGTAGAGCGGAGCGAAAAGACGCATCGTTTTCCCGAAGTGACGACGGGTGATGGCCTGGCTCTTCTGGGCCATTTGCTCAAGCTCTGTATCACTGGCTGGCTCGATCAAATTGACAAAGCGCTGCACGAGCGAGGTCGGCCTCGCCATGAGGTGCTCAAATTGGCTCGCGAAACTCACGGCGGATCAATCGGCCGTGGTTGCCGTTTTGTCAAAAAGATTGCTCTTTTTTTGAATTGTCAGTTTCCGGTCGAGCTGTTGGACTCACCCCCAGAATGGCCAACGCAACAAATGTCCTCGCCCAAGGGATTGAAATTAAAGGTTCAATCAAGTTCTCTAATGACATGATCATCGACGGAAAGATCGACGGTGAAATCCAGTCAGATAAGGGCAAGGTCACCATTGGTGAAAACGCCAACATCAAGGGCGACATCAAGGCTGGTGAAGTGAAGCTCTACGGAAAGGTCACTGGGACGATCACTTCCGAGCGTTGTGAACTCAAGGAAAAGTCCCGTCTGGATGGCGATATCAAGACCAAGACCGTATCCATGGAAGAAGGCGCAATCCTCACCGGACGCACTGAGATTGGCGGCTAGACGCGGTCAGTCATTTTTTTTAAAGCACGGCTTCATAAGAGGCGGTGCTTTTTTGTTGGTCGGCACCCTCCATTGGCTTAAACGCTGCTGCAGCAAATCGACGCCATGTCTAAGATCATCTACACTAAAACTGACGAAGCTCCGTATCTCGCCACCCAATCGCTGCTTCCTATCATCAAGGCCTTTACCAAGTCCTCGGGAATTGAGGTCGAGACTCGTGATATTTCGCTCGCCGGTCGTGTCATCGCCGTTTTTACCGATCGTCTTACTGATGATCAGAAAATTGGCGATCACCTCGCCGAACTTGGTGATCTTGCCAAGACCCCAGAGGCAAATATCGTGAAGCTCCCCAATATTTCGGCTTCCGTTCCTCAGCTCAAGGCGGTCATCGCCGAGCTTCAGTCTCAAGGATATGCCCTTCCAGATTATCCTGAAGAGCCTGCCAATGATGATGAAGTAGAAATCAAATCTCGTTACGATCGCGTCAAGGGATCGGCCGTCAATCCAGTGCTTCGCGAAGGAAACTCAGATCGTCGTGCCCCGAAAGCGGTGAAGGAATATGCAAAGGCCAACCCACACTCGATGGGGGAATGGTCTGCCGATTCCAAGACTCGAGTCGCCACGATGAGTTCCGGAGATTTCCGCTCGAATGAAAAATCAGTCACCATCGATGGCGCAACTGAAGTGAAGATCGAGTGGACTGGTGCTGATGGCTCCAGTAAGACTCTGAAAGAAGGAATCGCCCTTCAAGATGGCGAAATTTTCGATGCCACCTGCATGAGCAAAGCCGCTCTCGTGGAATTTCTGGGTGAGCAAATTGCCGCCGCGAAAGCTGATGGCTCTCTGTTCTCGCTCCACATGAAGGCCACCATGATGAAAGTCTCTGACCCCATCATCTTTGGTCACGCGGTTGAGGTTTACTTTGCTGAGGTCCTCTCAAAGCACGCCAGCCAGCTCGAAAGCCTCGGAATTGATTTCCGAAATGGCTTTGGTGATCTTGTTTCTAAAATCTCAGAACTTCCGGCGGACCTTCAGGCTGAAATCAACGCCGATATCGCAGCAGCTTATGAGTCTGGCCCTGATCTTGCGATGGTCGATTCCGATAAGGGCATCACCAACTTGCACGTCCCAAGTGATGTCATCATCGATGCCTCGATGCCTGCGATGATTCGGAACTCTGGTCAAATGTGGGATAAAGATGGCGCAACTCGTGACACCCTCGCGGTCATTCCGGATAGTTCTTACGCTGGTGTTTACGCAGCGACGATTGATTTCTGTAAAGAGCACGGGGCCTTCGATCCAACCACGATGGGCACCGTTCCAAACGTCGGCCTGATGGCTCAGAAGGCTGAGGAATACGGCTCGCACGATAAGACCTTTGAAATTCCAGCCGCTGGAACCGTCCGCGTGATTCAATCTACAGGCGAGACGCTCATCGAGCACGCAGTGGAGGCGGGTGACATCTGGCGCGCTTGTCAGACCAAGGATGCTCCGATCCAAGATTGGGTGAAGCTCGCCGTCACACGTGCACGCGCCACCGGATCACCTGCCATTTTCTGGCTCGATGAAGACCGCGCACATGACGCTCAACTTATCGCGAAAGTTGGGCAGTATCTTGCCGAGTATGACATCGAAGGTCTCGACCTCCGGATTCTTTCTCCTGTGGAAGCATCCCTCGAAACGCTTGCCGCTCTCAAAGAAGGCCAAGAAACGATCTCGGTGACCGGAAATGTCCTCCGTGATTACCTCACTGACCTCTTCCCGATCCTCGAAGTTGGAACGAGTGCGAAGATGCTCTCCATCGTCCCTCTCATGAACGGAGGTGGCCTCTTCGAAACTGGAGCCGGAGGTTCCGCTCCCAAGCACGTGCAGCAGTTTGTGGCTGAGAATCACCTCCGGTGGGATTCGCTGGGCGAGTTCCTTGCATTGGCCGTTTCCTTCGAGCACATCGGAACTGATCAGGCGAAGGTCCTCGGCGCGACACTCGATGATGCGACGACTGAGGTTCTCCTCAAAAACAAATCGCCCCTTCGTAAAGTGAACCAGCTCGATAACCGTGGGAGCCATTTCTACCTCGCGCTTTACTGGGCACAAGCTCTTGCGGCGCAGGATGACGATGCTGATTTGAAAGCAGAGTTTGCTCCAATTGCCGAGAAGCTCGCCTCACAAGAAGAGGTGATCGTTGCCGAGCTTAACGAGGCCCAAGGTCAGCCCGTGGAGCTTGATGGCTACTACGCGCCGAATGAGGAAAAGCTCACGGCAGCGATGCGCCCAAGCGCCACCCTCAATGCGGTGATTGATGCCATTTAGCACTCTCCACACAGATTCATTTCTGAAGCGGCTCGTCTCTGGAAAGGGACGCGCCGTTTTACGGACTGGGGAATTCTACTTTTCCTGAGGGAGGCCGATTTTACAATACGGTGGGTAATCGAATTGGTCTCCGTTGAGTCGGGGATCGTTGTGCTGCGTGAGCTCGGCGAAGAGTTGGGCGCGGAGCATTGAGCGGGTGTTTTCGTGATCGGGCTCTTGAGCGAGATTGACCATTTGATGAGGATCGCTTCTGAGATCGTAGAGTTCCTCGGTGGGGCGTGGGCCGAACCCGAGGTTCCAGTGGCGCTGATACTTAGGGTTGTTTCGGTTCTGAACGAAGAAGGCTTTGGTGGGGCCCGCGTCAACATCGGCGTAGGTCACGCGGGTGTTGTTGGTGAGCTGGTCGAGATTGAGCGGTTTGTTTTCGGCGAGTTTGAGTTGGTCGCCCATGGCTTCGCGCTCGGGTTTGAAATTGACGATGTAGAGGAAGTTGGCGGTGCGGATGGCACGCATGGGATACGGGAGTTCGAGCGCGCGGGCAGTCTCGACATGGACCTCACGACCGATGAGGGCCCAGGAGCGCAGGGTGGAGTGGTCGCCTGATTTGAGGGCTGGGAGGAGGTTCTCGCCGTGCATGGAAGCGGCCTTCTCAAGTCCACCAGCGGCCAGGAAGGTTGGCGCGAGATCGATGAGAGAGATGGGTTTTTCGATGACTTGAGCGGGCTTGATGTGCTTGGGCCAGCGGGCGGCGAAGAGGACGCGGGCTCCGAAGTCGTAGCAGTTCGTTTTTCCCCGAGGAAATCCGGGAGCGCCGTGGTCGCCGGAGATGATGATGAGAGTGTTATCGTATTCGCCGGTCTTTTTGAGCTCTTCAATGAGGACGCGGCAGCATTCGTCGAAGGCCATCGTTTCGCCGAGGTAGTCGGCCATGTCTTCACGGATGACGGGGACGTCGGGGAGGAAGGGCGGGAGTTTGCCAATGAGTTGATCGGGGTCGAGATTCCAGAGTTTTTTGCCGGATCCCTTGATCCACTTACGGTGGGTGTTGGTGGGGTGGAAGTGGTAGAGAAAGGGTTGACCGTCCTCGCGGGCGGCGAGGAAGGATTGGAAGTTGGCGCGGCATTCCTGGTAGAGTCGCTCTTTCGCGGCTTTGATGTTTTTGGCGGGAGAGACGGTTTGGGAAAAATTATTCACCTTACGCCCAGCTTTGTTGAAGGAAGGACCGAAGGTCTTGCCTTTGACGTGGTCTTTATGGGTGAGGCCGATGTGGTAGCCGGACTCTTCGAGGAGTTTTGCGTAGCCTTTGATCTTGTTCCAAGGGTCGGACTCTTCAGAGCCATGCCAGCGGTGGTGAAGCTGGGAGCAGGAGCCATTGGTGAAGAAGTGTCGGCCCGAGATGAGGGCCGCGCGGCAGGGAGAGCAAGAAGGGGCGGAGACGAAGGCGTTGGTGGCGAGAGCGCCTTCGCTCGCAATTTGGTCAAAGGTGGGAGTCGAAATAATGTCGTTCACCGAAGGCGTATCCTTCGCACGGTAAGCGGAGGCGTAGCGGCCGAGGTCGTCGGCAAAGAGGAAGAGGATGTTGGGACGCTTGGCAGTGTCGGCGAAGCCGGGGAGG
>JBDNAW010000063.1:0-8362 GCA_039768255.1 Akkermansiaceae bacterium | reverse complement strand
TAAGGCAAATTGTCTGATCCCCGCCAGCTAATCAGTGAATGCCCAGATGGGTAGGGACTAACTGTAAACGTGTGACTTGGATTTCCCGGAATAGCACCTCCCCCACCCCCTTGATTATTCGGAGCTTCCTGAACAAGGAGAGAGACGGTTTGCCCAACTCCAAGCCAAGTGCTGTCCGTTGACCAAAACTCCATATCCTCGCTACTCTGTAGCGTGTAGGAGTATCCTTGGGTAGTATCCCATTGAACGTAAGCATCACCGTTTTGGTCTCGATACGCGTGAAAGTCTTGGGCCTTCCCAACTAAGGGGGTAAGAGCACAGAAGAGCAAAGCCCGAAATACTGGCCGGCTTTTAAAAAACAACATCTTTTTCATTAAACTAATAAAATTGCATGTCTATAAAAGAGGGTCAATCATAAAATAGACATTACACTTTTTTACCCAAAAGGCTGTCGCGTGATGCGGTGGTGCAGAGGTTTGACGAAGTGCTACGACGTTTGATCACGGTGGCACTCTCTGTCGGGGCAAGGCTGCCCCTTTTCCTTGAAGGCTTAGCCTCTACTCGGGTTTCAGTTCTCTGAGCTCAATTTTCAGGATCTCGACGATTTCATTTTCAATGGTCGTGAAACCCTGTGGAATTGGTTTCATGAAATCATCTTTGGCGACCCAATAGCGCTCTTCGAATTGGAGCCCGATGATGAAGAGACCGAACAAGCACGCGGCAAAAAGATAAGCGGGTGCGAGTCTTGCAGTGAGGTCGAATTCAACCCGATTATCACCAACTCTCGGGAACACGAGTCCGATGAGAGTGATGACCATCAATACCGGTGCTGCTAAGACGATGACGTTTTGAAGAACCTCGATATCGATCAGCGCCATCATGGCTGCTGAGAGGAAGAGCGCGAGGACGGCGGTTCCGAGAGGCCACCAAATTTTCAAACGGGTCGCTTCCGGGAATGCTCGTGTCCTGAGTAAGCAAACAGGTGCACAAAGCATGATGATCAAGGTTCCGATTGCAGGGAGAAGGTAGTTCCAGAAAACGAGGAGATGCCCTCCATAGTCGAGCATTCCGAAGGAAAGGAAATAGCGGAAGAACAAGAGAAGTCCGAAAGGCAGCAATACTCCGATGAGCAACAAGCGAAGCTCCGGAATGAAGGCGGCAGGGTTGGATTTATTTCGCTTACGAATCCAGGTGAGTAAGGTGACGAGACTGAGAAAGATGAAGCCGATTCCGTAGAGCATCCGGGAAGCGATTGCTCGCTCGGCACGAAGGTTTGCGTGGAGATCAGCACGCGTGATGGAGGGAGGAGTTTTGACGGTTAGCCCAATTGCGGGAATAGAGAGTGAGGCGATGATTCCAGCTCGTCGCGATAAAAGTTTCTCGGTTTCTTCAGCTTCTTTAGAAGCGATGGAATCTCGGTAATCCTCTCCGATTTTTTCGCGCTCCCGGTAGATTTGAGCTTTTTGTTCAAGATCATGTCGCTCTGCCGCAATGCGGAGGTTTGTTGAGTTCATCGAGATAATCGCTCGGTAAATCAGGCCCTCGACCAGAGTTGAGATGCTCTGGTAGCTTCTCTCTTCCAGAGCGAGAGCCAGTTTTTCGAAGCGGGCGAATTTTTCCGGAGTGTCGGCAGATTGAATTCCGGCACTCATCAGGTCTGAGAGGTATTTCCAATGGATGTTTGGCGAAAAAGCCTGCCCGATCACCACGAGGTTTTCAATATTTCCCACTACGTCAGGTTTTGGAGGGAGGGCGGCGTGACGTTCTTCTGCGAGTTCGAGGTAGTAGTTGTTAAATTTTTTCGACTGAACAGCCAGTTCAAGGAGTTGAATGCGTTTCTCGAATGCGGGCTCATCGATGATGTTCACATCTCGAGGTGGGATCGGCTTACTCTTCTTCTTAAGCTGCTCTCTTTTTCGAGAACTGAGTGACTTTTGTTTTTCAATGATGAAATCAGTATCAAGGGTGGCCTCCCAAATGAGGAACCAGCCGTTATCAGGATCGATTCGTTTGATGGTTTCACGGAAGTCTTTCGGGGGCTCGTCTACTTGGTTCAGGTAGTTTGCATAATAGACGGGGTTTTCTGGCTCAAATTCGTGAAGGGCGAGCCATCGTTTGGCTCGAGTGTCTTGGGTGACATCACCTTGCAAGATCAGGCGTTGTTTTTCAGAAAGCTCTCCCTTTGCCGGTTGAGGGTCAGGCTCCCTAAACATTGAGCCCACGCCATCCCGCATGAATGAGATGCCCTCGACGATTCGACTGCCAAAATTGAAAACGACTAAAGCCATGGCAGCCCAAAAGATGAGCAGGATAATGGAGAAGGTTTTTCCGGCTTCTTTTTGCATGTCGCAGGCTATCCGATTCTACGGACCTGCGGAAGCTCACATTGAGCATTGAAAATCCGGCGCACATGCGCACGATGATCTCAGAAACGACACGATATGGGTAGAGCATTTGAAATCCGCAGAGGAGCCAAAGAAAAACGTTGGGGAAAGATGTCACGCATTTTCCCAAAACTGGCGAAGACCATCACGATGGCTGCCAAGGCGGGGGGGGGAGACCCTGATTCGAATGCCGCTCTGCGGACCGCGATTCTGAATGCGAAGGCAGAGAACATGCCGAAGGATAATATCGATAAGGCGATCAAGCGGGCGACGGCGAAAGACCTCGCCGATATTACCGAGATCAATTACGAGGCCAAAGGACCACACGGATCACTTTTCTGGGTCGAATGTGCGACGGATAACACAAATCGTTCATTCACCAATGTGCGGACTATTTTTAATAAGAATGGCGGAGAGATTGTGAACTCTGGTTCGCTGGATTTCATGTTCAACCGGAAGTCGGTAATCGAAATCAAGACCGAGGGCGTGGATTTGGAAGAAGTCGAGCTCGAGCTCATCGATGCCGGGCTTGAAGAAATGGAGGCAGAAGATGGCATGGGCCTCATCTACGGTGAATACAGCGCCTTTGGTCAGCTCACCGAAGCTCTCGAGAACCTCGGTGTGGAGGTGCAGAAAGCTAGTCTTGAGCGTCTCCCAAGCAACCCACAAGAATTCACGGCGGAGCAGCTGGAAGAAATTGACGCGCTCGTTGATAAGCTCGAAGACGACGAGGACGTGCAAGCGGTTTACACAAACGTGGGGCGATAGTCTTCAAAGTCACTCGACCACAAAAAAGGACACCTGCGGGTGTCCTTTTGTCGTGATAGGAGAAATGGTTTTCTTAGAGAATCGTCATCATCTGAAGCACCTTCACTACGTAGATGACAAAAACAATGATATGGGCGACGAGATAGAGAAGGATGGCCTTTTCGATCGACTTACGGGTCATGAGCGGGATGAGTTTCATCGGCGGTCGGAAGATGGAGAGAGATTGAGATTTGGTCAAGCAGATCGCATCAATGAACTAGGAAGGATCAGGCGGGAGAGTGGCATCGTGAATGGCAGCTTCGATCTTAGGATTCACTTCGTGCTTCATCGATTCCGCCGCGACACGCAGGGCATTCTTGATCGCGAGAGCGGAGGATCCTCCGTGCGCAATGATGCAGACGCCATTCACACCGAGAAGGGGACTTCCACCGACGGTCTCGTAGCTCGTCCGTTCTTTCACGGCATTGAAGGCGCCCTTGCCCATCAGGGCTCCGGCAATGCGGACGGGGTTCTTTTTAAATTCCTCCTTCATCCACTTGCCCATCGCCTTAGCGGTGGCTTCGCAGCTCTTCAGGACGATGTTTCCGGTGAAGCCATCACAGAGGCAAACGTCGAGTTTGGTCTGAAAAAGGTCGTGTCCCTCGACATTTCCACGGAAGGTGAAGTGTGCGTGGCCACGATCAACGAGGTGCTTGATTAGGACCATCGTTTCTTTGGTAAAGGTGGTTCCTTTTTCCTCTTCTTCGCCATTCGACATAATGCCGACGTGTGGGTCTTCGACCTTGAGGACTTCCCGTGCGTAAACAGCCCCCATGATTGCGTAGTGCACGAGATGCGAAGGCTTGGCTTCTGGGTTTGCTCCTGCATCCATCAGGTTGCAGAGGCCGTGCTCGTTTGGCATCGAAGAGCAGATACCGGCGCGTAGGACACCTTTGAGAAGACGCAGCTTCACGGTGGCCGCCGCAACGGCAGCCCCGGTATTTCCGGCTGAGACCATCGCACCTGCTTCGCCTCGCTTCACGAGATCGGCAGATATCGCAATGGAGGATTTCTTTTTCCGGCGGAGGGACTTTGCCCCGGATTCTTCCATCCCTACCACCTCAGGAGCTTCTTCGAAGGCGATGCGTGGGTCAGTGAGGCCACACTCGGCGGCTTCTTTTTTGAGGAGATCGACTGGCCCGGTAAGGATGATTTTTTCGATCTCCTGATTCCCGGCGAGGAAATCGCGAGCACCAATGAGATTAACTCCCGGAGCGTGATCTCCTCCCATGGCATCGAGCGCAATTTTCATCTCAACGTAAGTATACAAAAAGGCACGGAACTCAATCCGCGCCTTCTTTTCAAAAAGGGGAGATTAGACGAGGTCCACCTCGACAACCTGACGGTCACGATAGGTTCCGCATGATGGGCATGCGATGTGTCCTGGGATACGGCTTTCGCACTCAGGGCAGGTCTTGAGGAGGGGCTTACGCCAGCGGTTTGCTCCACGGCGGAGTTTCTGCTTGTGCTTGGATGTGCGACGTTTTGGTACGGCCATGGTTCTAGAAAGTTAGAAGATTGAGTTAATCGTTGGATTCCAGCGTATCGAGAGCGGCCCAAGGGCTCGGCTCTTCTTGCGCGGGGGCGTTGTCTAAACCATCATCGGTGGGATTGTCCACTGCTAAATACTTCGGATCTATTTCGCAATTGCCAGGTTCGTCTCCCTCTTCGCAGCGGGGATTGGTCGGAAGCTCCAAGAGAACCTCTTCACGTAGCTCATCTGAGGGGTCAATGATGCCTTGATCCTCGATTTCAATACTGATCGCTACTTGCGGGAGTTCGATGGTTTGATTGTAGCTGTGGAGGCTCCGCATGCAGGTGAGCTCGAAGGTGGCTTGCAGCGCCCCAGTAATTAGAAGTTCATTATCAAAGCGTTGTGCTTTCACGTGATACGCGAGCGGAGTCACCGCTTTGGTGTCTTTTTCCTTAAGTTCGAAGAATTCAGCGGGGATTTCGCCCTCAAATTCTTTCCCTTCATCCGGTAATTCGGCCAGATTGATCTGCATGGGCGAAATTGTAGATTGAAAGTGTGCAATCGTCCCGCGAAAATCGCTTTATGGAAAAAATTCCTCCCGCAATTCTCCTTGGAGCCTACACCGAAGGCGTCTTTCCAATGGCGGAGGATGGGGAAATCTTCTGGTTTTCGCCCACTCAGCGCGGGATTATTCCTCTCGATGATCGTTTTCATATTCCAAAGGGGCTGAAGCGGAGCTTAAAAAAACGACCGTTCGAGATCCGCTGGAATACCGCATTTCGTGAAACGATGGTGGGATGTGCCGAGCGAGCGGAGACGTGGATCGACGAAGCCATCACTGAGAGCTACTGTGACCTCCATGATTTGGGCTTCGCTCATTCGGTGGAGTGCTGGGATGAGGACGGGCTTCAAGGCGGGCTTTATGGGATTAAAATTGGGAACGCTTTTTTTGGGGAAAGCATGTTTAGTCGAAAAACGGATGCGTCAAAAATCGCGCTGGTAAAACTCGTCGAATGGCTTCGTGAGGAAGGTGTGATGCTTCTTGATACGCAATGGATGACTGAGCACCTTCGTCAATTTGGGGGATATGAGATGGAGAGCGATGAGTATCTCAAGGAGCTAGCAGTAGCTTTGAGCGACGTTGTTTCAGAACATCAGTGATGTGAATGTGGCCGCGGGAAAGATGCACTCCCTCATCATCAATCCGTGTCACGCAACGCAGCTCTCGCTATCGGAACCAGAGGCGCTTAATTCAGAGACACCGCAAGAATCGCAATCTGTGGGGCCGCAGTCACTGGGTCAGCTTTTGCGTCATGGTGCAGTGGGAAAACCCAAGTCCCGCGAACCTCAAAAAGCGCCATCCACTGAGTATTAGGAAATGGAGTGGAGGAGAAAAATGGAGCGGGTAGAGGGAATCGAACCCTCATGATCAGCTTGGAAGGCTGGAGCTTTACCATTAAGCTATACCCGCATCGCCAGTGGCGCGTGAGGGAGCTAATGCGGAGTCGAGGTGCACGCAATAAAAATACGCGAACAATTTTATTCTCGAAGAACTCAGCGGTGGAAATGTGCGTGCCAGTTTGGACGCTGGCTACTTTGATCTTTCTTTTGAGCAGGGGAGGATTCTTGAAGAAGAAAACCTTACTCCTCTAGTAAGTCCGGGCGATTCTCACGAGTGCGTTGGAGGGCTTGTTCTTTTTTCCATTCCTCGATCTTGGCGTGATGGCCGGAGTAGAGGACGTCAGGAACTTTGAGCCCTCGGAAATCAGCAGGCTTGGTGTAAGCGGGAGCCTCGAGGAGTTTAGGATCAGAAAAGGACTCTTCTTCGGGTGAGCGGGTATCGCCCAGAGCTCCGGGAAGGAGGCGGACGATGGCATCGGTGACGACGGCTGCCGCGATCGCTCCATTGGTGAGAACGTAATCGCCGAGCGAGAGCTCAAGATCGACAAGTTCTTCAATCACTCGATGGTCGACGCCTTCATAGTGGCCGCAGATGAAGATCAAGTGGCTTTCCGAAGAGAGCTCACGCGCGACGGCTTGCTTGAAGACCTTTCCCTGAGGTGTGAGTAGGATGACTTTGGTTAAATCGCTACGAAGTTCTTCAATCGCGGCAAAAATAGGTTCTGGCTTCAGGAGCATTCCTTGTCCTCCACCGCAGAGGTAGTCATCGGTACGGCGGTGTTTATCAGTGGCCCAGTCGCGGAGGTTATGGGCATGGATTTCGACAATCCTAGCTTCTTGTGCGCGCTTGATGATGCTTTCGCTAAGAGGAGCGAGGGCGATTTCAGGGAAGAGGGTGAGAATATCAACGCGCATGCGATTCAGCGTTCAAGGAGGGCAAAAGAGTTCACCCATAAGTCACTCTACGATGACGGGCGTGCCGAGCAAGGCGTTCGCAAAGAATTTCTTAGCCATCGCTTCAGGCATGCGGACACAGCCGTGTGAGGCGGCGTAACCGGGGAGATGGCCAACGTGCATGCCAATTCCGCCATTGAAGCGCATGAAGTAGGGCATGGGAGCATTTTCAAAGACCTGACCTGGGCCAGCACGATGTTTACGGGTGTCTGCGTCGTCATTGACAATTTGGCCAGTGGCGATGTCGCGGATGACGCCGTAGAGAGATGATTGATGATCTTCATTCTTCTGTGTGACTTTGAACTGTCCCGCAGGAGTGGTGTGGGTGGATTTCCCAGTAGAAATAGGGCTCATGCCAACGAGTTCTGCCCCCTTGTAAAAGTAGGCTCTCTGTTCAGCGCGTTTAATGGTGATGGATGGTGGGCCTTGCACTCCATCTCCATCCCAGTATCCACGAGCATGGGCAGGAGCATCATTTTTTGGGGGAGCACCTGGAGCTCGAAAACCGGCGAGGTAATTGGCGGTGGGATCAAGCGAGGCAGGATGTTGCCCACAGGATACCAGAAATATGGCGAGGGGGAGAAGAAGCAGGAACTTCATAGGGCAATAGGATAAAGCTCCTTCGGCTGGTTTCAAGCTTCACATTCTGAGGAACTCAGGAGAACAAAAAAGCCCGTCTGCACAGAGCAGTCGGGCTTTTTGAAAAATGGGAGTGTGTAGACTTACTCGGCAGCTTCAGGAGCTTCGACGGTGACCGTCACTGAAGTCGTCACCTCAGGGTGAATCTTAATTTCGACGTCAGTTTTGCCGGAAGACTTGATCGGCTTCGCAAGTTGGATCGCGGTGCGGTCAATGCTGACCCCTTTGTCTTCGAGAGCCTTATGGATGTCGATGGAAGTGACAGAACCAAACGCTTTGCCATTGGCCCCGATCTCGAGAGTGAACTTTGGCTTAAGGCGGCCAATCTTGCCTGCGAGCTCATGAGCTTCGGCGAGTTCAGCAGCTTCACGCGCAGCGCGTGCTTTGTTCAGGTTCTCAATCTGGTTGAGGTTTCCCTTGGTCGCTTCATAAGCTTTACCAGTAGGAATCAGGAAATTGCGGGCAAAGCCGGCCTTGACCGTAACGACATCGGCTTCAGCACCGAGGCCTTGAATTTTTTCGCGGAGAATCACTTCTGTAGCAGCCATAATAATAAAAGAAAGAGTTAGCGGGACGCGGGGAATAGGGACGCAGGGACGAGGAGTCAAGAAATTATCGAATAAGCTCTGTGGTGCGGGATTTTCGATGGGGAGTTTGGGAAAGTGCCGTATTTTCCATTCCCGTTAGCCCGTTAGCCCGTTAG
>JBDNAW010000062.1:0-2543 GCA_039768255.1 Akkermansiaceae bacterium | reverse complement strand
CTTAAACATATTTAGATCTTCTTACTAAATCCCTAATTTTCATGATGGGAAGGTGATTTAGGTTTTTCGTATCAGCTCATTGAGGGGTGGAATTTACCGCAATCATCCTCTGATTTTTTTTTTGCAGGCACCTTTTTCTTGCTTATGAGCTGCGAAATTGACTTCGTTAGAATATGCAAATCATTGGCTGCGATCGGCGCTTTTACAAAAAATGGATCTTTGCTTACCTCACGTTATCCAATTTTTTACTCGCTACCGAAGGAGCTGGGTTCTCATTTATCCCTGCTAGCCAGATCTTTAGAGAAGAGATTACGATCCGCTTCAGCGCATCAGCTCCTGAGCATGAAATTCGTTTTACGACTGATGGTAGTGAGCCGACATCCGAGTCCCCTCGCTACTATCAGGCTCTCTCTCTTTCTAAAAGCACCCGTCTCAGAGCACGATTATTTTCGGGAGGTGAGGCGATTTCTGATGTCATCATGGCTTTCTATCTCAAAGAAAAAGACTCTCTTATTCCGTACCGCTCTAACTTACCTCTCATCATTCTGAAACCATGGGACCAGCAACGCCCGAACGATTTGAGATATCAAGATTGCTCTTGTGCCTTGATCGAGCCAGATGATTCAGGGTTGAGCCAGCTCAACAGTCCGATATCTTTTTCGAGTCGTGCCGGGATAAAGGTGAGGGGATCATCCACGGCGAAGAATCCTAAACCATCCTTCAATCTTGAACTGCGCGATGAGCAACATCAGGACATCAAAGCATCTCTACTAGGCCTTCCTTCAGAATCTGACTGGGTTCTCAGGGCTCCCTACGCCATGGACCGGGCATTGATACGGAATGCTCTGATTTTTAAAATCAGCCGCCGGCTAGGATACTACGCCCCAAGAACTCGTTTTGTGGAGGTCTTTCTAGATCGAGATGACGATGGACTGCGGTATCCGGAAGATTATCTGGGCGTCTATGTGCTCACTGAAAAAATCAAGCGCGGAAGGAGCCGCGTTCGTATTCATCAGCTCAAAGAGGATGAAACCTCAGGAAGTGATCTCTCCGGTGGCTATCTTTTTAAAGATGACCGTCCTGACCCCGGTGATCAGGGGATTTCCGTCGTCGATGCGGGGAAGTATTTTCTTGTCGATCCCAAGGAAGCCGAAATCGCCCCCGAACAATCACGCTACCTCCGAAGTGTTCTCAATGATTTCACGATCGCCGTGAAATCACCACTCGGGAAGCACCCTATTCATCAGAAAGGATATCACGACTACATTGACCTTCGGTCCTGGTTGGTTTGGCACTGGCTGAACACCCTCTCCGGAAATCTCGACACCTACAAAGCGAGTGCCTATTTCTACAAAAATCATGAATCCCGCAACAATGGGAGAATCGAGGCGGGCCCGCTCTGGGACTTTGACCGGAGCATGAATTCATTTGATGACCGCGATGATAGCCCCTTTGGTTGGATAGCCAATGGTGAGGGAGGCACCGCTTTGAGTGATTCACGTGCGCCGTGGTGGGGATGGCTCTTAAACCACCAAGACGCCAAGCAGGCACACATCGACTTATGGCATGAAATGAGAGGTGATGTTCTCCGGTGGGAGTCTCTAGAAAAAATGATCAATGATATGGCGCAAGAGCTCCAGGGTGGCGACCTCGTCAAAGAACAAAATGGGTCCTCTCCCGTTTCAAGAAACTTTGGAAAGTGGATGGAAGTGAGTCCGAGAGGAGGAGCTTACCGAACGGAAATCAAAATTCTCAAGGACTGGCTCAAATTAAGGCTTCAGTGGATTGATTCACAATTCGTCACCCCACCGAAGGCTTCTTTACAAAGCAGTCTGGTGAACAGAGGAACTGCGGTCCACCTCAGCGGCCCAGAGGGAGCGTTGATTCATTATACGACCGACGGCTCTGATCCTCTGAAGTCACCTTCGGCTAAGATTCTGAACACCGACACCTCTGTTGAGATCAAGCAATCGTTTGTTCTCAAAGCAAGATGCCGCTTAGGAATTGGCGCAACCAGTTGGAGTGGGCTGCTTAGGCGAGTTTATCTCGTCCCCCCCCATGCAATCCCAACAGCTTTGGAGGTGACGGAAATTAGTTGGAAGCCGAAGAGGACTGCCAACGATGGTGAATTCAAACCCTATGAATTCGAATATTTCGCACTGCAAAACACCTCTCAGAATGAGACCATCGATCTTACTGGATCGAAGTTCAGCCAAGGAATTGACTTCAACTTCGACCAATCAAAAATCACGATTCTTCAGCCAGGTGAGCTTGTATATCTGGCTTATCACAAAGATGCTTTCACGCACCGATACGGGATGGAGAAGGCAAAGCGCCTCGTGGGAGAATTCCGAAATTCCCGCCTCAACAACAAGGGTGAATCGATTCAGCTCGTCGATGGTGCTGGCAGGCTCCTGCTACAGTATCAGTCAACTTCTCGTGCGAGAGAGTCAAAGAGTTCTCAGCACCATCGAACTCGATGAGGGTGCCTCCGCGATCTGCGACATCATCCTCGACGCCTAACGGGCTAACGGGCTAACGGG
>JBDNAW010000061.1:0-55255 GCA_039768255.1 Akkermansiaceae bacterium | reverse complement strand
GGCTGAACAATGAACTGAAGGCTGCGAATGGCGACCCCCGCCTCAAACTGAGTGAACTCGTAGGGTGAGCGGCCGCCAGCAATCCAAAGAGTGGTGACACCGACAACCCGCCTCAAACTGAGTGAACTCGTAGGGTGAGCGGCGGCGCAGTCTTGCTTGCTATATTCTAAGAGGGCATAAGAAGCTATTCGCGAGTGCGAGGGATGTTTAGGGTGTGTGCCGAAGTCGAAAGCAGCAGCTGAACAAGCTGTGATGCTTGCTATCCCTGTGTCGCGAGCGCATCCCTAGAGAGCTGGTTCGGCACCAGGACGCTCGTTACGAGTTGTGAAAAGATCAGTTTGTAGCCAAGAGGGCGGTATGGCTTACGTTTGTTGGCAGCTTGGCCTTTGAAAGGATGATATAGAGAAAATATTTTAGCAAGATTCAAATGACGGTGATCCGCGAGCGCATCGTATAGGGTTGGCCAAGAGATTCGATTCGCATGGGATTAGCTGAAGTTTCTGCGCCAAGAGAGACAAAGAGAATTTGGTCATCATCGTGATGAATGATTGAATCGAGAGCAGAGCGTAGGGCTTGGAATTTCAGGTCATCAAGGGGGCATTCAAAGACCGAGTATTGAATGCGAGAGCCGTAGGATTCACAGGTCTTGGCGACTTTTCGGAGGCGTTTAGGATTTCCGATGTCGTAGGAGACGAGGTAGCGAGTGCGGTTCATTTTCTTAGCGGGTGGTGAAGGGATGGTATTGGGAGGCATCTCCACGGCAGAAGCGCCAGAGTTGGCGGACTTGGACATCGAGCATGCGACGGTAGCTCATTCGGTATCCGAACTGCGGGTGTTTGACTTCACTATCAAGTCGGCGGAACCATGCGCGCCAGAATTGTCTGCGGCCTTGATCATTCATAAAGACTCCCTTTGAGGTGGTGATAAAATCGGTGTGATCGAGTTCCTGTCGGTTGAGGAGTGAGATGGCGACACTGTCAGCGATGAGCGGGCGGAACTCTTCCATCAAATCTAGGGCGAGAGCCGGGCGTCCGTAGCGGGGTTGATGGAAGACACCAATAAAAGGGTCAAGTCCGACCGCATGACAGATTCCAGTCAGTTCTTTAGCGAGAATGGAATATCCTTGGGAGAGGAGCGCGTTGACGGGGTCTTTGGGAGGTCGGCGGTTTCTGCCGTTGAAGTCAAATTTTTCAAAGGCTGATCCCTTGAGCATCGTTCCAAAGTGCTCAAAGTAGAGCGCGGCGGCTCTTCCCTCAAGTCCTCTCAAGTGATCGAGGTCCTCGGCATCGGGGCAGGCATCGCGTAATTTTGCGAGTCTCTTTAAAATAGAGTCTGGTGCGCTGCCATTGCGCATGAGGAAGACGCGTTGGTTATGGATTTTTGCGCGAATCATTTGTCGAGAGACCTTGAGGCGCAGGTTAGGCTCGGTGAAGATCTTAGCCTGGCCGAGGCGGGCATCGATCCCAGATTGAGGAAGCCCTTGAGTCATGCCGATGAATCGTCCGGCTGGCGAGAAGTAGGCTATGGGAATGCCTTTTTCGATTAAGGTGTGGAGTGCCTGAGTACTGGTTTGGATTCCGCCGTAGAGGTAGACTGCTTGGATTTGCTCGATGGGGTGTTTGGACACGACTGAGCCATCGAGACGAATGTGAATTTCACCACCTTTGAGGCCGAGGTAAGCTTTGGTGTTTTGGACGATGACGACCTCTCCCTCATCGCCGGGAGGGCGTGGTGGTTCTTTATCTCTTGGAGGTTCTGAGAGGAGGTCTGACCAGTAAGATGATTCGTTAGGGAGGCAAATGGAGTAGGCTGAGCAGTGGAGGCAGCGGGGATCTGCATTGAGGGGAGGAGGGCAAGTGTTCGAAAGGGCTAATGCTTTTGCTTCTACGATGGTGTCGCGGCATTGCTGAAAAAGGGCTGAGGTGAGATCGACAGGGATGCGCGATTTCTCAGCGGCGTAGTAGATGCTTGCCCGAGCTAGAGGCAGACCAGCTTCTTCAAGGAGGAGGGCGTAAGCGGCGATTTGAAGCGAGTCGTTTTCCTTTGCAACGCGGTTCCCATCAGAGTCACGACTGGCGGAACCTTTTTTGTAATCGACGATTTCTCGACCATTCCCGGTGTCTTCGATTAGATCGATGATCCCGGTGATTCCAAGGGCTTCCGACTGAAGTGACACGCTGCGGAGAGCGGCACGGTCGGCAAGATCGAGATCATTTTTCCAGTGTGAGGGTTTATCGGTGTTTCGGTGTAGGTGAGACCCCGCAGCGGTATCGGCATTTTCGACCCAGAGATCTTCGACCCACTGGAGGTAAAAAAGCCGTTTGCAATAAGCATAGTTGTGGAGTCGGCGAACGGGGAGGAGGGGAAGAAGATCCATGAAGATTAAAAGATATAAAATTTTTTTTAAAATAAAATGTCGTTTTTGTCTGAAGGGAATTGTAATGATTTTAACGAATAAGTATTAATAATAGTTTTAAATCATGAGCTTTGTCAGAATTTATCAAGGACGGGTTACTTCAGTGCGTGAAGTGCTTTCAGAGAAGAAATTGGATTTTAGATATGGAGAAGAGATGGAGGAGACTTGTCTGACCCGCTTTCACGAACTCTACACCGATGCGGTGAATTATTATCTACTCGCGATCGGGGCGATGGTGCGGGGAAGTGAAGAAGAGAAGTTAAAGAATTATGTGGAGCGGCTCGAAGAATGTTGGATGCCCTACTCTAAAAAAGGAAAATCCTATGAGGGGCTTCGTGCCGGTTTTCAGAGGAGTTTTGGTCTCGAGAAGTCTCTGACTTTCCAAGAGGCTTGTGACCTCATTTTAAAGACGGATGATCCGATTGATTCGGAAATTTACCGCTTAGCAGGAGAGAGTCTTCTCTTTGATTTAGGCGGTGAAGGGAAAATCCAGCAGGGAAGTAAGACGTATTTACCGCTTTTTTGTGTTGCGAAATCGACGGCAAATTTCCCGCGTGGGGAGGTGAATCGTCTCAAAAGCGAAGGCAAAGTCTTGCTCCCTTCTTTGCTGTGGTCTGAAGATCGTAAAGGCACCCTTGCTGATTTATTTCAAAGTCTCCCTTTTGAGTATTTTGCAAACCCGAATACGAATGGTTCGGTCTATGAGGGCGGAGAAGCGCGCAAGCGACTTTGTGAAGCGGTGGAGGAGGAAGAGAAGCATGGGGGGCTTCCGCCGGATTTGGTGGATTCACTAAAGGCAATGATTAAGGAGCTTCCTGATGAGCTTTCTTATCCGAGATATACGGGGGGAAGTGTCAATAAAGAGGCCTTACTCCGACGTTTAAATCTGTATCTTCTTTTACGTTATGTCTCACCGAGTGAGGAGCTTTTTGAGAGGCTGAAAAGCTTGGTCAAAAAGCCTGCGAAATTTGTCTCGGAGTATCAAATGACTGAGACTGAGAAGAAGCTTCATCAACTGGGTGAAGATCCCATTAAATTGGCAAGAGGTGAGAGGGGTTATGTGTTTCCGGCTTTTAGCTCGCTGAAGATTTGGAAAGATGCTGAGGCCGGGGTGTGCTCTTTTAAGGGCTTCGATATCCAAGCATTTGCGGAAGCACTCAAGGGCATTTCTCAGTATCAGATGATGACTGAGAAGCGAGTGAATGAACGCATTCTTGAGAAGGCGAGGATTGATTGGATTCGGGGGGTGTCAGATGTCGTCCCAGAGAATGAGGACGGGGAGTCAGAGATGCTGCCGCAGCTGGGGGGAGATGTCCGTTTCGAGCGATTGGAAAAGCTTATGGGAGATCTGGTAGATGATGAAGGGGAAGATCTTTCGGTAAGAAGGCTGCGACCTAGAGGGCTCAGAGGGTATCGTGATATTCGGAAGGAATGGCTGAGAATCGGAGGCGTGCCGGGGCAGATAGAGCCAGAGATGTTAAAGAAGGCAGTCATCCGGGTGCAACAGGCTGACCCTCGCTTAATCGGTGATACGATTCTTTTTGAGGCCTTAACGAAGCCAGAGAATCAGATCGTGTGGCAGGAGCCTCAAGATGACGAAGGCCGGCCTCATGATGTCATGGGCGCGATTTTGAGATTAAGTGAGATCGAGCGCAAATATGAAGATCTGCAGCGTGCGGTGAAGCTTTCACCAGCACATGCGACCTTATCGCGACGGCAGTTTCTTTTTTCTGATCTTACGGGTTCTTCGAAAGAACATGTTTCTTTTCGGGATGCGAAGGAACAATTCGCAGTGGTTTCTATTGTGAATGAGGAAAGAGAGGGCTGGGAAGAAAAGCGGGTGCGGCTTGATTTTTCGGCTCCGCGGATTGAGCGAGATGGTTTAGCGGGTGGAAAGGGCGCTGACTGGTTACCTCCCATGATGAAGGCGCTAGGGGTGGAAGTTTCAAAGCCAAATTTCACGAAGGTTGCAGTGGCGCTGATGCCTCATCGTAAGAATGATGAGGAGATGTGCCATCTGCTGAACTTCCCGGTGACGCTGGAATTTTCAGGGAAAGAGGAAGCGGGTCTTCAAAGAGTAGATTGGAAGAAGCAGCTGAATGGAACGAGAGATCAGAAATTGCATGTCCACGCACCCGGAGTTTTGGACAAAGACAAAAGTCAAAAACCATGGTTCAAACAAGAAGAGGTGGTGAAGACTGGTCTGCAAGTTCTGGGTGTTGACTTAGGTCAGCGAGCGGCGGCTTCTTGTGCGATCATCGAACTGAATGGCTCAAAAAAAGTTGGGAGAGGGACGAAGAAGCCTTTGCCCGTGATTGATCTTGGCATGCGTGAGCTAGCTGGAAGCGTGAGTGAGGCGAGGGTGATCCGGACCTCAAGTGTCCGGCTGCCGGGGGAAGATCAGAATGTGTTGATCAATGGGAAATGGCAGAAGGAGCATTATGGGAGTCGAGGCCGGTCCGCAACGGAAGAAGAGTATGAAGAGGCTCTTAAGATTGAGTCGTTACTCGATGAGAGAAAAGGCGATTGGGTCGGTTCGACAGCAAAGAGCTTTTCGTTTCCAGAACAGAATGACAAACTGCTGAAGATTATCCGCGTGTTGATGGCGAGGAGGCGAGCATTGTATCGTCTCTCGTGGAAATTCACTTCCGATGAGGGTGGCCTTTTAAAAGCTTTGGCTGGAGTCCGAGGAGAGAGTGCGCTTGCAGAACGAGCGAAAGAAGAGGGGATGGGCTTGGGGGAATTATTGGAGGGAGTCCGGCAGCGTTATGATGAGCTTGGAGCGCAAATTAAAGACTCTTTAGAGGTGATCGGAGATCGAGTTCTTCCGGTGCACGGGCATTCGTGGAAGTGGCGTCTTCATCGGGAGGCGGAATTTCAACAGGGTGGCTGGCATGAGTTGGTTGCGGAAAAGAGAGAGCAACGGAAGTTGAGGATTAAGGGCCAGCGAGGGCTCTCGATGCAGAGGCTTGAGCAGGTGACAGCATTCCGGAAGTGTCTCTTATCCTTTAATCGGTCTGGTTTGGAAGAATTTGGGAAGAAGCCCTTGAAAGGAGAATCGATGCGAGACGAATCGACGCCAGAACCTTGTCCTTCCATTTTGAAGCGTCTTGATGAGTTGCGTGATCAGCGGGTGAAGCAAACGGCTCACGGAATTATTCAGGAGGCTTTGGGGGTGAGGTTGATTTCCCAGGAAAATCGACCATCTCAAGGAGATGTTCATGGTGTTTATGAAAAGATGCCGGGGCGTCGGGCAGTGGATCTTGTTGTTTTAGAAAACATGCAGAGGTATCGAGCTTCTCAAGGGAGAGGGAAGCGGGAAAATAGTGCCTTAATGCAATGGAGCCATCGTGCGATCTTAGACAAGGTGAAAGAGATGGCTGAGCCGTTTGGTTTACAAATTTTAGAGGTGCAGCCGGATTATTCTTCACGATTCCATGCCTTGACTGGAGCTGTGGGATTCCGTGCAAATCGGATTGCGAGAAGGGATTCAGAGTCGGATTGGGCCGCGTCCATTTCTGCTAAGATAAATAGCAAGCGTACCGAAAAAGATCGCTTCCTCAATGATCTGTTTTTGAAGCACCAAGAAGCGATGCAAGCGGGAAAAACCTTACCAGCTCTTTTGTATCCGCAGGATGGCGGAACTGATTTTATTGGAATGAAAAAAGAAGGGGCAAAGCTGATTCCGCTAAGACCTTATCAGGCTGATTTGAATGCGGCGGTGAACTTGGCTTTAGCGGCAGTAGCGCCGCCGAGTGCTTTTCATGTTTTCCGAAAAATTCGCGTAGAGCGGGCCGAAAGAAACGTCAAGTTAGTGAGGTCTAATAAACGAGAGAAAGAAGCCTTTCCGAGTGGAGCGGTCGTGAAAAATGGTGACGTTCTTTCGGACAAAAAAAATCAGAATATCTTTTTTGATCATGGTGAAGTGTCACCGAGTCCTGCTGTGGAAATTGATGGGATATCGATCAAGATTTCAACGAGTTTGGGGATCTTTGCTGAAGTAAAAAGGTGGAAGTGGGAGATGTGTCGCTTGTTGAATAACGAAAGGTTGAAAAAAATTGGAATCAGTGAGATCTGTCAGCGTGATATTCCGAATCGAAAAGTAGATGTTTTGGAAAAAGTAGATGTCTTGGAAGACGATGAAGAAGATGAAATTCCGATGTAAACTATCGGGTCATTGATCACTGAGTGTTGTTCTTTTTGTAGCAATCATAAGATCTAGCGGGCCCTGCTCTACGGAGCATTCCATCTTTTTTTGCCTGTTTCGCTTAGTCTTGCCCGCTTCGATTAAGTCGTGACCCAAATTGATTTAAGATAAGGGGATTCAGAGAAATCGGCGGGCATTTCTGTGGACTGGTAGTTTGCTTGCGGGGAACAGGCGCGGATTTGGTTCTCAAATTCTCCGGTGCTCATGCCTCGGTAGTTGTGACAGGCGAGGATTGTTCCGCCTTTGGTGAGGCAGGCGAGGGCGAGTTCAAACAAGCGGGAGTAATCTTTTTCGACACGAAAGACTTTTCCTTTGTCATCACGTGAGAAGGTGGGGGGATCGAGGATGATGTAGTCGAATTTACGACCTTGTTTTCCAAAGCGACGAAGCCAGTGGAAGGTGTCGCCTTTGCAAAAATAATGTTCTTCGGGATCCTTGTCATTGAGACGGAAGTTCTCGCGTGCCCAGTCGAGGTAGACTTGAGAAAGGTCAAGCGTGCTAGTGGTGGCCCCAGAGGCTGCGGCAGCGATGGAGAAGAAGCCGGTGTAGGAAAAGGTGTTAAGGACGGTTTGGCCGGGCTTGATGAGCTCGCGGAGCTTTTTGCGGTTGTCACGTTGGTCAAGGAAGATGCCTTGCGAGTAGCCGGAGTGAAAGGATAGGCGACAGTTAAGGCCATTTTCGATACCGGTGAAAAACTCCGGTGTTTCGGGGCCACTGAGGTGTTTGGGCGATTCCTTTTGATTTTGATCGAGGCGTTTCCAGTAGAGTGAATCAGGCGCACGCTCACGGAGGATTTCCTTGAGTTCAGGGTTGAGATGTCCATCGGTGGTGGAGACGAGCCACTGGCCTCCCATGGTCTCGAGGTAAATTCCGGGGAGTTCATCGCCTGCGCCATCGATCAGGCGGGCAAGGTCGTTTTCAGCGGTCAGTAAGTGAGAACGGCGGGCAATCGCAGAATCGACGATTTCAGAAAGGTGAGGGTTGGACATCTGTTGGCACTCTTCTAGCATCAGCGCAGCAATGAGCGAATGGAAATCCTTACTCGATCAGGCGGTAGTGTCTGGAGATTTATCGGCAGCGTCCCGTGGGAATATCGATCTTTATTTAAAAGGTACCGCTTCTCCGGTGGGCGAGGCGTCGATTGCCGAGCTGGCAGAGCAGGGTGCTTGGGAGGAGTTGGATGATCGCTTCTTTAGAACTTTGGCTTTTGGAACTGGTGGATTGCGAGGTCGCACGGTTGGACGGATCGTAACGAAAGCCGAGCAGGGCGAGGGCGGTCCACTTGATCGTCCGGAGTTTCCTTGTGCGGGAACGGCAACGATGAATTTCTTCAATCTCAAGCGAGCGATGTTGGGAATGGTGTATTATATTTTGAAGAATCACGAAGGCGATCAAAAGCCTTCGGTGATCATCGGTCATGATACTCGTCATTTTTCACGCGATTTTGCGGAGACTTGTGCTGAGGTCTGCACAGACCTTGGAGTGGACGCTTACCTCTTTGAAGGAGCACGGGCGACACCAGAAGTTTCTTTTGCGGTTCGTGAGCTCAATGCAGATGCGGCAGTGGTTCTGACTGCGAGTCATAACCCATCGCATGACAATGGCTTTAAGGCTTACTTTTCTGAGGGGTCACAAATTGTTGAGCCTGCTGCAACCGGAATCATCACGGAGGTGAATGCTCTCGAAAGTGAGAGCTATGAGGCGAAGCCTAGAAGTGAACAGGGGAGTCTTACTGTTCTAGGTAATGAGATGGATGAGATATACATGGAGCGTCTCAAGAGTGTTCTTTTACAGCCAGCGCTTCTCGAAGGTCGTAAGGCGAAAGTGGTCTATACAAACCTCCACGGAACGGGCGGTGTGATCATTGTGCCGATGCTGGAGCGACTCGGTTTTGAAGTGCTGACCGTTCCAGAGCAGGACTCTCATGATGGACGTTTCCCAACCGTTGAATCTCCGAACCCTGAGAATGCCCCAGCTCTTGCGATGGCGATTGAGCTGGCGGAAAAAGAAGGTGCTGATGCGGTCATCGGGACTGACCCAGACTGCGACCGCATGGGCGTGGCTGTTCGAAATGGTGAAGGAGAGATGGAGCTACTGACCGGAAACCAGATTGGTTCATTGATCGGCTGGTATCGTATTAAGACGATGTTTGAATTGGGTTGGCTGACTGAGAGCAATCGGAGCCGTGCAATCTTAATTAAGACGCTTGTGACGACTGACCTTCAAGACAAGATCGCACAGCACTACGGAATCAGTGTGGTCAACACGCTGACTGGATTTAAATATATCGGGGAGAAACTCCGCAAATACGAGGCTTCCATTCCTGCTGATAAGAAGGGGGATTATCGTGGGCTGAGCGAAGAAGAGAGCCGGAATCTTCGATTAGAATATTCTAAATTTTTCGTTTTCGGTGGTGAGGAAAGCTACGGCTACCTTGGATCTGACTTTGTTCGCGATAAGGATGGAAATGCCTCGGCTGTCATGTTCGCGGAACTCGCCGCTTACGCGATGAGCGAAGGCACCACGATCACCGGACTGCGTGATCGAGTCTGGGCGGAATTCGGAGTTCACCTTGAGCTTGGAAAATCGATCGTGATGGAAGGAAGTGCGGGGGCGGCAAAGATTGCTGCGCTTGTGGAATCTTACTCTAGTAATCCTCCGGAAGTGATCGACGGCGCGAAGTGTGTTTCGGTGAAAAATTACGCCAACGGTGGCTTCTACGATGAAGAAGGTGATGAACTTCCGGCTGCTGACATGCTCTTTGTAGAGCTAGAAGACGGTCGCCGTTTCGCGGTTCGTCCTTCAGGCACCGAGCCTAAAATTAAGTATTACCTCTTTGGCGAGAGTGCTCCTGATGCGGATGTGCCTGCGAAGGTCACAGGAGTTTCGAGTGAACTAAATTCGCTCTGGGCCGAAGTTGAAAAGGATGCCTACGCACGGATGGGAGCATGATGAACCGACTGATCAGACCACTCGCCGCAATCGTCAGTGGTCTGGCGCTCGCGCTTTGCTTTGAGCCTTTCAATCAGGATTGGCTGGTTTGGGGCTGGATGTGGGTTCTACTGCCTGTTCTTTGGACCGTTTCGGGGAAGCGTAAAAAGCTGGCGGGCTTTGGTCTGGGTTATTTGAGCGGCTTGGCCTTTTGGCTCTTGAATGTCAAATGGCTCTGGACGGTGACAGGACTCGGGGCCGTCGTGATTGCGGCTTACCTTGCGCTTTATTTTGGCGTTTTTGGGGCTTTCGCGGCTTCGTCTGGAAACCCCTGGCGTAAGAAGACTCAGTTTGCGAGTGGGATCGGCCCACGAATTTACGAGGCGGCGCGTAGTCTTGGTTATGCGGTTTCGCTGGCGGGTTTGTGGTGTGGCTTGGAATGGGTTCGCGGTTGGTTGCTAACAGGTTTTGGTTGGAATGGCTTGGGGGTCGCCTTTTCGAAAAGTCTCATTCTTGCGCAAAATGCTGAGTTTGTCGGTGTGATCGGGCTTTCGTTTTTACCGGTTTTTTTCAGTGCGGTGGCGGTGCAAGTGGGACGGAGGTTTTATCAGCAAAGCACAAGTGGTGGTGTGAAGTTGCTGCACTGGGATTTTGCGACAGCTCTTCTCGTTATCATGGTGGCCTTCACTGCTGGGATGATGCGTTATACAACAATGCGTAATGTGGAGGTGATTGAAGGGAAGGCTCTGATGATTCAGCAGAATATCCCGCAGGTGGCGGGCCGAATTGATTGGGAGCCTCACGAGATTGTTGATGGTTTTCTGGAGCTTACCGAAGCTGGGCTTGCTGAAGCCGATGAACGTGCGGCGGAAGCCTTGCAGGAAATTCAGCCGGGGGAACCAGTGACGATACCGCGACCTGATCTTGTGATTTGGCCCGAGGCTTGTTTGCCGGTTTGGTTTTACGAGTTGGAATCAGGGATCAATTCGGGGCCGGAAATGGAAAGTGTTTTTGATTATGTGATGTCACTGGGGGATTTCACCTTGGTCACTGGAATTAATGAAGTAGTTGGTGACCCAGCGGCTGGGGATGCCGATTTTTACAATTCGTTGATGATTCATAATCAGGCGAAAGAGCGACAGACTTTTCGGAAAAATCACCTCGTTTACTTTGGTGAGGCGATGCCCGATGTGCAGATTTTTCGCGATCTTTATAAGTCTGCAACTGGCGTAGACTTTGTGACTGGGCTGACGCCAGGGGAGAGTTTTGAACCACTGAAAGTGGAAATCAAAGGTGTTGAGGTGGGGGTGATTCCGTCGGTGTGTTTCGAAGATACAGTGCCGCGGCTAGAGAGAAAATTTGCGCGTAAGGCACCTCAAGTAATCGTCAATGTGACCAATGATGGTTGGTTTCAAGAAAGTGAAGGGGGTGCTCAGCACTTTCAGAATGCGATCTTCCGTTCAATTGAATTACGCCGCCCAATGTTGCGTTGTGCAAATCGTGGCGTGACCGGAGTCGTCTCAATCACAGGAGCAACAGTTGATCCATGGAAGAAAGAAGAGCGGCGCTTAACAGATGAAGAAGGAAGTCATTTTCATCGTGGCTTTTTACTTTCGTCATTCTACGTGCCGACTGAAATAGGAGTCACGGTTTATGCGCGATATGGCGATTGGTTCGCAGTGAGCGGGTTGGTGTTCGCTTTTGGCTGGGGGGCGGTCACGCGGCTTCGGTGAAGGACGCGTTCATTTCCTGAAAAATTATGAACCAGCTCGCTCTGCGAGGGCTTTGTTCCATTGGATAGAGCGGTGGAGGAGACGGATTTGCTCTAAAAGTCCGAGGTGCTCAGCACAGGCCTCTTGGCATTCAGGGAGACGAGCATTTAAATTTAGATAACGGCCAACATCACGGCAGAGGCGGGCGTGCTCATTGAGCTGAAGTCCCATTTCAGCTTTGTAAGCGGTGATATTCCGGTTTGCGGCGCTGATTTGACCAAAGTTTTCTGACGCTTCGTCTTTGTTGCCTTTGAGTTTATCATCGATACTCGCTTGAAGTTTAGTGAGCTTGTTCTGCTCGATGTCGATCTTATCGTCAGCTTTTTTAAGATCAGATTTCAAGTCACTAAATTGCTGCTTCAGTTCTGAGAGTTGATCGCGGTTTTTATGGTAGGCGATGCTAGCGGTGTCTCCTTCGTCTTTGAGAACAGAGGCTTTGGTCTTAAGTGCTTTGAAGCGTCTTTTGACATGCTCGGCTGTAGACATGATATAGTATCTCTCGGAATTCATTTTCTCAAGAAGCTCGAAGAGGAGCTCTCGTTGATTGAAAAGTTCTTGTCCAATGTCTTTGGAGCGATCTGCGACAGCAGCTCGTTTCGTGTGAGCCTCATGAAGAATCAGGTTTGATTCTTTAATCTTCTCTTCGAGCTCGGCACGTTTTCGCTCAATCTTTCGGATATTCCAATACTCCATCGAGAGTTCCTCGATCTCCTCGACCTTCGGCCAACAGAGCGCGCCAAGGAATTCTTCGCCTTCCTGCATGAGGTGTAGCTCATAGGCAGCATCAGTCATTCGCTTCAGTTTTCGATATAGACCGAAGGTTTGAATGATGGAGGCTAGAGTATAGCGGAAGCGGGTCATGTGCTGGGGTTATTTACTCAATTTTTTCTGAAGCTGTTTGATGACATCAGCATCTTCAAGGGTGGTGATGTTGCCGGTGATTTTTCCGGTAGCGACGAGTTCTTTAAGAAGTCGTCGCATGATTTTTCCGGAGCGAGTTTTTGGCAAGACTGGAGTGAAATGGATTTCGTCGGGTTTGGCAATGGCACCAATGACTTTTCCTACGTGATTTCGTAATTCTTTCATCAAGGCAGGAGATTCTTTGGCTTTGCCTTTTAGGGTAATAAAGCAAACGACACCTTGCCCTTTGATCTCGTGAGGACGCCCGACCACAGCGGCTTCCGCAACGGCTTTGTGCGCAACGAGGGCGCTTTCAACTTCAGCGGTGCCGAGGCGATGTCCGGAAACATTTAAGACATCATCGAGGCGACCAACGATCCAAAAGTTTCCTTGCTTGTCACGACGAGCACCATCTCCCGCGGTATACATGCCGGGGTAATCATTCCAGTAGGTGTCGCGGTAGCGTTTTTTATCACCATAAATGGTGCGTAGCATGGAAGGCCACGGCTTGCGAATCACCAGCTTACCTCCTTCATCGGGACCACACTCTTGGCCGGTTTCATCGAGGATGGCGGCATCTACTCCGAAGAAAGGAAGGGTGGCGGTTCCGGGTTTAGTCGGGGTGCAGCCGGGGAGGGGGGAGATCATGATGGCTCCGGTTTCGGTCTGCCACCAAGTATCGATGATAGGGCATTTTCCTCCGCCGATTTTTTCATGATACCACATCCAGGCTTCTGGATTGATGGGTTCACCGACGGTGCCTAGGAGGCGGAGTGAAGATAGATCGCGTGACTCCGGGAAGTGATCACCGGCTTTAATAAAGGCGCGGATCGCTGTTGGAGCGGTGTAGAAAATCGAGACGCTGAATTTTTCTACGATATCCCAGAAGCGGCCAAAGTCAGGAAAATTGGGGGCGCCTTCATACATGACCTGAGTGGCACCATTGGAAAGAGGTCCGTAGACGATGTAGGAATGTCCGGTGATCCAGCCGACATCAGCGGTGCACCAGTAAACATCGTCTTCCTGCATATCGAAGAGATACTTGGTGGATGTATAAGTGCCGGTGAGGTATCCGCCGGAAGTGTGGAGTATGCCCTTGGGTTTTCCGGTGGAGCCAGAGGTGTAGAGAATGAAGAGCGGATGCTCGGAGTCGAATCCTTTAGCGGTGTGAGTCGAGGGGGCTTTGGCAGCTTCGTCATGCCAATAGACATCGCGACCTTTCTTCATCTTGATCTTGTTACCGATACGCTGGTGGACGATGACAGTCTCCACTGCTTTGTATTTTTTAAGAGCATCATCGACGTTCTCTTTGAGTGGGACGACAGAGCCTCGGCGGTAGCCCCCGTCTGCGGTGATGATGGCTTTGGCCTTACAATCTTCAAGTCGGTCAGCGATGGAATCGGCGGAGAAACCACCGAAGACAACGGAGTGAACCGCACCAATGCGTGCGCAAGCGAGCATGGCGATGGCTGCTTCCGGAACCATAGGCATGTAAATAAGAACGCGGTCTTTCGACTTCACGCCTTGAGCAAGGAGGACATTTGCAAAGTTACAGACCTCACGATGTAACTGACGGAAGGTGAGAGTTTTGGATTCACCAGGCTCGCCTTCCCAAATGATAGCGGCTTTGTTTGCTCTGCCTTCGTGGAGGTGTCGATCGACGCAGTTTTCACAGACGTTGAGTTTTCCTCCGACAAACCACTTGGCATATGGTGCTTTCCAGTCGAGGACTTTGGTCCATTTTTTTTGCCAGCTCAATTCCTTGGCTTCGCGTGCCCAAAAGAGGTGAGGCTTTTCGATCGATTCCTTATGCATGCGCTTGTATTGCGACATGCTTTTGATGCGTGCTTTCTTGGAGAAATCCTTCGACGGTTTGAAAACGCGGTCTTCGTTAAGGTGGCTTTCGATCTTCTTACTCATGAACTTATTAGAACGCTAACAAAACAGAAAGCGATGCGACAATCGGGAAATTTCGCCTTTCTAAACAAAAGAAGATAAAACATCTGGTTACCACATCGTTTGCATCAGCGTGGGCTCAGGCTCAGGGGTATCTAGCTTACGGAGGTGCTCGCCGACAGTCGTCTCATCACCAGGGAGGACGAGTTGAGGTCGGATGTCAGTGAGTGGCTTGAGGACGAAGCGGCGATTGGTCAGACGTGGATGCGGAAGGGTAAGGATGTCTTCATCGATGGTGATATCTTCGAAGTAGAGGATATCGAGATCGAGAACACGGGGGGCATTCCGCTGAGCAACAGCGATTCGACCGACATGGTATTCGATCCCTTGGGTGGCTTTAAGAAGATCGTGAGGTTTACCGATGTAGTCGATTTCGACGACGGCATTGAAGAAGTCCCGGGAGTCGGGTGGGCAGTCGACCGGTTCACTTTGGTAGACACCTGATTGTCGGAAGCTGGTGCCCTCAGGCATGAGCTTCAGAAGGAGGTCACGGCCTTTTCTGAGGTTGCCAAGACGGTTCCCGAGATTTGAGCCGAGTGAAATTCCTGCGCGATGTGCCATGACTTTATTTGAGTCCAAGAACATCCTGCATATCATAAAGACCAGCAGGCTGATCCTTGAGCCAGAGTGCAGCACGGACTGCGCCAGATGCAAAAGTCATTCGGGAAGATGCTTTGTGGGTGAGCTCAAAGCGCTCGCCCTCGGCCGCAAACATGACGGTGTGATCACCGACGACATCACCACCGCGAAGGGTGTGCATGCCGATTTCTTTATTTGGGCGTGGCCCGGGTTCGCCGACACGTCCATGGGTGACATTGTCAGCGTAGGAAGTGTGAGTTTCTTCGTTAAGGATATCGAGAAGAGTGCGAGCGGTGCCGGAAGGGGCATCGACCTTATGCCGGTGGTGCATTTCGGTGACTTCGATATCGAAGGCGTCGTTGCCAAGGATCGCGGCAGCTTTTCTCGTGAGATGAAAAAGAAGATTTACTCCTGTGGAGTAGTTTGAAGCGTAAACAATGGGGATTGTTTTTGCGGCCTCTGCGATTGCGGCACGCTGTTTATCATTGTGTCCGGTGGTTCCGATGATGAGGGCGGTGTTTGAAGAAAGCGCTTTTTCGAGAAGCTCGTCAGTGAGGGCGGGGAGGGTGAAGTCGATGACCGCTTCAGTGCCTGAAAGAGCTGCTGCGAGGTCTTCTCCGACATCATGAGTGGAGTGTGCAGTGGCATTTTCTTCAGCCTCGATGGCGGCGAGCACTTGTTGGCCCATGCGGCCGTTACGACCGGTGACGGTGAGTTTCATAGGGGGAAAATACTCAGGAAGGGCGAGGCCGCGAGAAGAAAAGCGGGGCTAATTTTTAGAGTGAATCAAGGAAGTCCTTCACGGCTCTGGTGATTTCTTTGGCAATCTCTGCGCGCTGCGTTGCAAAGGGCGGCACGAACCAAGGGTAGGAACCGATGACATCAGTAATGACCGCGATCTCGCCATCACAGGTCTCGCCTCCACAGCCGATTCCGATAGTGGGGATTTTAAGGATCTTGGTGAGTTGGGTTGCAACGTCAGGAATGACGCTTTCAAGAACAATAGCAAAGCAGCCAGCATCTTGTAGGGCGCTAGCGCCTTCAAGAAGAGCTTCGATTTCGGAATCAGATTTCCCCTTCTTCTTATAACCACCTTCTTCTTTTACTCGCTGAGGAAGCATGCCTAGGTGCCCAACGACTGGAATGCCACCTTCGGTGATTGCTTTGACTTTTTCCGCCTGCCGGACTCCGCCTTCAAGCTTTACCGCTTGTGCGCCCGCAGTGACGAGAGCTTGTGCGTTTTTGAGGGCCTCCTCGGGGGTGTTATAGGTATTAATGGGGAGATCTCCGATGATGAGGGCGTTTTTTGCACCACGTGCGACGGCCTCTGTGTGGTGTAAGATATGATCTAAGGTCACGAATGTGGTGTCAGGATAGCCTAGGACGACCATGCCGAGGGAGTCTCCGACGAGGAGAAGGTCGGTGCCTGCTTCATCGAGGAGGCGGGCCGTGGGATAATCATAAGCGGTAAGAGCCGAGAGGCGTTTGCCTCCCTTGCGTGCGCGGATTTGCTCAGCTGTCATGCGGGCGTGATTACGCAGTGCTTAGGGAAAGGGTGCAATGGGATTTTTTGACTGTTCAGGTGGAGTTTGAAGCGCTTCACTGAGATTGAACAATGGCTGCGGGTGATCTGTCGAATATTTCTGGTTTAGGCAAACTCAGTATTGAGCTGCTTGAGACCATAGGGGTTGATTCTTTAGTTACCTTATCAAAGGGGGATGCCGATCAGCTCTTGATTGAGATGATTCAGGCGAATCGGATTCTCAATATCCGTAAAAAGGCTCCCACTACGGTGGAGCTTCAGAAATGGATTGAGCAAGCGCGTGATCTGACTGGGTACGATCCTGATTCAGAAGTGGTCAAGCTTGAGGAGGTTGTGCCGGAGATTGAAGAGGTTCTGGTGGCCATTCCGGTCAATGGGAAAGATTTGGTATCGAAGGGAATTAAGGCAAGCGAGGTCCCTGCTATCGAAATCATGACTCGTCAGGAACGTCCGAATTTAGCGGCAAAACCTCAGCCTACTAGGCCGAAGCATGATGTTGCGGCTTCCGTGGTTAAGAATGTCAGGACACCTGCGCCGAAGAAGGAAGTGAAACCTCGTCCGAAGCCTCATAAGGAAATCGCTCCACTTCAGGCCAAGGAACAAGATATCCGCACTCGGACAAGTAAAGGGCTGAACGATGGAAAAAAAGAACACTCACGAAGTTACATTCGCGGGGTCCTTTATCCACAGGCTGGAAGGCTCAAACTTGCGGCCTTTATTGCGATTTTATTTTTCATGAGTCTTCCGGTGGCGATGCTCGGTGTAGCACTCATTGTGCTTAATGACGAGCTGCTCTGGGTGATAGCTCCGGTTGCTACCGCAGTGCTTGGACTGCTTTATTTAATGTTTGCCACGAAGGTGAAGTGTCGTATTTGCGGCCAGCCTCTTTATGTTTCAAAAGGGTGTAATAAGCACGTCAAAGCTCATTATATTCCTGTGCTTGGTTATATTCTGCCAACAAGCCTTCAGCTTCTTTTTTTTAAGTGGTTCCGTTGTATTTATTGTGGAACGTCGATTCGAACTAAGGAGTAATCACTCGCGGTTTCGGGAGTCGATAATGATGGTGACAGGGCCGTCATTGATCAGTGCTACTTTCATCTCGGCTCCGAATTTTCCCTGACCTACTGATTGACCGGTTTCCTTTTCTAATGCGGTGCAAAAATTTAGGTAAAGCGGCTCAGCTTGATCAGGGCGGGCCGCATTGATGAAGCTAGGGCGATTTCCTTTTTTAATGCTCGCGTGGAGAGTGAATTGGCTGACGACTAAAAGTTGCCCTCCGTGATCTAGGAGGGATTGGTTCATTTTGCCTTCTGAATCCTCAAAGACGCGCATTTTGGTGATCTTTCTTACGAGCCAAGCGATATCCTCCGGGCCATCGGCTTCTTCAATCCCAAGCAAGATGAGGAAGCCGTTTGTAATGGCCGAGATGACCTCACCATCGATGGTGACGGATGCTTCGCTGACTCGCTGCAGAACGGTGCGCATCGGCTAAAGCTTTTTAGGAACCCGCATCTGTTTGGTGCGGAATTCTTTGATCTGCTCATCGGAGTATTTCTTACCAACGGTGGTGTCTCCGTAGTGTTCGACGAGTCCTTGTAGTTGGCTTTTGAGATCCTTGATCAAGCCAGCTTGTGCGGGGTCTTTGTAGAGGTTTTGGAGTTCATCAGGATCGGTCTCGAGATCGTAGAGCTCCCACTCATCGAAATGATAAAAGTTGATGAGCTTGTAGCGATCCGTGCGGATTCCATTGTGCATCGGGATCATGTGAACGCTTGGATACTCGTAATAGTGGTAGTAGATCGACTTGCGCCACTCAGGAGTCTCACCCTTGAGGAGGGGAACGAGTGAGTTTCCTTGGAGGTCCTCGGGGATGGCGGTGCCGGTGGCCTCAAGAAATGTGGGAGCGTAGTCGAGGTTCTGGACAAGGTTTGTGTTCACGGCGCCAGGCTGAGTGACTCCGGGCCACTTTACGACGAGAGGCATCTTGAGGGACTCCTCATACATCCAGCGTTTGTCATACCAGCCGTGATCTCCGATGTAGAAACCTTGGTCGGAAGAGTAGATGACAATGGTGTTATCCGCGATGCCGAGCTTTTCAAGGTTTTCCATGACGGTGCCAACGGACTCGTCAACGCCTTTGACGCAGCGAAGGTAGTTCTTTGCGTAGCGTTGGAATTTCCAGCGTACGAGATCGTCGCCTTGTGGGTTTTGTTTTTTAACGGCGGCGTTTTTTGGATCCCAATGTGAGTTCCAGACTGAGAGTTGAGTTGGGGTCATGCGGCGGATGTTGAATGCCGCCGAACGATCAAGCCCTCTGACTTTATCTTGGGTGAGGTCTTGAGACGCAAGGTTGTAAAAGAGGTCGTAGTTTAGGTGCATGTGGCCATCGATTTCGAGTTCCTGCCAGCGGGCAGGGGAGGCGTTGTCTTCCCATTGGTCGAAGAGGGTCGCGGGTTCTGGGATTTCGATGTCATCGTAGAGGTCAAGGTGACGAAGCGCAGGCATCCAAGTGCGGTGAGGTGCTTTGTGCTGACACATAAGCATAAAGGGTTTGTCTGCCTTTACTTGTTTCTGTAGCCAATCGACGGCGAGATCGGTAACAACATCGGTGCAATGTCCGTTGATGCGTTCTTTTCCTTCAGGTGTGAGAAGGTCGGGGTTGTAATATTGACCTTGGCCTGGGAGGACTTTCCACTCGTCGAAGCCTTGAGGGGTAGACTTGAGGTGCCATTTTCCAAAGAGAGCAGTTTTGTAGCCTGCTTTTTGAAGGAGTTTGGGAAAGGTCTGCTGATCGCCATCGAAGTTATTCCCGTTGTTCATGAAGCCATTGTGATGGCTATGCTTTCCGGTGAGGATGACGGCGCGGCTTGGGCCGCAGATCGAGTTTGTGCAGAAGCTATTTTGGAAAAGCATGCCCTCCGAGGCGAGCTTATCGATATTTGGCGTCGGGTTGACGCTTTTGAGCCAGCCATTGTAGGCACCGATTGCGTGAGGGGCGTGATCGTCTGAGAAAATGAAGACGATGTTTGGCTGCTTAGCTGCTAGGAATCCGAGGGAGCAAAAAAGAAGGATCAGGAATTTCATAACGCCCTTATTACGCGCCTTCAGGGAAGAGCTTACAATCACCAAATTGTCTGTAATACAGGCGTAGAGGTGGCGCTACCTTGGTAGCTGATTGAGGTGCCAAGTCTCTTCACCGGATGCATTGATCCATTTTAACGAGTTCTTCAGTGCGTTATGTGTGAATTGATGGGCCTGCTCTGCGGCATCAGGGAAAGCGAGGCCTTGGCAAATCCCGGCGGTGAGAGCTGCGGCAAGGGTGCATCCGGTGCCATGAGTGTATGGAAGATCAAGGTGGCTAGCAGAAAAAGCATGTGCCTTTCCTTCATGTATGAAGATATCTCGGTGTTCAGGAGCATCTTCGAAATGGCCTCCTTTGAGATAACAAGAGCAGTCGAATTTTTCAGCGATCTCGAGTGCGGCTTCATCTTGATCTTCAAGCGTAAGAATAGGACGGCCAAGGATGACTCCTGCTTCGGGGAGGTTTGGGGTGATGATATTTGCGAGAGGAAGAAGCCGTTCACTGATGGCATCGAGCGCTGATTCTTCGAGGAGGGGATCGCCGGAAGAGGCGACCATCACGGGGTCGATCACGAGCGGGATTTTAGATTCTAAAAGAAGCTCTTCGAGCGCGACGATGTGTTTTTTTGAATAGAGCATCCCCGTTTTAATCGCCCCAATCGGATAGCTCGCGAGCATGAGCGAGACTTGCTTTTGAAGGATGAGCGGAGGGATGGGGTAAATGTCGGTGACGACTTGAGGTGTTTCTGCGACAACGCATGTGACGGCGGTGAGACCATGAACTCCGAGTGCAGAAAAGGTTTTAAGGTCCGCTTGCATTCCCGCTCCAGCAGAAGAATCAGAACCGGCGATGGTGAGTGCTGGAGGGAAGGTCATTGCACGAATTTAAATCAAGACTGGGGAAAAGCGAGGTTGACTTAGCGGATTTCTAATATGGGCAGTAAGGGGGGATGTTTCTCTTCTGGGCATTGAGCGCGTTTTCGCTAGGATTTTGACATCAAAGAGACATTTCATGAGCTTAAGGGCTTGCGTGTTGAGGTCGAAGAAGTCCTCCACATGCCCCATCTCGATGCTCCGGCTGATCGTCCTTATCCCTTTGTTTATTTTTTATCGATCGTGAATGATTCGCAGGAAACAGTGACGATTTTAGGGCGCAAATGGATTCTCAGGGATGATGTTGGAGAGCTCGTTGTTGTGGAAGGGGAAGGCGTGGTAGGAGAAACTCCGAAGCTAGAACCAGGGAAGCGATTTTCTTACAATAGCTATCACGTGATCAAAGCAAACACGAAGGTCAGAGGTTCGTTTTTTGGAATGTCTAAAAGCGGGGTCCCAATCCGGGTGGAGATTCCGAGCTTTTTGTTAAAAATTCCGATTTAGTAAATCAGAAGATGTTGAATCATCGCATCGTGCGCTTCTGTGGGGATGCTCTGAACGAGTTGACAAGAGAATCCGACGCCGATGGTTTTGACATCAGGATTTTTTTCAAGAAAGCGATCGTAGAAGCCTCCGCCTTGGCCGAGGCGCTGTCCCTTTCTGGTAAACGCGACGCCAGGGCAGATGATGGTGTTAATTTCGGAGGGATCGCTAAGTTCGCCTTCTGGTTCTAAGATGCCGAAAGCCCCAGCTTTGAGTTCGGTTCTGTAATTAACGCGGATGAAAATCATTTCTCCCTCGGCGATGACCTTAGGGAGAAACCACGCGGTTTTTGGGTGTTCTTTTAGGAGGGGGAGGAGGTCAGGCTCGACGGCGGTGCCAGCGAAGAGGGCACAAGAGGTGAGTTTAAGCTTGGAGAGTTCGGCTCGGATGTTTTGTGAAGCAGTCTTTTTCTTGGCATGAGAAAGTTCACGAAGCCTTATCCGCATGATGCGGCGGATGGCTGCTTTATTGTCACTTGCCTCTTGGCTCACGTTGGGGAGAATAACGTGAATGAAGCGATTTCTGCAAGCATGCCTCTGTATGGTGATGATGAGTCTTCTGATGATGGCGCAGGAATACCGATCTCCTGAGGTCACGGTGAGCTGTTTTAAGGGTAATTTGATGATGCTGGATCGCGAGCGTGAAAAGCTCGCTAAAAATATCGCCATATATGCTGGGAATCGGGTGGCTGATGACAAAGGTAGAAATCATTCCTTGGCTATTGCGCGGCGCTTGCTTGGGTTTTCTCTCCATCTTGCTCCGAAGAATGCGACAGCGAGTGCTTTGGATCGTCGACTCAACGATGGCGAAGTTCCCCCGAAGGAAAATGCGGAATATGGTGATGAAACCTTTTCCGAACTACTTTTCACAAAGGGCAAGGAGCTTCAAAAGGGGAGTAAAGAGGATGCCTTGCTTTCGGCTTGTTTAATCGAGCTTTCAACGATGGTGAATCCCAAGAATAAGGCGGCGGTAAAAGCTTTGGAACTTCAAAGAATCCAGCGTGGAACGGTGGATTGGACGATTTTCACGGGGAGCTAACCGTTTCAGTGTGAAACGTCGCCTTGGAGGATGAGGTGTGCCCAAGTTTTGATTACGTAGTGCTAGGCTTAGGTTCCTTATTCCTTCAGGTATGCTCCGAGTTGCTCTTTGAGAGTCGTTCGAGCTCGGAAGAGCTGGCTTTTCACTGCAGAGACCGAGAGGTCGAGGGTGGCTGCAATTTCTTCGTAGGGCATTCTCTGATAGCGGCGCAGAATGACAGCGAGACGCTGCTTTTCGGGAAGGCTTTGAATAGCTGCGTCGATCGTGGCACGGAGTTCGTTTTGCTCAAGTTGTTCGTCGGGCTGTGAACTGACAGAAGGATCAGCGAGTTGTTGATGCCATTCGTCTTGTTGCTCTTCGAGTGAGTGCTCGTGAGTATGACTTTTCTTTTTGGAGTAGTTGAAGACGAGGTTCCGCGTAATGGTGAAAAGAAAGGTGGTGAACTTCGCGGTTGGTTGATATTTCGGCGCGGCCTTCCAGATACGGAGGAAGACTTGTTGGGCGAGGTCCTCAGTATCAGCCGAGAAATGAGTCATCTTTCCGATGGTGCCGATCACGGCGTGCTGATGTTTAGTGATAAGCTGAGCGAAGGCTTCTTCATTTCCTGAGTCACCCGATCCAATGAGGCTCATCAGAGCTACATCTTCTTCGTTTGATTCATCAACCTCTTCGAACCCCATCGCGCTTTACTGATCTAACCAAGGAAATGTGATGAGGTTTCGAAATAATTCAATGGAGGAAAATTATTTAATCTGCTGAGCCACGATGAGATCACCGAAGGCCTGTCGTTTTCTGGTGAGCTTGGCTTTGGCGCAATCGACGAGCACATCCACGGGGAGCAGGGGTGGCGTAGGTTCCGTGGAAAGATTTTCTCTCAAGATGCGCTGAAAAAATGAGCAGATCGCCAAATGAGGAGTCTTATGTTATGAGATGGAGATGCAGCAGGTAAATTACGGACGCAGACGTAAGCAATGGATCATGTTGACGAAACCCGGATGGAATTTGCCGACGCTGGGGGCCCTCTTTTTTCTAGCGGTGCATCTTTTGGTAGTGGGCTTGGTCTGGAATGCTGGCGAAGAGGCCGCTTACGCATTTTATCATCAGAACGGCTTCTCTTGGTCAGGGGTGAAATCGGGGAACGTTCATGCTGTTTTCACGCATATTTTTCTTCATGGAAATGGTTTGCACGTGGTGGTGAATGCTTTGTTGTTTTATTATGCTGCTTCACGTCTTGGGCATGTTTTAAGGCCAAAAAAGGTGATTCTCCTTTTCATGGCAAGCGCTCTGACCGCTTCGATCATTCACATTTTGGCACAGGTGATATTTCAAGGGTTGCCCTCAGAGCCTCTCGTGGGTGCTTCAGGAGGTGTAATGGGTTTATATCTGGCCGTGACGGTGTTATACCCGCACTCAAAAATGGCGATTATTAAGGTGTCAGCTCGAAATGTTGGAAAAGGCTTTTTGATTGCGAGCGCTTTACTTTTTATCATGACTCCTGGGTTAAAAGTTCCGCTATTTTCGCAGCTCGGAGAATGGAGTAAGGTGCTTTTTGGGCCAGCTTTATTTAAAATGGCACATCTTTACCATTTTTTTGGAGGGTTGACTGGAATGATCCTTGTTGAGCGAATGCTCCCAGCATTGGTGACACTTGAAGAGCTGAAAGCAGCTAGAGAGGCGAGGGAAGGGAAATTACTAGCCTCACAGGCTCAAGAACCATCTTGATTTTCTTTTCGTTTTCTTCAAAATAAGGAATGACACCTCAGAATATACAACGTATTTACAACTTTTTCCTTGCTGAGTGGAGAGAATCAAGCGATTAGTTTCTTTGTTAGCACATAATGAAGGACCTCAAAATACATTCCGCCCTCGGGTTTAAGAAGGGATTTAGTCTTGTCGAACTACTTGTAGTGATGGCGATTATTTCCGTGCTCCTTTCGGTAGCATCCGTAGGGATTAAGAATATTGGTAAGGCTCAAGGGATCACCTCTGCGCTGTCTGTTTCTGAGGGGGTTTTTGCGCAAGCGCAGCAGCTCGCAAAGAGTCAGGCTACCACCACCCGAGTCATCGTTCATGCGCAGCTTCAGGATGAAGACCAGGAAGAGCGGCGTCGCTATCGCCGCTTGATGCTTATCGTTTACAAAGAAGTGGATCCTGACACCGGACGTGAATCTCAAAATTGGAAAATTTATGGCCAGCCTAAGCTGTTACCTGAGAAAGTGTATTTCTCGCCAGAGCTTAGCCGATCTGATGTGCGAGGAGTTGGAGGTGAACTTTCTAAACAGACATTCAATCTTTCCCGTGAAGAGGGTGACGAGGCCGAGTGCTACTATTATGAGTATAACAGTCAGGGAATCTGCACGACTCCAGGTTGCACATTCGTCCTAGAGAGTGGTGCTCGCCCGCGAAATTCGCCACGGCCCAAGATGGGGAATACTCGTAATATTGGAGGTTTTGTTCTCTGGAGAAACGGCGGAACTAGCCGCATCCAAGACCTTGATCGCCTCGAGGATCAGGAAAATTAAGCTCATTTTCAACACACACTTATGAAAATCATCTCTCCATCGGTCGAAGGTAAGCGTGGCTTGAAGCCTGCGTTTACTCTTGCGGAATCAGTCATTGCGCTTGGAATTCTTGTCGTTTTGATTACCGGCTTTCTAGCTGTTTTTGGTCCGGCAGCTAATGCGATACGGCGCACACTTTCAGCGCAAGAAGCGAGTCGCTTACAGGCGACGCTTGAACGAGAGCTTAGCACCGTGCGTCCTGGCCCTGATGATGGTTCATATGATACCAATTTTGATAAAGCCTTCGATTTTATTGCGACTTCGCATGATCAAGGGCGGACCGTTTTGATCTACAACTACAGAGGAAGTCTTCTTCAGAATCGCGATGATGGAACGGCTGTTCCGCTTGAGGATTCATCTGGAATTGCCGGTCAGGACTTCATTGTTCAGCCCATGGTTCGAATGTTGAATGATCCGTTCTTGGAAGAGGATCTTGAGAGCGTGATTGGGCGAGTCTACTTTGTAAAAATGACTCAGTTGATCTACGAAGGCGATTTCCTCCAAGTCTCCGATCAAGTTGGGAAGATTTATGACCCTCTTGATACCAGTGAAGATTTCACTCTCAATTCAAGAGAATATCCTGAAGCAGTGATTGCGTTTGAAGCCCAGTTCTTCCTGCTTCCAACTCGTTCCTTTGCATATCTCCAAGGGGCTTTTAATCCTGAAGATTTTGATCGTCCTGTCTTCCGTCGAAACATCGCGATTCGTCGTTAAATTTTTCAACCACTTTTACTGATTTATGAAAATTTATCATCCCGGAAAACGTCAAAAGGGATTCACGCTCGTCGAGCTTCTCGTCGCCATGTCGATTACGGTCGTTCTTGTGTCATTGGTCGTGGCGATTACTGGAACCGCTCTAGATACTTGGAGGGGAGCTCGAAATGAAGTGCGAGCGGCACGCCAGGCTAAGATCATGCTTGATGCGTTGGGCCGCGACTTGGAATCTTTTGTGATTCGTCCTAATAACAACAGTCAATGGCTTTTTGCTCGGACCGCAGAGGATGAAGTGGGACCTGAAAACCAGCCTAGCCCAAATGCTGCCACTCTTGTTTTTCTCACAGCGGCAAGTGATCGCTACGGTGGGGATATTGGAGGATCTGAGGATAAGGGGGGAGATATTTCAACTGTGGGTTACCAGCTGAAATTTGAAGATCCGATCTTCGCGGACTTTGACGAAACTTACTCAAAGTTTGTTTTATATCGGAATCTTGTAAATCCAGATAACACCTTTCAAGGAGTGCTCGGGCAGAATGATCTTGAGCAAGCATATGATGGGTATGCTGGAGCGGGGTCTGATCCAGCAAACTTCATGTGCGAAAATATTTACGAGTTCAGTATTGTTTTCGTCGTCGAATATCTTGACCGCTCTGGGGATAAACAGCTCGTGAGAGTTCCAATCATCGATACAGGAGCTCTAAATTCAGCAGATAAGTTTGTCATCGAAGGGAATGGCCTTAAGGCAAATGGCACGAAGCCAGTTTATGCCGATGGCGCGGTTGTTTCTGTCGATATTAGTGTAACCGTTCTCTCTGATACAGGGATGCGCCAGATTAAAAATCGGACCTTTAACAGTGATGAGGCGAAGGCTAAATTTTTAGCACAGAATAGCTATCCGTATACCAAAACAGTAAATCTCCCGCGGCCTTAAATTTTTTTCAAACAAGTCTTGCAATGAAGTGGGGAGCGAATTAATTCCTCCCCCGTCGACAGACGGTGCTAAGCGCACATAAGCGCGGGTGGCGGAATTGGTAGACGCGCCAGACTAAGGATCTGGTGTCCATTGCGGACGTGGGGGTTCGACTCCCCCCTCGCGCACCATCTGTTGACTTCCTGAAAAGGAGAAAAGCCCCCGAAAGGGGGCTTCCTTCTTTTAGAGAGAAAGATCAAGGGACTCCAGTTTAGGTCGATTAGCTCAGTGGTAGAGCGCTTGCTTCACACGCAAGATGTCACTGGTTCAAATCCAGTATCGACCACCATCTTTCATTCATTTCTTTCACATTCGTGAAAAGGGGACTTTTTAGAGACAAGCCCTTACTCTTGAGGCATTATCCTCAATGAAGATGAACTCATCCGGCAAACCCTGCAGTTCAAACTGCAGTCAGGCGTGGAGGGAATGGTTCCATGAGAACGCTTCCCGGATGCTTGCGTATGCTCGGCAACGTAGTAATAACGCTGAAGAAGCCGAAGACGTTGTTCAAGATGCTCTCATCAAACTTTGGCACTATCAAGAAGAGCGAAATCACGTTCCGCCTGATCTGCCGCTCGCATTTTCGGTGCTTCGCTTCCTAGGTATGGACCGAGGTCGACGCAGAGGTCGTACTGAGAAGCGAAACCAGAAAATTATTCAATTTCAGTCAGGCGATGATCTCTGGCTCGATATTCCGGCTGAAGACACTGAAGATGCCAAAATTCTGCGTAATGAAGTTAATCAACTTCCCGAAAAGTTACGTGAAGTCCTGACCTTAAAAATATGGGGTGGTCTCACCTTTGCTCAAATTGGCGAATCTCTCGGGCTCTCTCATAACACGGCGGCCTCGCGTTATCGTTACGCTCTCGAACAACTTCAAAAAAACCTCAAACATCTCAAAGATTCTCGACATGGATAATTCCCTCAAAGATCTTGAGCAGCAGCTCGAAAAACTCAGCCCGAGAGGTATGAGCAATGACGGCATGGCTCGTTGTGAAGCTCTCTTCGACGAGCTTGCTCAAACTAAGCCCGTATCAAAATCTCCTGTTGGCTGGTCGCTGCGAGTCACCTCTATTGCAGCAGCGGTGGCCCTCATCGTCGGTTTGTCCGCCGGATGGAGGCTTGGACAGGGGGGCGATGCTCCAGTGGTGTCCAATATCATCGAAGCGCCTGACCTTTTAAGCTCCGCGTTTGAGTTCGTCGATGAAAGATCATGGTTTCAGCTTGAAGGCTCTCCTGAAATGATTCTTACATCCAATGGTGAAGTGAAAGAAATCGCGACTGAGATTGATGTCAGTGAAGAAACCGTCCTTCATCGTGATTCAGGAAATTATATCACCCTTCGCGTGCTTACTAAGCAGCCTGTCGAAACGACGACTAACCAGTTTTAATTCATGATGAGCGCATTGCTTTCAGTTTTGCTCTTTTTTTGCCTGATTTCCGAAGCGTTCGCTGTGGGCAAAGGGAAAATGCCGTGGCTTGGAGTCGTGCTCGGCCCTACTACCGCGGAAAGCACGAATGCGGGGATTCTCCCTCAAGGGGTTGGGCTGAGTGTGCGTGAAATTTCAGAATCAAGTCCACTTGAAGCTGCGGGAGGAAAAGCGGGTGATCTCTGGTGGAAACTGGATGACCAAATCCTTGTAAATATGGGGCAGTTGGTTGTTCTTCTTAAAATGCGTGAACCTGGTGATGAAGTGGTTTTGCAGTTTTATCGTGACCGTCAGCTGCGTCAGCACAAAGTGATTCTCGGTGAGCGTCCTGCTGAGATTTTCACGAAGCGTTCCGCTAAAATGATCGTTCATCGTCCTGAGGCTGAAGAGGAAGTTGAGGAGGTTGCAGAAATGACCACAGGTGGATATCTCTACCATCTTCAGGATGGAGCAGGGGGGCTTCACTTTAAAGTTTCTCAAAATGAGAAAATTCTGTTCGATGGAGCGCCTGCCTTACTTTCTTCCGAAAAAAATACTAAAAGAGAATGGCGTGGGGCATTGCTCATTCTTCGTCAGGCTCTTGCGGCGCGCGAGACAAGAGATGGAGCCCCGAAAAGACTCGCTCCCCGACGCCGTTATGTGCCGCCTCCGACTCGGGAATGATATTGACGAATTGTCTCTTTAGATTACAGTTAGAGGTTTTATTGATCGGTTCTTGCTATTTTGAACTAGAAATCACAGGCTTTCGCCATGCATCCAGATGTCGCGAAGTTAGTGGAAGCGGGCCGTATTAATGAGGCCGTAGGGGAGAAGCTCTCAGGGATCGCACCGGGGAAATACCGGATGCATAAAGGATTTGGTCCTGGTCTTGTTAAGGAGTGGGATTTGTTCACCGGTAAAGTGATCATCGATTTCGAAAAAGAACCCGCCAAGGAAATGGGTCTCAAGCTCGCTCTCGAGAAGACCGAGGCCATCGAAGATACCGATCTTCGTGCACAAAAAGTCAGTAAAATCGATGAGCTCAAAGAGATGGGTGAAAAAGACCCTGTTGAGCTCGTCTGCCGCACCCTCCAGTCGCGCGATGGCAATAAAATGACTCTCGACCAGCTTGACGCCGAGCTCATGGGCAGTGTGATCGCAGAAGCTGGATACAAAAAATGGTGGGAAAAAACCAAGAAGGCACTGCGCGAAAGTAAGCGTGTTTCCGTTCCGACCAAGCGCACCGATTATCTTGTTCTTCGAGATGAATCTTCCAGCCCAGGCCAAGCTCTCGTCGAAGACCTTGAGCAAGCTCGCAGTCCTAAGGCTCGGGTGAAAGCCTTTGAGGTCATTCAGCGTGAAGCTCCACTCATCGCAGCAGGAGAAGGCCTTCTTGAGCAAGTTTACGCCATCGTCAATGACGCCATTCTCAAGCTCGTTAAACTTTCTCCAGCTCAGGCTCTCGAGCTTTCTGCACTTCGTGATGAGATTGCAGACGAGACTGAGTCCCATGATCGGATCGGCGAGAGCGCCGCTTCCATCGCGGAAGTTCTCCAAGTGGCAGAAGGAAATCTCGCAGAAGACCTCGGCCAAGTTGCGGCAGCGCGCCTTAAGCGCATCCTCGAAGCATTCCCGAAAGCCTTCGGTGATGACTGGGTGGATCATATCCTGAAAGTCTTTGATCACATTTCCTCTCGTGGTGTTTCTGAGATCGCGAAGCTCCTCATCGAAAAGGAAGAAACCGATAAGTTTTACGAGCACATTCGCGTCGCGCTTTCCCGTCACTCCCTAGGCGCTGATGCTCTTGCTTGGATCAGTCGTGAGCGAAAGAAGGCTTCTGAGCCTGTCTTCGATGGTTCTGTTGGTTCCGTCATTCTCACCGTTCTTGAGCAAGACTCACTCGATGACGGCCCTCGCCGTACCGGACGTCTCTCCAATCTTCTTCTGGATGATAAAACTCTCATCGCTGACCTTTTATCCTCACTTGAGATCAACGACGTGCGGAACTTCGCTCGTAAACTTCTCGCTTCACCAGCGTTCCCTGATCTTGATCGAAAGTCACTGATGGCCCGCGTCATCAAGGCTGTCCCTGCAACGCAAGATATGGTGACTGGCGAGTCTAAACAAAAGGTAGACGACACTCTGCTTGTTTCTTGGGAATCCCTTGATCGCCGTAAGGCTGAATACGAGGATCTTGTGAACAACCGCATACCAGCGAACGTGAAGGAAATCTCTGCCGCTCGTGCCCACGGTGACCTTCGTGAGAACTTTGAATACCACGCAGCGAAGCAAATGCAGACCGTGCTCAACACCCGTAAAGGTGATCTTGAGCGTGATCTTGAGCGAGCTCGCCCAACAGACTTTGAAGGTGCAGACACCTCATCGGTGAACATCGGAACCAAGGTCGCTCTCTCCGTGGAAGGCAGAGGCGATATTGCATACACCATGCTCGGTGCTTGGGATGCTGATCCTGAAAAAAATATTCTTTCCTACCTTTCCGTGATGGGCCAAGCGCTCCTCGGAAAAGCGGTCGGAGACACCGCTTCCGTCCCTGATCCTGATACCGAGGAGAAGATGACGGTGACCATTAAGTCAGTCTCAGGCCTCTAATTTTTCCACTTCTCATACATAAAGACCAATCATGTCAAACACCACCATCCAGTCCGTCCACGGTCGAGAGATCATCGATTCTCGTGGCAATCCTACCGTTGAAGTTGATGTTCGTCTCGCAGGCGGAGCATTCGGCCGTGCAGCAGTCCCTAGCGGAGCATCCACCGGTGAGCACGAAGCTTGGGAGCTCCGTGATGGAGACAAGTCCCGCTATCTTGGAAAAGGAGTCCTCGGTGCGGTCACCAATATCAACGAGAAAATCGCTCCTGCACTCGCGGGATCAGACGCGACCGATCAGGCTGCGATCGACAACGCCATGCTCGCACTTGATGGCACCAAGAATAAAGCTGAACTCGGAGCAAATTCCGTCCTCGGGGTTTCCATGGCGGTCGCACGTGCTGCTGCCGCTGGAACCAACCTCCCTCTTTATAAATACCTTGGCGGACCAAACTCCAAGGTCCTCCCAGTCCCGATGATGAACATCATCAACGGTGGTTCTCACTCTGATGCTCCCATCGATTTCCAGGAGTTCATGATCATGCCGATCGGTGCTCCAACCTTCCGTGAGTCCGTCCGTTACGGTGCGGAGGTTTTCCACAGCCTCGCTAAGGTTCTTCATGACCGTGGCCTTTCCACCGCAGTCGGTGATGAAGGTGGCTTCGCCCCTAAGCTCGACTCTACCGAAGACGCGCTCGATACCATCTGCCTCGCTGTTGAAAAAGCTGGTTACAAGGTGGGTGAAGACATCGCCTTCGCGCTCGACGTCGCTTCCTCTGAGTTCTACGACAAGGAGAAGGGAGCCTACGTTTTCCACAAGTCCGACGGAACTGTTCGCAGCTCCGATGACATGGTGGCTTTCTACAAAGACCTCCGTGCCAAGTATCCCATCCTCTCCATCGAGGACGGATGTGATGAGAACGATTGGGATGGCTGGAAAGCCCTCACCGATGCCATTGGCCACAACACCCAGCTTGTGGGTGATGATCTTTTCGTGACCAATGTCGACTTCCTCCAGAAAGGAATCGACCTCGGGGTTGGAAACTCCATCCTCGTGAAAGTAAACCAGATTGGTTCCCTCACCGAAACTTTCGATGCCGTTGAACTTGCAAAAGAGCACAGCTACACTGCCGTGATTTCACACCGTTCTGGTGAGACTGAGGACAGCACCATCGCTCACCTCGCCGTCGCAACCAATGCAGGTCAGATCAAGACCGGTTCCATGAGCCGCTCTGACCGGACTGCAAAATATAACCAGCTCCTTCGTATCGAGGAAGCCCTCGGTTCGGATGCCGTTTTCGGCGGTAAGATGAAGGTGAGCGTTTAAGCTTTCCCTCCTTAAAACTTCAAAACGCCCCGTGGAAGAAATCCATGGGGCGTTTTTTATGATTATTTTCTCAAAGCGTCTCCGGATATTTCTGCTTCCAAACGGTAAGTGCTTGTAGAATCTGCTCCGTCTTTCGGGTGGGTGAAAGTTCCCAAGTGAAGGGCATTTCGGGTTTGAAATGTCTGAGGAGCTGATCGTAGGGGAGAGTGCCGGTGAAGGGGACGCGGTGGTCGCGTTTGGGCCATTGGACGTCGTGAACGTGGGAGCCGATCAGGTAGGGGGCCATCTTGGCGAGCCATTGGTCGTGGTCGAGGAGGCCGAGGTTGTGCTTGAGTCCGACGTGGCCGAAGTCGTGCCAGTAGCCGATTTGAGGGCAGTCTTTGAAGTGCTCTTGGAGCTGAATCATTTCGCGCTCGTCAGGGACGTCCTCGTATTTTGAGCGGGACTCGACAGCAAGAACGACTCCGGCGTCTTTCGCAGGCTCGATGAGGCGCTCGAGGGTGTCGATGGCGCGTTGGTAATATTTCGGGCCGTCTTTTTCGCGCTTCTTCACGCAGGCGAGTTTGTCGTCGGCGTACTCACCTGTGAGCTGCTCGCCGTTACCGAGTTTTTTGGTCAGGGCTCCGGTCCATTTTTTGTGAGGCATGGACCGGACGGAACCCATGTGAAGGACGACATAGGACGCCTTGAATTCGGCTGCCATATCGAGGGTTTTGATGGTCTCGCGGAAGGCCTTGTTTCGCTCTCCAGCATCGTCAGATCCAAACTCGTAGGCATCCGGCGCATCAATCATCACCTCGGTTGGGGAGGGGAAGTAGTTGTGAACGCCGACGCACTTAAACTTTCCGGCAGCGTATGCTCGTTGAATGCCGGGGAGCTTCGCGATAGTCATCCCGTGAGAGAGCTCGAGGGTATCGAAGCCCATCTCAAGGATTTCATCGATCATCTCCTCGCCATCGGTATGGCGAGAGTTGTTCCAGCAGGTGGAGAAGGAAAGCATGAAGGGAAGTTTACCGCTGAAAGCGTTGAGTTTTCAGAGCTGAACTTTCGCTATTTTTTCGTCACCACGGTGTAATAAGCGCCGACTTCGCCTTTGTCATGGTTGAAGACGGGGGCGAGTTGGTGGGAGCCTTTTTTGAGGTCCACGGTGAAGGTGATTTTAGTGTCGGTAGCAGAGACCTCTTTGGTTTCAATGTCCTTGCCATTGAGTCGGAGGGTTGCGCCCTTAATTGGGATCGCGAGGCCCTCTGCTTCGCGGAAGGCTTTGGTGGACCCAGGGACTGCTTTTCCGGCAGGAAGTCCGGCGCTGATGGGGTGGTTTGCTTCGGCTGGCCAGCGAAGAGCGGTGATTTCATAGGTGCCGTCTTCGATGACTTTGATGGCCCAGTGACCTTTGTGTTTTTTCTGCGTGGCAGCCTTCTTTTTGTCGTATGCATCACCTCGACGAATATGGCCTTGGTTCCACGGAGGTCCGGTGTTGAGCCAGTCGTGCGCGGTGAGGATAGTCGTCAGTGCGTCGGGATGGCCGACATAAATCTCGGTGGTTTGTGAAAAGGTGGGGGAGATGTCGGCCCACCATTTTTCATAGAAGTCGCGCATTTTGGCAACTTGCTCAGGGTGGTCTTTCGAGATGTCATTTTCCTGACCGGGGTCGGTCTTGATATCGTAGAGTTCTTTCCCGTTGATGAGGCGATACTTCTGACACATCACGGAAGAAGACTTCCATTTCTTAGGGTCAACGACGCGTTGGGAATCGGTAACGATGAAGCGATGGGGCCATTCAACATCTTTGGAGGGATCAAGGAGGTCTTTGATCGAAAGGCCATCGAATTTGATTTCTGCGGTGTTCTCCACCTTGCAGACATCCATGAGAGTCGGGACGAAGTCGACAGCGTGAATGATGGTGTCAACTTTTCGATGCTCGTTGAGTCCGGCAGCGGGCCAGTGGATCATCATGGGGACGCGGTGGCCACCATCGTAAGCGGAGCCTTTTTTACCCTTCATGCCGGCGTTGAACACGTTCGCGCCGTAGGCTGTGCCGTTGTCGGTGGTGAAGATGAAGATGGTGTTATCAGCGATTCCGAGGTCGGAGAGGAGTTTTCGGGTTTTGCCAACATTCTCATCGATGTTGGTGATCATGCCGAAGAAGGCCTGAATGCCGGGCTTTTGGTCCGGGTAGAGGTCCATGTATTTCTGTGGGCAATGAAGCGGGCCGTGCGGTGCATTGAGCGAAATGTAGGCGAGGAAAGGCTCATCTTTTTTTGCGGACTCCTTGATGAAGTCGTTTGCTTTATTGAAGAAGACGTCGGTGCAGAAGCCTTCAGCTTTCACAATCTTCTGATTGTGGAAGTAGGCGCCATCGAAGTAGGAATTGTCCCAGACGTCTGGTGTTTGTCCGACTCCGCCGCCTCCGTGACGGTAGACTTCTTCAAAGCCGCGGTCCTCCGGGCGATAGGGGTAGTTGTCACCAAGGTGCCATTTTCCGAACATCGCGGTGGCGTAATCGTTCTCGAAATGTTGCCCGAGAGTGACTTCATTTTCCCGAATCATGGAGCGTCCCATAATGGTGTGCCAAACTCCGGTGCGGTTCGTCCAATGGCCTGAGAGCAAGGCGGCACGGGTTGGGGAGCAGGTCGGAGCGACGTGGTAATCGGTGAGGTTGGTGGATTCCGAGTAGAGTTTGTCGAGATGTGGAGTTTTGATGATTGGGTTTCCGTGGCAGGCGAGATCGCCGTAGCCTTGGTCATCGGTGATTACGATCACGATGTTAGGTCGTTCTGCAAAGAGTGACAGTGGGAGGAGAGCGAGAATTAATGCGCGCATGGGTTTATTCAAATCGCTGATTTGAAAATTGAAAGATGAAGTTTCACCTATCAGGATTTTCTGCAGATGAGTTTGTCAAAAGAGATGTTGATTTCAGTCCTGATGGGTGGACCAGGTGCCGAGCGTGAAGTTTCTCTAGCTTCGGGAAAGGCGGTGCTGAATGCATTACGGCAAAAGGGCTACAATGCGGTTGGTGTTGAGGTGATGGATGAAACTCCGGCGATCCCTGAGGGCACGGCTTTGGCCTACAATGTGATCCACGGAACTTTTGGAGAAGATGGAGGCCTCCAGAAATATCTTGATGAAAAAGGAATTCCTTACACCGGGGAGGGTGAGGAGACGAGTCGAGTTGCCTTTGATAAGGTGCTGAGTAAGGAAATATTCGTGAAAGGGGGCGTGCCGACCCCGCTTTCTGAAACAGTAATCTGTGAAGATCGCCTGAAATTTCCAGAGATGCCGATTCCCTACGTGGTAAAACCTCCTCGCGAGGGCTCGAGCGTGGGCATTCGCATTGTGAAAACTGAAAAAGAAGTTGAACCTGCGATGAAGCAAGCGGCTGCTCTTGGTCCTGACGTTTTGATCGAGCAGTTCGTCGATGGTCGAGAAATGACGGTGGGAGTGGTTGGAGGGGAGGTTTTTCCGGTCGTTGAAATCATTCCGCCAGATGGTGATTGGTATGATATGGCTACGAAATATCCTTGGTTGAGCGGAAAATCGGGTGGTTCAGAATACATTTGTCCCGCCGCTTTGACCGAATCTGAGCTGGCTGCGGTCCAGGGGGCGGCAAAAAAAGCCTATGATGCCCTCGGAATAAAGGTTTACTCGCGAGTTGATGTGTTGTTAAATTCGTCAGGACATCCTTATGTCTTAGAAGCCAATACTATTCCTGGCATGACTGAAACCAGCCTTCTTCCAATGGGGGCTGCGGAAGCTGGCTATGATTTTGGTTCTTTGTGCATAAAGATTGCCGATCTGTCCCTCGCTCGATTTTAAAAGGCTGAGGGTGCAAAAACCTTTGCCCTATGTTTAACAAACGCACATCAAGAAGAACGGCGAAGTCCCGCGAGCGTATGCTCGAGTTGCGGGTTTCATCGCCCCGTATTTTTGTGTGCGATGCAATCAAGATGACGGCGCGGCTCTTTCGCTTTTCCGTGTTTGCACTAATTTTGGTGGCCTTCGGTGTTTTGCTGCGGATCGGATATCAGAAAGTTTTCATCGAGAATGAGGATTTCGCGCTTCAGGAAATGCCCATCATGACGATAGCTGGAAACGAGCCGGTATTTCTTTCAAAAGCACGTGTTCTTCAGGCAACGGGAATCGATCCCGAGGCGAGTATTTTCGCCTTTGATGTGGATGAGGTTGAGGACATGCTTGCAGCACTTCCCGAAGTTGCCTCCGTTCATGTGACACGCCGTTTACCGGGAACTCTAAAGATCGAAGTTGCAGAGCGTTTTCCAGTGGCATGGTTGGCTTGTCCCTCTTTGGGGATCGAAGAGCGTAATCCGCAGACCGGTTTGCTTGTTGACTCTGATGGGATGGCTTTTCCTTGTGAGACTCAGATCTTAGCCGATTACGCAGCGAACCTTCCAGTGGTCTTTTCCGAGCGTCTGCCAGAAGGGGCGATAGTTTCCGGCCAGAAAATCGATCATGAGGGTCTTTCTTACGCCTTGGAGATGGCTCAAAATGCGGATGCGCTTCTTGATGAAGGTGACTTGCCCGACTGGGTGATGGTCCGAGATGAGCTCACGCTCGCAATGCAGACCGTCGGAGGCACACGTTGTATTCTCTCTTATTTTGATCAACACGATCAACTAGCTCGTCTTGCGAAGCTGTCGCGACATGCGCGCGGTAGTGGCCGCCAGATCGCAACAATTAACCTCATCCCCAAGCGATACGTCCCGGTGACTTACCTCACTTCGAATTAAAACGATGGCACGTTCTAAAATTCATGTTGGCCTAGAGATCGGCTCTACAAAAACCGTGATGGTGGTGGCTGAAATTAAGCCGGACCAATCGGTCAAAATACTAGGGCTCGGAGAGACCCGTTCTGCTGGAGTGCGGAAAGGAGAAATCGCTGATTACAAGCAAGTTCGTGCCTGTGTGAAAGCCGCGTTGATGAAAGCTGAGGACGTCAGTGATGTTATTATCAAAAGCGTCTTCCTTGCGGTCACTGGAACCCATGTGAGCGGAAATAATAACGTGGGCACCTTCCGGCTTCCTGATGATGAAGAGGAAGTGAGCTATGAGCACCTCGATGAGGTGCGTGAGATCGCTAAGGATATTGCGATCCCGAGCGATAATGTTTACCTCCACCATCTGCCACGTCACTTTAATCTTGATGGGCAAATGCACAGCAAGGTGCCGTATGGCCTCCTTGGCAAACAACTCGAAGCGGATTATCATATCGTCCACGGAATTCGCACCCGGATTCAAAACAGCATTAAATGTGTGCGTGAGATTCCGCTCGATGTTGATGATGTTGTCTTTGCTCCGATCGCTTCTGCGCAGATTGCACTTAATACCGAGCGGAAAGAATCAGGAGCTCTGGTAATTGATATGGGTGGTGGAACGACTGATTATGTTCTCTATCTCGATGGCGCGATTGCCGCTTCTGGCTGTGTGCCTGTCGGTGGTGATCATGTCACGAATGACATTAATCTTGTAACCAAGATTCCGTTTTTGAAAGCGGAGAAGGTGAAGGTCGCTGAAGGACATGCCTCAGATGACCCTGCCTATTCGGTGGGGAATATCAAAGTGCCGGATGAAAAAGGATTCCCTGAGATTGAGATTAGTCGTCAGGTTCTCAATGAGGTAATCCGGGCTCGTCTGGAGCACACCTTAGAAATCATTCTAGATCGCCTGCCGGAGGGTTCGCTAAAAAATATCGGGTCAGGAGTCTTCCTGACTGGAGGTGCCAGTCAGCAACGCGGCTTTGGAGAGCTTGCTTTCGACGTCTTTGGGCTCCCTGTTTATCGCCCTGAACAACCAGAGGTGAGTGGTGTTCATGCTTACTTTAAAGACCCGCAATACGCCACGGCTCTGGGATTGATCCGCTACGCTCAAATCCTCGATCAAGAGCGTCCAGGAGCGAGAGTCGGTAGGATGAAATCGATGATTCGAAGCATCTGGCCTTTTGGGAGCTAGATGCATTACTAATGCGATTTTTAATCGAGAAGCTTCACGTTGAGCGCTTTGATTACTCCGGCGTTGATAATGAAAAACGATGGGTCGGAAGAGAGCTTTCCGTAGTAGAGATCGTCGTTGATCCTTGCGAAGCTGAGAGTCTCCGTTTTAAGGCCGGTCACCTCACCCTCTTCGTCAACGTTTTCTAAAAGAATAGAGAGCGTGAAATTTGGGGATGCAAGACGTTGGGCGGCATTGTCATCGATGGGGCCGAGCCAAGTGTTGACCCGAATCTCGGTGAGTTTTTCTAGGAGTCGATTTGCGCGGTTCTCGTTTAGTGTTGAAGTGACCTCGAGTCCATCGAGACGAGCTTTCCACTCTTGTTTGAAGAAGTGATAGCTGAGCTGGAGAGGCGGTTGATTCGCTTGTTGGAAGACGAGGCCGCGAATTTCAAAGGGGCTGATATTCCAGAGCTTCGTGGCGCGCCACTTGAAGTCGCGCATGGGGATTTTATTAAGTGCGGAAACAGAGATTTCGGCAACCCGTGGAGTGCCCGTACGGTTGGCGTAGAAGTGGCGTTTTTTCGCGGTGCCGAACTCGACGGAAATCACGCCTTGTTCGGTGTCGAAGGTTTTTTTAAGCGGGCGATCGAGGCCGAAGAGACGGAGGTCGTAGCGGGGTTGATACGCGAGAGCCGGACTTCCAAGAACAGAGTTGAGTTCAGGGGACGGACGTTCGTTGGTGAGCGCTTGGTAGGCGGCTTCAGAGATTTCAAGGATTCGTCCGGTTTTTAAATTCCGAGCATAGAAGTGATCCTTGAAGGCGGAGCCGAGTCCGTAGCTGATTTCGCTATCGTCATTGAGTTTGAGCGTGATCGTGCGGAGTGGTCGATCGAGCCCGTAGAGCTTGAGGTCGACGGCAGCATCATCACTGAAGGCGGAGACTTCATCGACGAAGAGGGCCTCAAAAAGGCCTTTCACTTGCTGTTCATTGGCGAGCCCTTTGTGGTCTCCGATTTCTGCGTGCCAGCGTTTAGCTCGCTCATGGGGATCGAATTCAAGGGTGATAGAGAGGTCGCGGCCGACATCGTCAGAGACTTTGACTTCTGCCAGTTGAGCGATTTGTAGTGAGGTGATGGTCTTGCTGCGAAGCTCGTTGACCTTGGTTGGTAGTTGAGCGAGTTCGGCGCGGTTGAGTTTTAAAATAGCAGAGCGTTGTTGGTTTGATCCATAGCTGACGACGGCCGAGACGATGGCGTCGTTTTCGTTTTCCGGTGGGTAGATATGAACGTTGGTCGGTTCAGAAATGCTGCCGTCTGGGAGGAAGAATTTGAGGCTGATCGTTTGCGCGAGATTTTCCGGAAGTGGCTCGGCGAGGGCTTCGCTTGATTCATCAAGCACCGCAGTGGCTTTTAAGAGGGTGAGTTTTTGAATGAGAGACTGGATCGCGTTGTTATTAGCAGCAAGCTCGAAGGGCTTGCTGAGGCTCCACTTGCTCTTGGGGTTTGGGGTGTTACGTGACAGAATAATCTCAGAATTCTGATCACGCAGGCTGATTTCGGCGGTGAACTGGGGAGGGCGGTAGAAAACACTATGATTTCTAAGGAGCTTGAGTTCGTTTTGAAAAAGTGAACGAATCGGGATGCGTCGAAGAGCGGGATTGATGCGGTCTCCACAGACGTAGAGGTAGTCGCGTCGATTCTCTTCCGCAGGCCAGATGACGACGGTGGGGAAGCTGCTTTTACCCGGAGCTGCTTCATTAACACTGCGAGGTCCGGTTTCTTCATCTTGCACAACGGTGCGCCACGCGGTGTAGCGCCCGATGTTATAGTGGCAGAGGGAACTACCGTCGGTGTCGTAAAGGTGGATTTCGATTTTTGAACTACCGAGTCCGAACTCGGCGAGATCTTCGACATGATCGGCTTCGATGACATCCTCAATAATGAGGTTATCGGAAAACTCGATGATTGATTGCACGAGCGATGGCTCCGCGAAGTCTTGCCATGGAGATTCGATGATCCAAGAGCCATTGCGTTTTTTGACGACTGCTTGAGTGCCATCCGAATTCAAAATCTCGATCCGTCCTACTTCACGAGATTGGAAATCGTAAATCTGGTCATCTTCACCGAGGGCCGGCACCCCAAAAATACGATTGAGGTTTCCCGCCTGTTTCTGAATAAGCGCAAGCGAGCCGAGGCCAAAGGCCAAGAGTGCGAGGAGAATAGAAGGGAGAAGGCGCATGGTTTTTAAGCGCGGCGAGTGTTCCAAACAAAGAGTGCGATGATGAGGAAACTGATCGGGATAAAGAATACGATGACGTTTTGCAGCCAGCTAATCTCGGAAGGGATCAAGTTGAGCTTCCGGCGCTCAAGGCCACGTGGCCCGATTCCCATCAGCTCTTCGCGGCCGAGAAGCCAGTGCGTGGTATTCTTAATGAAATCGAGTTGTTCGTTTCCGATGCGCTCTGGGTGAAGGAAATCGGAGGTGGAAAGAATGACCATTTTAGCAGCGCCTTTATCTTGATCTGTGCGGTCAATATTGGTGTTTCCACGTGTGACTGCCGCGCCGAGGAAGAGCGGTCCAGGTTGGTCGGCCGTGTCATCGTAGCTAGGATTCGGCTGCTTGTATTCGACTTCGCCCCAGTAGCCGGGAGCGGTCTCAATGACAGCAAAGGGGCTGATTCCTTTAGTCTCGAGGTCTTGCGCACCTTCGCGGATTTCGAGGCTTGCGATACGCCCTTCGAAGCGGCTGGATTTTCCTTCAAGGCTTACCGTGACTTTGTTCACTTTGGTCCCGGGGGAGAAGAGAGCCTGAACTTGCGTCTGCGTCCGGCCGTTTTCGACTTTAAGTATCCGATCATCACGCGGTGTCACGCCATGGCGGCGGAGGAAAGAACGGAGGTTGTTGAGGCGAGATGAAGGATCGAGAGCGATAAAAAGGGAGGCTCCACTTTGATTCCAGTAGGACTCAAGGATCGCAAGTTCCTTTTTATTAAAGTCATACTGCGGCGCGGAGATGACGATTCCTTCGGCGTTTTCGGGGATGCTTTCGATTTCAGAAATGCGGATGGGAGCGAGGAAGACGTTAAGTTGGCCTAGCGTCTCGGAAAGCATTTGTGAGGGGGAAATTTCTCCGCCGATATCGAGGTCGGCTTTATCCGAAATCAGATACATAATCCGAGGTCGCCCTTCGATGGCTGCTTGCAGAAAAGAGGTGAGCATTTCCTCATCACGGTAGCCGATGACTCTGCGCTGATTGTTCTCGTCGGTGCGCTTTACCAGCATGTCCTGAACTTTGATGTAGCGGAGTCCGGCATTGATTGCAGCATTTGGGGTGTCTGATGCTTGCTGGGCACGAGCATCGATGATGAAGAGGTCGTCGCTGAAAAGCTGATCGTTGAGGAGGTCACTATAATTATTCGCGACTTCCAGAGCGCGATCTTGATCGCGGATTGGATCAAGGTAATCGACGTCGAGTTTTCCATCGGCGAGGTTTTCATATTCCTCGATCAAGGTTCGGAGGCGATCGTAGTGCGGTGAGTTTTTCCGCAGGGCTGCGATCACTTTGACTGGTTCCCTGCGCTCCTGAAGGGAAGGGGAAGCGAGGAGTTTTACGGTGCGCTCAGAAACGGTGAACTTGCCATCTTGAGTGAGATCTTTCCGGCCGTGGTAGATGATTCCGAGGTAAAAAGCGGAGCTAAGAATAGCAAGAGCGAGCACCATTTGGATCACCACACGGGTGCGGGTGCCAAGACGGGTGACCTCCTGCGGGGGAGGTGCCATTTCAGAGATGACAGTTTTAGGATCGTCAGACATGGGATGTTAGGATTTCCAGCGACGGTAATCGAGGACGTGGAAGGTCAGGAAGATGACGAAGGCAGTCGTGGTGATGTAGTAAACAATGGCGCGGGAATCGATGAGCCCACGGCTGAAGTCTAAAAGATGTTGGCTTGAAGACAGGAAGTTGAAGAAGGCGGCAGATGGAATTTGATCGCCGTAAACGGAAGTCACCAGTCCAAGAAGGAAGTGAACAAAGAGGAGGCCAGCGGCGACGATTCCAGCAATGATTTGACTAGCGGTTAGTGAGGAGGCTAAGCAGCCAATCGCGGTGAAAAGAGCTCCCATCAAAGCTAAAATCACAAGTGCACCACTGACTTCACCCGAAGTGAAGGGAGGATCGATATCGTTGAGCATTCCAAAGAGCTGAAAGTGAAACCAAGTCGGGGTCAGCGTGACGAGGAAGGTGACGTAGGCGGCACAGAATTTTGAAATGACGACCTGCCAAGTCTTCACCGGAGCGGTGAGAAGACCCTCAATGGTGCCAGAGCGAGTCTCTTCCGAGAAGAGCCGCATTGTGAGCACGGGGAAGAGAAAGAGGAAATAGAACCAGAAGGTGGGGTTTTGAAAGACAGCTTGAACGAAGCTCATCCCAATTGCGGTATCGCCAAATGCTTTGAGCGTTGAGGAAATGAGAAGCCCTTGCATGAGCGCGGCAAAGCCACAGATCAACCACCCAAATGGGGATAGAAAGTAAGTTTTGAGTTCTTTGAAGAAGAGGATTCGGAAAATGCGCATGGTGATTTAGTCCTTTCTCGTGAGTTCGACAAAAACCTCTTCGAGGTTGGCATTGCGTCGTGCGAGTGATCGCAGTTCCCAATTCTTTTCGGCAGCGAGGTTAGCAATCCGGACCCGGGTGTCGGTATTAGGAGCGACGAAGACCGCGAATCGCGTCCATCCATCTTGCAGTGGTTCACTAGAAACTTTGTTCACGTCTGCGAGAGTAGGGAGGATGGTTTCGCCAACCTCAGGAGCGATTTTCAGCTCCACGCTAATTCGACCAGCGCGGCGCATTGATTTGACGAGGTTGCCTGGAGTATCTGCGGCACGGACAATGCCTTCATCAATGATGACGACCTTATTGCAGGTCATCTCCACTTCGCTGAGGATGTGAGTCGAGAGGAGAATGGTATGATCCTTACCGAGGCGCTGGATGAGGCGGCGGATCGATCGGATTTGGTTTGGGTCAAGCCCGTTTGTCGGCTCATCAAGAATAAGGAGCTCGGGATCATGAATCAGCGCGTCAGCGAGACCGACTCTTTGTCGGTATCCTTTTGAGAGAGTCTTGATCATCTTTCGCCGAACGTGCGTTAAGCCGCAGGTCTCCATCACATCGGCAAGGCGCGTGCGTAAGCGCTTTCCGGATAAACCGCGGAGCGCTCCTCGGAAACGGAGATATTCTTTCACCCGCATATCGACGTAAAGTGGAACGTTTTCCGGCATGTAGCCGATTTTTTGACGCACCTCGAGCGATTCACGAAAGATGTCGAACCCCGCGATCCTTCCTGCTCCAGCAGTTGGAGGAAGGTAACCCGTGAGCATTTTGAGAGTAGTGGATTTCCCTGCGCCGTTTGGCCCGAGAAACCCCACGACTTCGCCGCGCTGGACTTCGAAAGAAATGCCATCGACCGCAGTATGTCGGCCATAGCGTTTGGTGAGATTTACAATCTCGATCATGCGTTTAAAAATAAGGTAGGATGAGTCGTTGTGCGATTGACTCGCGAAGGTGTGGACACTAACTAACGGCATAGCTCGTGCTGTCCAAGCTCGAAACACCACACCTTTTAAGATTCCAAACATGCCCTCGCATATTTCTCCTCGTCTGAACGCCGCGCTTCTTGACGAAAAATTCGCTCTTTGGAGTGATGATCCTCAGTCGGTTGAGGAAGTTTGGGCCGCATTTTTTGAAGGGTTTGAGTTGGGATCAACGCAGCCTAAGAAAATCGGAAATGATGAAGTCCCTTCAGCGTCTCCGGGGGAGCAGCCACTTTCTGAAGAGCAACTGTCTTTCCGAGGGAAAATTGTTAGCCTCATTTATAATTACCGAACGCTTGGGCACACTCAGGCGCATATTAATCCACTGGATGAAGAAGCTAAGGTGAATCCTCGTCTCCAGCCGGGATCATTTGGTCTCCGCGAAGAGGATCTTGGCCGCGAAGCACGAACTGCCTTTTTTCGCGATGGTGAGCCAGTTCCGCTTCGAGTTTTAATCGAAGAGCTGAAGAAGACATACTCCAGCCACATCGGCTTTGAGTTCATGCATATTCACGAAACGGAAGTGCGTCATTGGATTCGTCAGCGGATTGAGAATCGCGTTGCTCGACCTGATATCACCACGGAGGATAAAACGAAGGCCCTCCGATGGCTTCTCGAGGGGGAGCTTTTCGAAAGCTTCCTGGGAAAGAAATTTCTCGGAGAAAAACGATTCTCACTCGAAGGGGGCGAAGGAATGCTTGTTCTTCTTAATCGCATCCTCGAAGAATGTCCCGCGCAAGGGGTGAAGGAGATTGAAATGGGAATGGCTCACCGTGGTCGTTTGAATATTCTTGCACACTTTGTGAAGAAATCACTTTCGACTCTGCTTTACGAATTCACTCCGAATTATGTCCCAGATCTCGTAGCAGGGGATGGTGATGTCAAATATCACCTTGGATATGAAAAAGTCCGCCAGCTTCCTGATGGCGAAGTTCGAGTCAGCCTTGCGGCGAATCCGAGCCACCTTGAGGCAGTTAATCCCGTGGTGGAAGGGAAAGCGCGAGCGCGTCAACGTCTGATTGGAGATGATGGAGCCCAGACCAACCGGAAAGTGGTTCTTCCCATACTTATTCACGGTGATGCAGCCTTTGCTGGACAAGGCCCAGTTGCGGAATGTTTGAATTTGTCTCAGCTTGAGGGGTATCGTACCGGTGGCACAATTCACCTCATTGTGAATAACCAGATCGGCTTTACTACCATGCCAGAAGATGCTCGTTCTTCGGCGTATGCGACGGATGTCGCAAAGATGATCGATGCCCCGATTCTTCACGTGAATGGCGAGCGCCCAGAGGAGCTCTTTTGGGCTGCCCAGTTTGCACTCGATTTCCGCCAGAAGTGGGGCCGCGATATCGTGATTGATATGCTCTGCTACCGCCGACAAGGGCACAACGAGACTGATCAGGCCGCGTTTACCCAGCCTCACATTTACCGAAAGATCACTGGGCGTAAGACTGCAGGTCAGCTCTATCGGGCTGAACTAGTGGAGCAAAACATCATTTCAGATGCCGAAGCAGAGGAGATTCACGATTCCATCTGGGGCGAGCTGGAAAATGGGCTCGCAGAGATGCGGAAGCGTGAAGAAGAGAGGGGGATTACCGTCTTCACCGGATCGACCGCTGAGCCGCAACCGCCATTCTCGTTCGATACCGTGGAAACAGGGATTGACCTTGAGAAATTCCAACACATTGGGAAAACTCTCACCTCAATCCCTGATCACTTCTCCTTGCATCCGACGCTGGCAAAGCGCTTCATCCCACGTCGTCTCGAAGCTCTCGAAAGCGGTGGTCCATTTGACTGGGCTTTTGCGGAATCTCTTGCTTTTGGCTCCCTTCTCATGGAAGGGTATCCGGTCCGCCTTTCGGGTCAGGATTGCCGCCGAGGAACATTCTCGCACCGCCACGCGGTTTTCTATGATTATGAAACTCGAGAGCGCCACATTCCGCTTCGTAATCTCAGTGAAGATCAGGAACGCTTTTGTGTTTATAATTCACTGCTTTCAGAAACAGCGGTGCTCGGTTTTGACTACGGTTATTCCTTGGGATGCCCAAACATGCTGATCCTCTGGGAAGCGCAGTTTGGTGATTTCGCTAATGGGGCACAGGTCATCATTGATCAGTTCATTTCCTCTGCGGAATCTAAGTGGCAGACGCCGTCCTCGATGGTGATGCTCCTTCCTCATGGCTACGAGGGCATGGGACCAGAGCACTCCAGTGCCCGGCTTGAGCGTTTCCTCCAGCTCTGTGCGGAGAAAAACATGATTGTAGGGAACTTTACCACGCCCGCTCAGTATTTTCACGCCCTCCGTCGCCAGAAGCTTTCAGCCACTCGCAAGCCTCTCGTGCTCATGACCCCCAAGAGCCTCTTGACTAATCCTCAGGCAGTTTCTCATCTTGAGGATTTCCTCGATGAAACTTCCTTTCAGGAGGTTATTCCGGATCATCATGATTTTAAGAAGCCCGAGCGTGTCTCTCGTGTCATCTTCTGCAGCGGCAAGGTCTTCTATGATCTTATCGCTTATCGAAAAGAAAATGAGATTAAGGACGCCGCGATTGTCCGAGTGGAGCAGCTTTACCCACTGGACTGCGAGTCGATCAAAATGGCGATCAGCCCGTTCTCTTCCGCCAAGAAACTCATTTGGTGCCAAGAAGAGCCCAAAAATATGGGCGCTTGGTCATTCATCGAGCCTCGCCTTGAGAAAATCCTTCACTCCCGAGTCCGCTACGCGGGACGTGAGCGTGCCTCCAGTCCTTCCACCGGATCGAAGGCCGTCCACAAGCGCGAGCAGAAGATGCTCGTGAAAAATGCTTTTTCCGTCTGATTCACATCTTATTCACATTTCTCCTACACTACGATGTCCCACGAAATCAAAATCCCGCCCGTCGGCGAATCCGTCACCTCTGCGCTCGTTGCTCAGTGGCATAAGGCCGAGGGTGATACGGTCCAAAAAGGTGATACGCTTGTGACACTCGAGACCGATAAGGTCTCCAATGAGCTCGAAGCTGAGGTTTCCGGGACATTGTCGATCACCACTCCTGAAGGAGAAGAGGTCGCGATCGGAACTGTGATTGGATCGATTCAAGAAGGAGCGGTGACTGAAGCTCCCAAAGCTGAACCATCGCCACAGAGTTCTTCACAACCTCTTTCCAATGCTTCAGCAGCACCTTCGGGTGAGGTTATTAACATTACCGTGCCATCAGCGGGGGAGTCGATTACCTCGGCAACGGTTGCTGCTTGGTCGGTCGAAAACGGCAGTTTTGTCAAAAAGGGAGATGTGCTCGTCACTCTCGATACTGATAAGGTGTCTTCCGAGCTCGAAGCAGATGCTTCCGGGGTTGTGAGTATCGAAGTCGCGGAAGGCAGCGAGGTTGAAATCGGCGCGAAGCTCGGATCGATTACCGTGTCAGAATCTGCTCCAGCTCCCGAGGCTACTACAGCAGACCCGCCAAAGACTGCTAGTAAGCAAAAGGAAACTCCCAAAGAGTCGAAACCCGCGCCAGCTCCTGCAAAACCCACTCCGGTAGCGGTAGAGGACGACTCTCGTGTGACCCGCAAAAAGATGTCACCGCTGCGTCGTAAGATCTCTCAGCACCTTGTCAATGCCCAGCAGACTGCTGCCATTCTTTCCACCTTTAATGAGGTCGATATGTCCGCCATCATGAAGCTTCGAAAGCAGGTCCAAGAGGACTTTCTTGCGAAGCACGGGGTGAAGCTCGGCTTTATGTCCTTTTTTGTGAAGGCTACCGTTCAGGCGCTCAAAGCTGTTCCTTCGATCAATGCTCGAATCGATGGCACTGACATCATTGAGAATAACTTCTACGATATCGGTGTCGCAATCGGAACTGAGAAAGGGCTCGTCGTTCCAGTTCTCCGCGACTGCGAAAGGAAGAGCTTCGCTCAGATCGAGCAGGATATCATTGATTACGCGATCAAGGCTCGTGATGGCAAAATCGAATTCTCAGATCTTTCCGGCGGAGTCTTTACCGTTTCAAATGGTGGTGTTTACGGCTCGCTCCTGAGCACTCCAATTCTCAACCCTCCTCAAAGTGGTATCCTCGGGATGCACACGATCCAGCAGCGTCCTATCGCCGAAAATGGCGCGGTTGTTATCCGCCCGATGATGTATCTCGCTCTCAGCTACGATCATCGACTCGTCGATGGCAAAGAAGCGGTGACCTTCCTCCTCAAAATTAAAGAGGGGATCGAGAATCCGCATCGTTTGATGCTGGAAATGTAGTCGCTCGTCTCTTGTGTTTCCTCGGCCTTCTGTTTTTTGATCCTTCTCAGTGATTCACCAATCGAAGCTGACAGTTCTCTTCGGGAGATCGGGATTAATCTTTCATTCCCGTATCATATTTAGGCAATTCGCTGGTCTGACTGCGATCTGTGTCACTTCCTCATCAATGAGGCCCAAGAGTGAAGATGTAGCTATGCCTAAGCGGTGAGGATTAATGGTCACATTCAGCGTGTGAATAAAGAGAGGATAAAATGTGAATAACTTAAAATGAATCTTAGTTTAATTTTGTTTAAATGAACTCATTTATAGTGGATTACATGATTATTTACTGAATAAAAGTGATCGATTTTCGCGTGGAGATATGATTCCGTAATGACCGTAAAATCATGGTGAATAAACTCAGCAAGCTAGTCCGCCCATTGTGAGACGCGGACGTAATCGATGAGCATCGTCTGGGGGAATTGGGAGTCCTTCATATTGTCGGGATTTTGGGTGGTTCCTTCAAAGAAGTTCCCGCCGCCAACGGCGAGGTTTATGATGAGGTGAAATTTTTCGTCAAAAGGAGCGGTGGGGCTGTCTTTGGCGGAACCGCTCCACCAGTCTTCCTTTTGAATGGTCTGCCACTTCTTACCATCGACGAACCAGCGGATTTCGTCCTTCTCCCATTCGACGCTGTAAGTGAGGAAATCCTCGTGGGCTTTTTTGCCAGGGAATTCGTAGGTGGTTCCTTTATGGGTGTTGTTTGGCCAAGAATCTCCGAAATGCAGGGTTCCGAAGGTCATGTGGGTGTCGTAGCCGCGGGATTCTACGATGTCGATTTCCCCGCAAGCGGCCCAGATGCCGTATTTAGTATTGGTGGGGAGCATCCAAATCGCGGGCCAAATGCCTTCACCGTTTGGGAGTTTCGCCCGAATTTCGAGCTTTCCGTATTTCCACTCACCTCGATTGAGAGTGCGGAGGCGCGCTGAAGAATATGGCTGTCTTTTGCCATCAACGGTGGTGTAGGGGTCGCGATAGGCGCGGAGGTGGAGTTTTCCATCCTTCACGAAGGAGTATTTCGGGTCGGTAGAGTAGAACTGGCGCTCGTTATTCCCACCGCCGTAGCCGTTTTCCTCGTGCGACCACTTGGTCATATCCAGCGTGTTACCATTAAATTCATCAGCCCAGACGGGCACCCACTGCTTGCGGAGGCGAGTGATACGGAATTTAGAATCAGGAGAATGTGAATGGGTGTGAGTAACCTTCAAGCCGTCTCCCTTGATGGGAGCGCCGAGGGGTTTCCAAGTTTCTCCTTCCGCTGCTTCAATCTGGTAGAAATGTCCAGTTTCGGTTTTGAAGGTGAGTTCGGCCGCAGGTTTGACGTCGAGGCTCTGAGAAAAGGCGATAAGGGGGGCGGTGAGAAATGTGATCTGCAATTTCATGCAATTAACGTAGGTTGTTTTAGGATGATGGCAAGATTGTCGTGGTGCGGCGAGGGCTGAATTGAAAATGAGCCTTGAAGTGAGGGTGAGCTTGTTAAGTGAAGAGAAGTTTGGCATCGAGACAGGGTGATCGATGCACTTGATTTTTCCACTGGTGGAGCGGGCGGTGAAATATCGCCTGAGGCGCTGGAGCAGCTAAACCGGCTGATGGAGGAAGGTCCGGGTGAGGATGCGAGCGATGAGGAGATCGCAGCTTTTATGAAGAAGGCGTTGGAGATCGAAGGGGCGGCGGAAATGATTGCGCAATTTGAAGCGCAGCTGAAAAGCGGGGTCCTTGCGGAGGTGCTGAAAGTAGAGGCAGAGAACGAGCCTTTTGCTCAGCTGAAGAGTCCACTCCGGGTAATTTATCGAGTGGGTGAGCTACGCTTGAGTTTGCCTTCGGATGCGACCTTCTACGAGCTTCATGCGGCTTTGACGGAGGCATTGAATTTAGAGGGGAAAGAGAGTCACCATTTTGAACTTCGTGAAGACGGGCTGGTGGAAGTGGAATTTGGATCAAGAGAGGGGCAATATCCCGAGCGTGAGCATCTGGTGAGCGATATGATCGAAGGAGGGGTGGCAAATTTTCATTATCTTCATGCCGGCGAGCACTTCGTGGTGATTGAGGCGCTGGTTGCTGCCGGTGAACAGGGAACGTCGCTTGCGATGACGCCGCACTTACATGCAGAGTGAGTCTCTAGCGATTTTGAACGCGGGATCGAGCGGAGCTTCGATGATCACTTGTTTGTCGGTGATCGGGTGGGGGAATTCGATTTTGGAAGCTTGAAGAAGCATGCGGGTTCCGATGCCGATGTGGGTGGTGGTTTTTTCGCTGAGCGCGATGCCAGAGTAGCGGTAGTCGCCGACGATCGGAAACTCACAGAGTTGAAGGTGTCGGCGGATTTGATGGAAACGACCGGTGCGTGGTGAGGCTTCGAGAAGGGTGAATTTTCCCCATTGCTGGATCACTTTGAAGTCGGTGCGAGCGGGCTTGCGCGGTGAGTCTGCGTTTTTCTGAAGAGCTTCTTCGCAAGACCATTCTTGCTCATGAGGAGTTCCGTGGACGAGAGCGAGGTAGTTCTTGGAAATCTGCTGAGTCTCGAAAAAGCGGCGGAGTTTTTTCGCGGTATTTCGGCAAAGACCAAAGAGGAGAACACCGGTGGTGGGGCGATCTAGGCGATGGATTGTTTCGACGTTTTGACCGATTTGATCACGTAGAATTTTCATCGTGACCTCATCGTCTGGCTTCGGCTCATCAGCAGGGTGGACGAGCTGCCCAGCGGGCTTGTCGACAGCGATGATCCATTCGTCTTGGTAGAGAATGTCGAGCATCAGCTTTTTAGCGCTTACGTGTTCGGCCTGTTTTACGACGCGGGCCTTTGCTTTTAAGCTTTGGCTTTTTGTGCTGAAGTGGCTTGGAGCCGGTTTTGTTTGGGCCGCAGCCTTTGGCGTGTTTCGCTTTAATTTTTCGCGGTTGGTAAGCGTAGGGAAAATCTTCGGCGCGTTTCTTCTCAAGCTTGTCGTTGGTGAGCGCTGCCAGTTTGGCGAGGTGTTTGGCGTCGTCTTGCGTGACGAAGGTGGTGACTTCTTTACTGCAGATTTCGACGCGGGAGAGGTAGTCTTGTTCTAACTCGTGAAAGTCGAATTGGATGATGCGGCAGATTCCGGTGAGGTCAGCGTCACGGAGTATCGCTTCGGTCGCGAGGAGGATGCGGATGGTCCCAGACTTTAGTTCATTGAGCGCGCGTTCACGGAGTTCTGGTTTTTTGTTTCCTGAGATGGAGTCGGCAGCAATTCCTTCGTGCTTGAGAGCGGTCGTGAGCTCATGAAGCTCATCACGACTCCGTAGGAAAATGATGGTGTTACTCCAATCTTCGTTCCGCTTCACGAGATGAAGAAGGAGGTCCGCTTTTTGATGCGCGTAAACCTCATAGATGGATTGGAGACAGCTTGCCATGAAGGGGGGAGAATACGGCAGAACTTTGTGAGAGTCGAGATTCCTGAGCGGACATTTCTTGATGATGTGAATTGAGGACGTGAGGATTTAGCTCGTGAAGGAATGGGTAAGAGTAATTCCGTTAGCAATCAAAGTCCACTTGGGCGCAAAAACTGTGCCCCATTTCAGAGGTTGCTTAGCGTTTTTCTTAAATCTTATGCGGCTTTCCTGCAGGTAATGCGTTCAGGAATACGATGACATCGAGCGAGCGCAGTCGATCCCCTTACAAATCCCCGCGCGCGATGGCATATTGCTTCCCGCATCTTGGGCATTGCACGATGATCGCTTCTTGATCGCCGAAGAGTTCGTCCGGCTTTTCTTTCCAGGCTGCGAGGGTTGGCATGATTTTTTCAAGATTGCATCCGCAATGGAAACGGAACTTGCGCGTCTCGAGCACTTTATGAGGAAGCTCGTTGGTGATTTTGGCTACCGATTCAGCAGTTAAGCTCTCAAACCATTCTGCGTCGAAGTCAGGCTGAGCGGCGACGAGGGCATATCGGTCGCCTGCAAGGTGGAAGGCTTTACCGGGGCGCTGCTCGGATTGGCGGTAAAATTGCTCGATCCACTTGAGAGGCTCTTTGCCATCGACTTCGATGGTGGAGGTGCGCGGCTGTCCACCAGGAACAAGGGTTTGTGAGTAAAGGAAGTTTCGGTCAGGCTCGCGAACGTCCTTGGTGAAAAGTCGCCCCGTGATTTGCTCGTGGGTGGAGTTTCCGGTCACGAAAAAATTGGCCCGTGGTGCGCGCAGGTTCGCGGTCCAAGCAATCGTCTCTGCCCATGGCCGTGCCGTGAGATGAAGAGTGAGTCCCGCGAGAAAGTCCTTGAGGATGCTATCGAGTGACTCGGTGTGCTTCTCTTTGAGATCCATTAAGTGCACGTAGTGGTCCGTGAAGATGGGGGAGAAATCTGCCGTTAATAAGAGGCAGTTTTTCTCACGAACAAATATCGATTCGACCTTGGTGAATTCTTCAACGGGAGCTTGTTCCATAAAATCGCGGTGTGTTGTGACACGCAATGGGTCCGCTACAACTCTCAATTTGTCAATGCGGAGGAGCGATCAGCAAAAAAATTCAAACAAGCGCTTGAAAAATCCAAAGTCCATTTTAAACAACTGTTTGAATCTCATGAGCGCCACCGTCCAAGCCGAACCCCGCACGAAGCGTCAGCTTCTCGATGCCGCGACCGCTTTATTCGCGGAGCGAGGGTTTGATTCCGTCTCGCTTCGTGAAATCACCAGACGGGCGGAGGCTAACGTCGCGGCGGTGAACTACCACTTTGGGTCTCGTGAGGGGCTGATCGATGCGGTGGTCATCGCACTCGTCGCGCCCATTAATGTCGAGAGGCTTGAGCGGCTCGAGAATTTAGAAAATCCGACGGTGCGTGAACTTCTCCGCGCGTTCCACGAACCGCTCCTTTCACAATTCACGGGGAGCGAACTCAGTGAACGTCTTTTCGCAAAGCTCATGGGGCGTCTCGTCGGCGAGAGACCTTATCAATTTCCACCTCAAGTCATGTCGCAGTTTCATCAAGTCGCCGAAGGCTTCGTTCCAGCGTTCCAAAAAGCGCTCCCGTATCTCACCGAGAAGGATGTCTTTTGGAATATCCATTTCTCCTTCGGTCTCGTCTCTCACACCCTGATGCATGGCGATCTCCTCACGAGAATTTCTCAAGGCGCGGTGAAGCAGGAAAAAATCTCAAAGCTCATGGAGCGCATGATCGATTTTTGCGAAGCGGGATTCCTGAAAGGGGGAAAGGCGTGAAAACGCTCCTGCCATGCTCACTCGCGCTCATTCTCGTGGGCTGCACTGCTTATTCTCCAAGTTCACGAATCGGAACTGCGCAAAAAGACGCGCCTGGCCGTTGGTCCGCCACGCCGGAAGCTCGGACTGGGATTGATACCAACTGGGTCCGTCGCATTGCGGGTGGGCGAGGGGAGTCGATCGTCGATGAAGCACTCTCGGCGAATCCTGATATGCGAATTGCCGCCGAGCGAGTGAACCGCGCCATCGCTTCTGCTCGCACTGCCGGAGCTGCCTTGAAGCCAAATCTTGAAGCTGGGCTATCGGGAAATCGAAATAAGCAGAACTTCGTCGGGTTTCCCTCTCCATTCGGAGGTGCCATCCCTCCATCGACCTTTGACAGTTACGGCGCAAATTTCACCACTACTTGGGAGCCTGATATCTGGGGCTTTAATCGGGCGGGTGTTGCTGCGCAGATTGCGCAAGCGGAAATGGAAGGTCAGAACTATCGTGCCGCTCGGGCGTCGCTTGCCGCTCAGACTTTGCGTGCTTGGCTCGCGATGGGGGAGGTAAATGAGAAAATCGCTCTCGCCGCCGAGTCGGAACAGCTTCTTCAAACCACCATCGATATCGTGCGTGATCGTTTCGAATCCGCGCTTGTAGATGAAGGTGGTTCTGCGTCGCAGCTTCGTCTGGCCGAAAGCCGACTTGCTTCAGCCAAAGCCGTTTCCGCTCAGCGGAAAGGCGAGCGCGAGCAAGCGGTTCGTCAACTCGAGCTCCTGATGGGGCGTTATCCTGCCGGAGCGTTTCAGGGTTTCCACAAACTCCCGGAAGTCCCGCCCATGCCTCCAGCGGGATTACCCTCCGAACTTCTTCTGCGGCGTCCAGACATCCTCGCGGCGGAGCGGAACTTCGCCTCAACCGGAAGTCTTCTCAAGCAAGCCACGCTCGCTTTTTATCCAAGCATCAAGCTCACCGCGAGCGCCGGAACATCGTCTGGAAGTCTTCGTGATATCGTTGATTCTAACTTTGGCATTTGGTCCCTTGGCGCAAATCTCACTCAGCCGATCTGGCGTGGTGGTGCAATCCGTTCAGAAAAAAATCGTCTCAAGTCTGAGGATCGCCAAGCACTTGCTCAGCTCCAAAAAACCGTTCTCAATGCATTCGGCGAAGTTGAGCAATCCCTCGTTGCTGATCGTTTCCTCGCGCAACGTGAAGCTGCTGTCGCAAATGCGCTCTCAAGCTCTCAAAAAGCCGCCACTGCTGCTTATGACGACTACGCAGGCGGCACGGGCGATGCTCTCATGTTGATCAATGCACAGCAGAACCGCATCGATCTTGCTGCACAACTTGTAACGCTCCGGCGGCTCCGTCTCGACAATCGAATCACCTTCCACCTCGCTCTCGGCGGTGACTATCGCGTTGGCAAATAATCAATTGATCACATGAAAAAAGTCATTCTCACTCTTATCGTCTGCCTTGGGATTTTTGGGATTACAGGCGCGATTATTTTTGTCCTTAAGTCCCTTGCTTCGGAGGCCAAGAAGAAAGAAAACATCGAGGTCATTCCTGTTGTGGAAGTCCATGTCGCGGGTGAGTCCGGGACAACGGTTCAGCTCACTTCGGAAGGTCTTGTTTCGGCTAGACGCGAGACCGTCCTCACTGCCGAAGTTCCTGGTCGTATCGTCTTTGTCGATCCGCGATTCGTCGTTGGAGGTGAATTTAAGAAAGACGAAGTCGTTCTTCGGCTTGATAAGGTAAACTACACTGCTGCAGTTGCTCAAGCCGAGGCTGCCCTTGCCGATGCGGAACTCACATTGAAGCAAGAAGCCGCACGTGGTGAGCAAGCAATCCGTGATTGGGAAAAGATTGGTCGAGGTCGCCCTGCTTCCGAAATGGTGCTGCGCATTCCGTTCTTAAAAAGCGCGGAAGCCCGAGTGGCATCGGCGAAAGCGATGTTGGAAAAAGCCAAGGAAGATCTCAATCGAACCAATGTCCGAGCTCCTTTCGATTGTCGAGTTCGCCAAACTACGCTCGATCTCGGAGCCACGGTCGCGGCAGGTGTTCGGATTGGAGAAGTTTATGATAATGAAGCCTTCGAGGTTCGCTTGCCCTTTACTCTATCGGACTACCCACTCGTGCCAGCGGCTGCTGTCATTTCTCTCACTGACGGAACTTTCACTTGGCTTGCGAAAGTTACTCGACGTGAAGGCGATCTCGATCGTGCAACACTCTCCGCATACGTGGTCGCCGAGATTCAGAGTAACGATGAAAATCCACCCGCATTTAAAAAACCGCTACCGGGCATGTTCGTTGATGCCACCGTGGAAGCGGTAAGCCTCCCGAATGTTATTGCAGTGCCGCGAGCCGCGCTGCGTGGTCGTGATCAAATCGCGATCTTAAATTCCGAGGGTCAACTGGAGTTCCGCATGCTGGAGATCGCCCGCTCCTCTTCCCAATTTGTCTATGCCACCTCGGGGGTCATTTCCGGAGAGCGCATCATTCTCACGCGTCTCGAGGTCCCCGTGAAAGGGATGAAGCTCACCGAGGCCAAGATTGCCAAGGAAGCTAAGGAGAAAACCCCTGACGAGGCTTCGGCCAAATAAGAGATGGAGAAAATGATCAAATGGTTCAGCCGTAATCACGTCGCGGCGAACTTCCTGATGCTCGCGGTGCTTATCGCCGGTTTCACAACGTGGTTCCAGTTACGTAAGGAGGTTTTTCCGGAGCTCGCCTTTGATGCGGTGACCATCACCGTGCCGTATCCCAATGCGACCCCGGAAGAGGTGAATAACGGTATCGTCGTTCCCATCGAAGAGGCAATTGCTGATGTCGAAGGAATGAAGAAGGTAACCTCATC